>JAYSWB010000038.1:0-13815 GCA_043718245.1 bacterium
GGTAAAAACAAATGTGGGGGGGGGTGGATAACTTGGGTTTTTGGTATACTATTCCCTAATGAAAGACCAATTTTGCATATTTGAATGTGGGGGCGATGAATCAAGGAACTTAATGGGTACCGCCGTGGTTTCTTCGATCAAAAAAGCTATGCCTAAAAGGCAGATTGTGGTAGTAACACATATTCCCGAGATATGGCTTCATAACCCAAATGTCTACCGAGTCTACAAATTTGGATTTTTATCATATTTTTATGAGGATTTTGTTAAGGATAAAGACAGTTTGATTTTTAGACATGATCCAATGCAGACGAACGATTACGCATATGACAAAAAACATTTAATTAAAATTTGGTGTGATCTTTGTGGGGTACCTTATGATGGGTCTCTCCCTGCGCTTTATTTTACTTGGCGTGAGGAAGAAGCGATGGGAAAGCTGACCAAATCAGACCAGCCTCTGTTTTTTATAGAAACAAATAGAAGAAGAATCCGAGATGATATGCCTCAATTTTGGGCTACTGATATGCCGATATCAATTGCAGAAGAGGTGATTGCCGTCATGAATGCACGGGGTTATAAAACTATTCATATCAAAGAAGCGGGTGGTGTTGCCTTGCGCGGGACCACTCCTATTACTTTTGATTTTAGGCAGACCCTTTGTGCTTTAAAATATTCAAAGGCTCGGCTATTTGTAGATTCATGGGGACAACATGTAGCCGCGGCTTTGGGGATGGCATCTGTAGTTACATGGGTGTCAGGAAATCCGGAAACAGTTGGTTACAAAATGCACAAAAATATTATGCTCGAATTTTCTGATAAATCTCTTGCCGATTTTGCAGGTTCATATAAAGATGGTTTTGGTTTAAGTGTGGATCTTTTGAAATTACCTGCATCACTTGATAAAAGTTATAGTGTAGAAAAAATTACTGATGCAATAGAGAATACATCTAATAAATAACATGAATAAGAAAAGCATTATCTTTAATATCGCGGGTGGCGCTGGAAAAAACATTATGGCAACATCTGTGGTGGCGCAAATTCGTAAAACTTATCCAAAAGACGAGATTATCATTTCAACGCCATGGAAAATTATTTGGGAAAATAATCCTGATGTTAATAAGGTGATAAATCCAGAGGAAGTAGCGTTTTTTTACAGAGATTATGTAAAAGACAAGGATGTCAAAATATTTAAATTAGATCCATATAATGCCGACGATTATTTTTATAGAAGACGGCATTTGATAGAGATCTGGACCAGTCTTTGTGGGATAAAATACAAAAAGGCAGAGCCAAAATTGTACTTTACAGATGAGGAGGAGAAAACTGTAAAAGAAAAGTTGGGCTTAAAAGAAGGTAAAGACAATCGACCACTATTTTTCATTCAGGCTTCTGGTGGACCAGAAAATCAACCTTATCCAATATCATGGGCCAGGGATTTGCCGTTATCAATTGCCGAGGAAGTGGTTAAAAAAATGAATGAAAAAGGCTACCGGACTATTCAAATCAAGCGAAATAATCAAGTTCAAATCTCTGGAGCGGAATATATTCCATTTACACTCCGCGAGTCTTTATGTGCATTAAAATTTAGCGAAAAGAGGTTATTGGTGGATTCGATTTTCCAACATGCGTGTGCTGCTTTGGGACTCCCTGCTGTTGTGGTTTGGATAGTGAATGATCCAAAAGTTTTTGGATACGACATACACACAAACCTTTTTCCAGAATTAAAAGAAGAGTTTCGACACCATCCTAATTCCTACTTGGAACAATATAATATTTCCGGAGTTTGGAGCGAGCATCCATACAAAACGGACGGATTGTTTTCTGCAGGGAAGATTCTAAAAGCTTTGTTATAGAAACCTATCTCTTTTTCCAAAAATTTAATTCATCGTATTTTTCTGCAAAAGGACCGAGGATTTTTGGCCACTGCGGTTCAATTGGTGCCACTTTTGGACGAATATCGTGAAGTCCTGCAAAACCATGTACGCTGTCATCTTCCCATGTCACCTGTTTTACATTTTCAAAATCATGCTCAAAAAATGGTTCATCTAAAAAGTTGTAAATTGCCTTCATCGTCTCGTTTGGATTTCTTGTCAAATCATCAAAATCAACTAGGAACATTCTGTCACCAAATCCGCGATTAAGTGCATCCGTAATCCTCGCATAGGCCAAACCCACAGGTTGATCAGGTTGCATCCAGACCTCGGTTCTTCCCTGTGCTGTTTGAAAACGAAAGTAATTTGCTGATTCTTGGCCTACTTGTCGAGTTTTCGATTTATCTCTCCACAGTTTTTCAAAGCTTGCCAAGACATCACGGAGGTCACGCACGGGTACTAAAACCTTGGCTTTTCTGCCTAAAACTGCCTCTGCCATTTCAAGAAGTGAGAGCCACCCCCTGCATTTATCGAATACGACAGGATTAGGTTGAGTTGAATAATAGCTTTCTAAAATCCCTCGGAGCACCCGAGTTTTAGCGGCCTCATCTGGTGCGGCTTTAAACTCAATCAGATTGTCCCAGACATTTCGGACATTGAACATGACATCCATAATTCCAGAGGTTCCTGTTGTGTGAAACCGTGGATTTTGGGCAAGGATGTTACAAAGGAGGGTTGAGCCTGAACGTGGCATTCCAGCTATGAAGTGAAAGGTTTTTTGGTTCATTGGGGTGATTATATACTGATTGTGGGAGGATGACTACAATGACCCTATTTTTTGTTTGAATCAATTATCTTTTTCACCTCTCGGTCAAAGTCTGATTCTATATTCTGAGATTTATTAAATTTATTGTATTCGGTAGTGGCCTTTTTGTCAGCTTTTGCCTTGGAAATTTTTCCTTTTCCATCCAGTATTTTGTACTCGTTAAAAGTCAAAAACTTGTCAACGCTCTGTGAAAATTCTTTCATGGTAAAGGTATTACTTCTTTCAATAAGACCCTCGATATAATCAAAAAAACCTGTGACAGTTCGTTCAAGCTTTTTAATTTCTTTTTCTTCCAAATAATTTTTAGCCACTGTAACATCCGATTGTAGAATTCTACCTGTCGGAGATTTTTTCCATGTCGCAAGTCCCATATTAGGTAAATTTGCATCTGCTTTGCTATAAATTATTTCAGGAGCTGTCTTGCCTGTAATAGCAAAGTGGAATTTATTCTGGACCATGGCATAAAATTCATGGCAAATATCAGAATCCTTTTCATAATCTATGCTACATTCGGCAAAAATGTCTGTTATTTGTTGATAAATTCGACGCTCGCTCGCACGGATGGAACGGACCCTTTCTAGAAGTTCCTTAAAATAATCTTTATCAAATAGTTTTTTTCCTTGTTTCAATCGTTCATCATCAAGTACGAATCCTTTGATAATAAATTCACGGAGGACTTGTGTTGCCCAAATGCGGAAATTGGTGGCACGTTTCGAGTTTATTCTGTAGCCTACGGCAATGACAGCGTCGAGGTTGTAGTGTTGAGTGTCGTAACCCTTTCCATCTTTGGCAGTTATCCGGAAAATCCGGATAACTGCATCTTCCTTTAATTCTTGGCTTTTAAAGATATTTTGGAGGTGTTCATTGACCGTTCTGACATCAACATCAAACAACTCCGCCATAAGCTTCTGGGTTAGCCACACCATTTCGCCTTCTACCCTAACCTCAATTTTTGGGTTCCCTTTTTCAGCAGTAAAAATAAGGAATTCGGCAGTGGTGTTTTTTTGGATTGATTTTTCTTCTTTCATATAAAATGTGGGAGCATTATACACTAATACAAATTACTCCTCATCCTCCGCCTCACCCACCTCCCCATTAAAATTCTGCAGTGCGTCCATAATTGGACCAAATTCCCCTAACATCACGCGTTCAATACTGTGCCATGATTGCTTAATTCTGTGGTCCGTAATTCTGTCCTGTAGAAAATTATATGTCCTGATTTTTTCAGATCTATCCCCTGTTCCAATCTGGTCCTTGCGATTTTTAGCGTATTTTTTAGCTTCTTCTTCTTCTTTTAATAATTGCAATTTTGCCATCAAAATCTGCATGGCTTGTTCGCGGTTTTTAAGCTGGCTTCGGGCACTTGTAGAGCGGACATCAATTCCTGTTGGCTTGTGAATTAAACGCACCGCTGTCTCTACCTTGTTTACATTCTGTCCTCCGGCACCACCAGAGCGTGAGAACTCCATTTCAATGTCCCCAGGATTGATTTCTACAGTGATTTTTTTCTTTAGTGGCAGAATTACCACCGTCACAGTCGAGGTGTGTATACGGCCCGATTTTTCAGTTGCAGGCACTCGCTGTACGCGGTGCACACCCGTTTCGTACCTCATATATTTGTAAATTTGTTTTCCTTTCAGTTCAAATGAAGCAAGCTTGTATCCGCCTGATTCACTTTCTGAAATATCGATTGTTTGCGATTGCCAACCTCGGGTTGAAGCGAACTTTAAATACATATTGCAAAGTTCTTCCGCAAAAAGAGAGGCTTCTTCCCCTCCCGTTCCTGGGCGCACTTCTAAAATCACTTCGGATGGAAACTCATCTTCTTCTTTATCTCTGTCCAGGATTCCTTGAATTTTTCCTCTAATATCCTCAATTTGTACATCTAGATTTTTTGCATCCTCTTCTGCCATTTCTTTCATAGAAGGATCACCCTCTCCCATTAATAAAACCTCTCGTTTTTCTTTTTCGAGTCTTTCATATTCTGTAGCGAGATAATTGGTCTCGTGATTTTTTTTAAGCGCGTCTATGTCCATAGTGTTAAGTATAAAAGAAAAAACCACTATTGAAAAACAACAGTGGTTTTTTCTTGACTAAGTTACTTTGCCTTTTTGGCGTTCTTAGTACTAGCTGCTCGAGCTTTGAACTTTTCTACTCTGCCGGCTGTATCCAATACCTTTTCCTGTCCAGTGTAAAAAGGGTGGCAATTAGAGCAAATTTCAACATTTACGTCCTTTTTAGTTGAACCCATATTATAAACCGCTCCGCATGCGCAGGTAAAAACGGCGTCTTTGTTATATTCTGGGTGGATTTCTGTTTTCATAAGTCATCGAATATTATCAGAAGATTAGGAATTCTGCAATATGTCGATATTGGCCTGTAAAGTGGCCGCCCTCGACATAACTTGGTTACCGTAGAATATCGTTGAGCTTGTGCAAGAGCGTCCCGAATAGTATTTGCAAGCAGCATTTTTCTCGGCTGCCGTTCCTCCCCCTGCCCCCAAGTCTCCCAAGTACATAGATGACGCCATTAGTGCGTCCTGTGGTGCCCAGGGATCAGAACTGGCCTTTCCTAGAGCGCTTGCAACGCGATTTCCAAACAATACCCACGTTGAAGGGATAAATTGTGCAGGTCCCATACCCCCTCCGAAGCCACGTCCAGAGTAATATCTGGCGCTTCCAATTGGACATGAAACTGGAGTCTTCATCCAATCCCGCCCTAATGCTTCTGTAATAGTTTTAAATGGAACCGTGTCTCGGGGAGCCTTCATGACTTGTTCAAAAGGATTACCACTATTTTTTCCAACCCCATCTCCTGTTGTCATATTGGTCATATAACAAGAACCGACATTGGCACCAAGGTTGCTTTCTTGTTGAATAATAGCCAGTAAAAATGCAGGGCGAACACCTGTGATTTGCGAGGCGCTCTTGGCATAATTTAGAGCATCCCCGAATTTAATTGCGGCCGAATCTCGAAGTTGGAAAAGAGCATTTCGAATCTGAGTCGCCTTCGCTTGATTATTAGAAATTTCACTTTGATACTTGGCCTGCTGTGATTTGTTCAAGCTGAGAAGTTTCTTTTTTTCTTTTTCAGACGCCTCGATAGATTTTTTTTCTTCCTCCACGTTTACTTTGGTGAAAATTTCTTGATTACGTTTGGTGTCCAATTCCTGCTTTACCTGTTCGGTTTGTGCTTTGGCAGATGAAATTTCATCTAAAAGTACCTTAAGATCCTTTTTGATATTTGAATAGTTGCCCAGGTCGACGAAAAAGTCTGACATTTTTTGCCCAGAGAGCACTGCTTCAATTGTAGAAAAGCTGTCGAGAACCTGTGTACGCTGTAAAATTCGGGTCAAAGAATCTCTACTTTTTTCTATTCTTTCGCTAAGGGACTGGATGGTGTTTTTCTTGACCTCAATATCTTTTCCTAGATTTTGAATAGCAATCTCGTGGGCTCGAATTTTAAGTTTGGCCTGTTTAATTCTGGCATCAAGCTTTGCGATGTCGTTTTGATACGCGGTGGCTTCACCTTGCTTTTGGTTCAAAATAACCTGCTGTTCTTGTATTTGCCTTTCAATTTGGGCAAGTTCTTCACGAAGCACCCTTTCCTGGTCAGGGGTAAGGGCAGGGTTTGTGCTTTGGGCAAATGCAAAAGGAGCACTACACATTAACGAGATAACAGTTAGGCAATATAAAAAACGCTTCATTGGTAGCTATTATAACATCGATATCTTTATATTGAAATTCTACGCGGGAATAGGTGTCCCATTAACAATATTAACCGGAACACCGGTTCTAACCATCTTTTCTAATTCTGATCCTTGTTTTGAAGAAGCTTCTAGTAGCTCGATACCTATGGTTTCCCCGTGAATATCAACATCGATGTTTAAATGTTCATTTACAGGTATTGTTCTAGCCACCTTACCTATTTTAATAGAGAAGTAAATTGCGTCAGCTACTTTATCGTAATTTATTTTCATTTTATTTATATCAAATAATAGGCTGTTATGACTATATAAGTTATCTCCCTGCTTTTGAAACCTTCTTTGTAGTATATCACTTGTATCGTTTTACCATCAACCTCTTTTGTCGCCTTCAGTTTTTCATCAAAAGCATCCTCTAGCAAATCTGGATTCTTGATAGCTCGCTTAACATGATCAAGATTTATACCTCTTTCTACCATTCGTAATTGAAAATGAGAAGTGAGCTTCAAGAGCATAGACGTTTGGATATTACTATACTTACCAATCTATGCCTACTTGTCAAAAAATGATTTTATTTTGCAGGAGTAGCTTCCTCAGCAGGAGCACCTTCTTCATCCTTCTTTCCTTTCTTTTCAGACAATTCGATAGCAGATAGGTCAACCGGAGCGGCTACTTCTTCTACTTCTTCCTTGGCAGCAGACACAATCGCAATAATTTCATCAGCATCAGTTTTAAGTTCAACACCAGCTGGAAGTTTTAGATCAGAGGCCTTGATCTGTGATTCAAGATCTACCAAAGTAGAAATATCCACCTCGATATTGTGAGGAAGATCCTTTGGCATAGCTTCGATTTCTATTTCGTAAACAACCTTTACAAGAAGTGCGCCGGCCTTAACAGCGGCTGAATCTCCAACGTATTCAAGAGGAACATGGAGTGTAATTTTCTTTCCCTTTTCAAGTACTAAAAAGTCAATGTGGCGGATTTTTCCTGAAACAGGTTCCAAATCCATGTCGTGGACCAGAGTCTCGTGTTCAGTGCCATCCAAATTTGCAACGATTACAGTTGATTCACCGGCCTGACGGAAGGCTTTGATGAATTCACCCTCATTTACAGAGACTGATTCTGCAGGGTTTTTAGGGCCATACATAACAGCAGGAATCTTTCCAGATGTTCGTAAAGAGCCAAGTTGTGCACCTGCTGCGCGCTTTTCTAAAGTGATTGATATCATAGTTCTGAAAGTATATATATTTTGAGGAGGAAATCAAGCCCTTTTTTGACTTATCAAAAAGCAGTACCCTTGGGGCAGGCTATTCCCTAATAATATGGTTTTTGAAGTATTCGACCGTCGCACCCACTTTCTTCCCTGGATTAAAGATATTTTGCGGGTCAAAAGCCTTTTTCAACTCTACAAACAATTCGAGAGTTTTTGGCGTAAACATTTTCGAGAGAAACGGAGCCCTGATGATACCATCAGAGTGCTCTGCAGTAATGGAACCCTTATATTGTGTGACTAAGTTGTAAACTTTCTTTGATATTTCGATAATATCATCGATATGCTGTGGATTTTTAAAATCCATTAGAGGAAATACATGAAAATTACCGCTCCCAGCGTGGCCGGCAATACTGTAGGTCAAATTATATGATTTTAAAATCTCTCTGTATTGTGGAATAAATTCTGGTAAGTGTTCCGGTGGCACAATTACGTCTTCGATAAAAGTGGCGATTTTTTTACCTTCGGCATGCTTTCGAAGCAAATTATAACTCTCTCTTCGAATAGTCCAATATTTTTTTGCTTTGGAAGGATTCGTAACATGTTCAGTTTCTAAATAATATTTTTCTTTTATGACAATATTTAATTTTTTTATCTTCTCTGAAATTTCACTGTCAGAGTCTCCGGTAAACTCAATCAACAACACAAGCTTGGGAAGCCCACCTGATCGTACCATTTGAAATTCTGGTCTAAAGTTCCATGCCAATTTTAGAAAACTTAATAGTTTCCCTTGATATGGTAGATCACGAAAATATTTCACTGCAAGTTTTATGGTTTCCTCGTCATAAGATTCAAGGCTGGTTGGTGCGAATGGCAAAATGTCTTTAACAAGTGGCCCAATTGGGTCGAGGGAGGGCATAAAAACGACTAACATTTGAGATTTTAGGTGTACTGGTACAAGTTTAAAAGTAATTTCAGAGACAATCCCTAAAGTCCCTTGCGATCCCACAATTGCTTTTGTTAAATCAAAAAAGTTCGCAGATTCCTTAAAATTTTCATCATTCCAAATGTTCCACAGTGCAAAGCCTGCTGCATTTTTCGAAGTAATTGGCTTTGCATTTTTAATTTCATCTGCATTTTCTGACACAATTTTCCAAACAGATTTATAAAGCTCCCCTTCTAAATCATTTTGCGATAATTTTTTATCCAACTCTTCTTTATTTAAAGGCATTATGACATATTCATTTCCATCTCGTAAAATTACTTTTAAACTTTTTACGTATTTTTCTGTCTGACCATAGGTTAGGGTTTTCTCTCCGGCTGAATTATTTCCAACCATCCCGCCGACCGTATTAATTAATTTTGAGGCGGGATAGCTTGGTAGGAAAAACCCTCGTGACATGGTTTCTTTTTCAAAATCACGATAAAAAGTCCCTGGTAAAACCGTTATTTCCGCTTCGTCTTTTCCAATCACTCCCCAACTCTTAACTCCTTGGATATATTTATTTACATCCAAAATAATTGATTCACCGATCGCTGCGCCAGACATATCTGTTCCTGCCGCACGAACTGTAATTGATAATCCCTGATTATTTGAGACAAACTTCACAATCGACTTAACATCCCCCATTGTCTTTGGACATAAAACAACCTGAGGAATTATTTCACACACACTGGCATCTCGACTGTACTGTTTTAAAACAACCGGATCTGTATACATATCACCATTAAATACTGCCCTTAATTGTTCTAAAATTTCTGGTTTCATTTGATTAATTCATCCGATTCATTATTTTCAATTTTTCTTCAACCACTCGTTGAACAGCCTCAATAGATGTAGCCATGATTTTGTAAGGGGCTACTTCATCCGGTGTCTTTTCTAAAGTTTTTTTCACCGCATCACGAAATGCAATTCGCAATTCTGTATTGTAATGCACAATTGTCATTCCATTTTGAGAA
Source organism: bacterium (assembly GCA_043718245.1). GTDB lineage: Bacteria > Patescibacteriota > Minisyncoccia > Phycocordibacterales > CAIZLB01 > JBAXAB01. Next base: position 9,567 of record JAYSWB010000038.1, read on the forward strand.
GCATTTTCCAAGTCCGCAGAGCTAATACCAGACGCACCATGAAGGACAAGAGGCATGTTTAAACCTTCTGAAATTTGCTTGATGAGATCAATTCGTAGCGCGGGGTTCACACCGCTTCGTAAAATTCCGTGAACATTTCCAACCGCAGGTGCGAGCATGTCTACACCTGTTGCAGCGACGAAAGCCTTGGCCTCCTCAAGACTCGTGACGGTTACTCCATCAGGAATTTCATCTAAAATTTTTGAAGAAGTTCCGATATATCCAATCTCACCTTCAATGACAACATCACGCCCTGTCGTCTCGCGAATCTTTTTTGCATATTCTACTGCTTTTTTCGCAATTAAAATATTTTGATCCATTGGAAGTTTGGCCCCATCAATAATTGCTGAATCGAAACCTGCGTCTATTGCTTCTTTCACTCTTTCAAATGAATAAGTGTGATCTGCGTTTAAAAATATTGGGTGATTATTATATTGTTCTCTGTAAGCTTTAACCAATGACACAGTTTGTTTGACTCCGACGAAATCCCGTTCACCTTCGGATACTCCGATTATGACTGGTACGTTTAACTTAATAGCAGCCTGTACTATGCCTTTTAAACCTTCGAGATTTGAAATATTAAAATGTCCAATTGAAAGTTTCTGCTCGCGCGCCTTGTTAATTGTTTCCCGATATGTGAGTCCGTTTGAAAATACTGTGTTCATATCTAATCATTGTATCAAAAAATGGAGATAAAGTTACAGCCTCTCCCCAGGTATGATTTACTGGGAAGAGGCTGTGGTGATAGTAACTTGTGGGTGTTTCTTGGTGTCATACCTCGCACCTTACGGTGCTATGTGAAGCCTGGCGCCAAGTACGCCGGGATTACTACTTGGAGACCTTCCCCGAATTGAGGAAGACGAGTCCCGCGACGAATGCGCGGTTGAGACCTTTCACGCTTCGTTTCGCGAAGACGTACGGCCGACCAGCCGTAAAGCAGACTTCGACGCCTGCAGGTTTGCCGCCGTTTTGGCCGATGACGAGGTAGCTCTCGAGGCGCGGTGAATCTTCCACACGAATCTCGCTGAGGATGTAGGCGAGGTCACTGGGGATTTCATCGAGCTTCTTGAACGGAACGCACGACTGTTCCGGGGTGCTCCCGAATCGCTTGAGGCTTTCCCGCAAGAACGGTTCGGTGACTTCGGTGTCGGACTTGAGACCTTGGAAGCACACGGTCGTGCTCCCTTTTTCTTTCCGGATGAGTTCCCCTCGGAATTCCTCGGGTTTCGTCATTGGTTTTGCGACTTGCATTTTCTTGGCTGTGGTGGTGGTGGCGAGGCTCATACTGTTTGTTGGTTTGGTTGTTTTTTTTGCTTGTCTGCCGAATGCAAGGTATACCCCCCTTGAAACGACAAATCAACCACCCTCGGAGAGAGAAAGTGATTTGTCGTTTCGAGGGAAACACTTAAATTGGTAAGGAACAGGCCAGATGAAATACTACAACCCCATTATCCACGCGTCAAGTGTGCTTTATGCACCTAGGGTTGATACAATATATTATATGAAAAATGAACTAGACTTTGTTGCACTCGGAGACATTGTTATCGATTCCTTTATCAGACTAAAAAATGGACATATAACTACTGATACTTCCAGTAAAAGAGAATTGTGCATGCCGTTTGGAGAAAAAATTCCTTTTGAATCAGCAGAAGAAATTCCAGCAGTTGGAAACAGCGCAAACGCATCGGTTGCTGCAGCGCGTCTGGGCCTTTCATCTGGATTAATCGTGAATATTGGTGATGACCAACATGGAAAAGAATGTATTAAAAGATTGGAACAGGAAAAGGTATCTACTGATTATGTGACTATAAATAAGGGTCTTACAACAAATTACCATTATGTTTTATGGTTTGAAAAAGATCGCACAATTTTAATAAAACATGAAGACTACCCTCTTCAAATGCCTGATATTGGATCACCAAAAATGCTTTACCTAAGCTCTCTTGGAGAGAAATCTTTGCCTTTTCATGATGAAATTGCAGGCTACTTGGATGCGCATCCTGATATTCGATTGGTGTTCCAGCCGGGAACTTTTCAGATCAAATTCGGTGCAAAGGCATTAGAAAGAATCTACAAACGAGCTGAATTATTCTTCTGTAACGTAGAAGAAGCACAGATTATTTTAGGAACAGATAGCCGAGCCGTCGCAACATTACTTGCTGGAATTAAAGAGTTGGGAGTAAAACTACCGGTAATCACTGATGGTCCTGATGGTTCATATACTTATATTGATGGAAAGCCAGCGCATCTTCCAATCTACCCTGACGATAAGCCGGCTTACGAGAGGACAGGTGCGGGAGATGCATTTGCTTCTACTTTTTCAATCGCGATTTTGAATGGATTAGATGTAGGTACGGCCATGAAGCACGGCTCGATAAATTCCATGAGTGTTTGCGAATATGTTGGCGCACAAAAAGGATTGTTGACGGATGAAAAATTAGAGAGTTTTATGAAGAAGCAGCCGGTAGGTTGGGAACCGCGGGCGATTTAGTTAAATTTTCCTTCCCATCACCCTCTCCGCCGCTTTCATAATATGCGATTCACCCATTCCATAATACTCAATCAACTCCTCCGGCGTTCCTGACTGTCCAAACTTGTTCTGAACTCCGATAAATTCGATTGGAACTGGAAAGGCACTAGCTAAAAATTCCGCAACCGCGCTTCCCATTCCCCCTGCAATTTGGTGTTCTTCTACTGTCACAATCGCACCAGCTTCTTTTGCTAAATTTAGGATTGCCTCTGTGTCCAAAGGTTTAATTGTTGAAAGATTTAAAACATTTACAGCAATTCCCTTCTTCTCTAAATTTCTTGCTACCATAATTGCTTTAAAAACCAATGCACCTGTTGCAATAATTCCTACATCAATTTTTTCTTTCTTTAATAGTGCCTTGTTCGCTTCATAAAAAATTTGTGCTTTTCCGATTGCAAAAGGTGTGTCTTCAGTTGTTATGACTGGAGTTTTTTCTCTTGCCAATCGTAAGTAGACAGGTGTTTTATTCTCTACACAAGCCAACGTTGCCTTCCTCGCCTCAATCGCATCACAAGGAGAAATGATTGTAATGTTGGGAATAACCCTAGTAATGGCAATATCCTCTACTGCCTGATGCGTTCCACCGTCCGGACCGACTGAGATTCCCGCGTGGGACCCTGCAATAATAACTTTGCGGTCGTTGTAACAAATAGTTGTACGAATTTGTTCCCAATTGCGCCCCGGACTGAACATGGCATATGAACTTATGAAAGGGATTTTCCCCATAGCAGCCATTCCTGACGCTACCGATGCTAAATTTTGCTCTGCCACTCCGATTTCAATAAATCTTTCAGGGAACTTATTTTTAAATAGATGCATCATTGTCGATTCTGTTAGATCAGCGCAAAGTCCAACTATGTCTTTATTTTTCTCTGCAGCTAGAACTAAACCGTCTCCGAAACCTTTTCGGATTGGAAGCTGTTCAATATCTTTATCAAAAATTTTTGGGTTTAAGTTCATATTATTGGTGTTCTCCTACTATTCGACCATGTAAAGTTCGCAAGTCTTCTAGCGCCACCTTCGCCTCCTCTGCATTAGGAGTTTTTCCGTGCCACTGATATCGCCCTTCCATATATGAAACCCCGCGCCCTGGCACCGTATGCGCAATAATAATTGAAGGTTTATCAGAGACTGCCTTTGCAGTTTCAATCGCAGTTTCAATTGAACGCATTTCGTGCCCATCAATTTCTTGCACATGCCAATTGAAAGCTTTAAACTTATCAAATAGAGGTGCTAATGGCATAATGCCATCAGTAAATCCGTCAATCTGAATATTATTCCTATCGACAATTGCAATAAGATTCCCAAGTTTTTCTTTTGCGCCCAACATCACCGCTTCCCAATTCTGCCCTTCGTCCAATTCCCCGTCACCAAGAAGACAATATATAAATTTTTTACTGACTTTTCCATTATCCATCCTGTCCGCAATTGCCATTCCAACTGCCTGTGAAAGCCCCGAACCCAGAGGTCCCGAGCTGTTTTCTAAGATGGGTAAAAATTCTCGGTGAGGATGACCTTGCAATCGCGATCCAAATTTTCGCAATGTCTTTAATTCTGGAACTGGAAAATATCCACTGTGTGCCATAGTTGCATACAACACCGGGCAGATGTGGCCATTTGATAAAACTAGTCGATCGCGATCGGCCCAAGTTGGCTCGTCTGCCTTGTGACGTAAAATAT
>JAYSWB010000039.1:0-13483 GCA_043718245.1 bacterium
GAGAGTTGAATATTTACTCAACACCAGACCGAGGAAACGCCTTGGCTGGAAGACACCATTACAAATGATGAGTGGTGCACTTCAAAGTTGAATTCAGCGAAAACAAAGTTGACTAGCCCTCATTTAAACGTAAAATAGCAACATGGCGTAGTGGCGAAGCTGGTTAACGCGACAGTCTGCAAAACTGTTATGCGCCGGTTCAATCCCGGCCTACGCCTCCAAAACAGAATACGCTCGGGTGGTGGAATGGTAGACACGGAGGACTTAAAATCCTCTGACCTTTAAAAGTCGTGTGGGTTCGAGTCCCACCCCGAGCACAAAAAGATGGAAGAAAAATAGGTGTGATTTAGAAACATGCGTACCCGGCTTACCCGTTGACAATTATTGACAATTAAATTGGCCGACTCAGAGAGATTTCAACTGAATTCCTGGAATTAATTGTCAATGGGTGACAACCTGCTCACCTACCTTTATAATTTCTCCAATCTCAAATACAAAATCATATTTTATCTTTAAAACTGGATCTCCTCTTTTCACAACAACCACTGCCCTCTCCGCTTTGATCCCAATCGACTTCAAACTTTCAATTACTTCTCTAACACTACTCCCCGAAGTCAAAACATCATCCACAATTACAACCTTATCTTTTTTATTTGGAACATAACCATCAATCAACCCTCCCTTCCCATGATCTTTTTCCTTACTTCTCACCGCGCAAAGCTTTTTATTATGTCTAGAACAAATCACTGCTCCTAGTGGTAAGCCACCATAACCCGAAACCGCAATCACTGTTGTATTTTTAGGAAGCAACTTTCCTATTTCATCAGCTAAACCATTTAATATTTCCGATTCCCCGAACGCCTTTTTAATATCACAGTAAAATTCAGCAACTTTTCCGGAGCGCAAAACTACCGGTTGTTTGTGTATAATCCCAATTGAAATCAATTTCTCTAAAAGCTTCTTTTTGTTCATCACCACTATTGTAACTTAATCTGCCAAATTCTTCATTGCTCCGCACCATTTTTTTTGCTATCATCGAAACTACGCGCCTATAGCTCAGTTGGTAGAGCAGTCGCCTCTTAAGCGAACGGTCGTAGGTTCAAATCCTACTAGGCGCACCCGATTTCAATCGGAACATGGGCGAGTGGCGGAATTGGTATACGCGCCAGTCTTAGGAACTGGTCCCGCAAGGGTTAAGGGTTCGAGTCCCTTCTCGCCCACAAATTATTGTTAAAAAAGCCTTATTTTTAGGGCTTTTTTAACTTGACAAATACCTAGTTTACATGCTATAATATATGCAGAAAGAACTCTTTGTCAGAAGTGTTCAGAAACCGTGTAGTGGAGCAAGTTCTCCCCTATCGGTTCACCCTAACAACAGCAGAAAAACACAAACAAAGGAGCGAATCAAATCGCTCCCTGACAGGAGTGATGTGATCGTTGAAAAAAATGAACAGAACGAAACTTGGAAACGAAGCGATCCTCACGGACGGCGTCATCGCCCATTTCGCAATCGGGGGTGCCATTTTCTTGGCACTTCTCGGAGTCGAGTGGCTCCTCGGAATTCTCGGACTCATCGGCTATCAAGCCGTTCTCGCGGTGGTCGGAGTAATCTTCTGGATCCTCTCCAACTTGGAGAAAGTCCCGACCAACCACTGCGCCATCAAATTGTGGCTCGGTGGTCGGGTTGAGGTTGAACCGGGCAAGGAAGAACTGGACATCTCCGGAGAAGGCCTCACTATAAAGTGGCCCTTCGGCCTCGTCACATGGATGCCGTACCCAACCGGGCAGCAGGTGATTCACATTGGAACAGCCGAAAGCCCATTCGCTGTCCAGTCTGGGAGTTTCAAGTTGGTCAAAGATGACAACCAGAAACTTGTCGTGATCAGAAAAGATGGTTCTGAAGTCACTATTGATTCAAATAAAGGCGCAATCTACCTGCATGTGGCTTTAACTGTCACGTATCACGTGAGCAGTCATCGCATTCTCGACTATCCTGATCTCAAGGAAGCCGAGAGCGCCGTGGTAGCAGTTATAACTGCACTGGTGCGAGATGTGGTCCTGCGAGAAGAGAGGACAAACAAGGCAGTGATTGACCCGGCAATGATTTGCGAACGCAAAGACATTGTGGAGGAAGAAGTGGACCACAGGGCAAAGGGTTTAGTAGAGGGAAAAGACCCCCTCGATCTTCCCAATCCCGGTCAGGATGAAGATGGTGAGTTGAATGCGGAAAGGAATATGCGGCCAAAAAAACTCCTCGACAACATCGGCGTCGAAATCGAGTCGATCAAGATCCGCAAGATCGACCCCGATCCGGAGATGATCAAGGCGATCCAGCAACAGAAAATTGAGGAGTTGGGTGCCACATCAAGGAAAACAGAAGCAGATGGAGTTGTTGATCGGATACAGGAGTACAAGGATAAGTTGGGTATCAACCCGTATTTCGGCGCGATTGTTGACCTTGCGGCGGAGGCACTCAACATCCACAAAGGAGGTGGGAAGAAATGACCACCCAACCAATGCAGCCCCTCTTCTCGGGGGGAGATCCAAAAACCCCGGGAAAGATCGGCAAAGCCGCCAGCAACTTCTTCTGGGACATCCTCTTCCCACTAGGAGGATTCCTCCTCGTCGGATGGCTCGTCTGGACATACGCCCTTGTCCCCATCGGAGGCAAGATCAGCGACGGGGCGTTCGCGATTGGTGACAACACCATCCTGCGCCAAAACCAGTGGACGACCATCCCCGGTAAGCCCTGGACCACCCTGGACATCAAAGCTGAAAACCCCGCAGAGGAGAAATACCTCTATGGGCAGATCAGCCTTCCTGGAGGTAAGTGGACCCCAGTCATGTCCCTCCAGGCCGCAATGGCCCTCGAGATACGGACACCCGAGCAGGTGTACGTTCGGGTGGGCATGGGCTCATCCGCTGGAGGTCCGGAATCCGTACGGGTCCTCGTGACCTATTGCGGAATTCCAAAAAAGCTGTAAGCAGCACACAGTGCGCTGGTGAGTTTATCTCACCGGCGCACTTTTAATTCTGCAGAATTATGTCGCGCAATGTCCATTGAAGCGCGACCCCAAAACAAAAAGCGCCAACCTTTCGATTAGCGCTTTTTGCCTTACCGCTCCGAAATCACAGAGGAACCACCTGTTTTATATCCGATGTATCTGCGCCGACACTATTTGCGATGAAGTTAACAAGCCCCAAAGCCGACACCATAATGAAGAGTCCGAAGATCCCCCAAAACATGTGCTGAGCTCCTTTGCTTCTGCCATCTTCGCTATCTCCTCCTTTTAGATACTCGAACACTCCGTAAAGAAATACCAGAAGTGCAATTCCAAACAACAATACAATCAAGGGATTAATAATCGCCCTGTTTACATTTTTTAAGAATTGAATTGCGGTACTACTGACGGCTGCGGTGTTACTCATTTATTTTGATTAAGAACTTGTATAAGTCGTAGGAACCTGAGGAAGCGCCGGAGCGTTAGTGTTCAAGCTGAAAGTTCGAACCAAGATGTTCACCAATCCCCAAACTGACACCATGATGAACAAAGATACGATACCCCAAACCATGTAACCTCGAGCCTCTTTTCTCTTTTCCGCATCGTTTGCAATAACGAACTTGAATACTCCCCATAGGAAGACCAAGACCGTAAGAGCAATAATGAAAGGAATAAGACGATTGATAAGTGTGTTGGCCGCATCCAAAAGACCGAAGAAGCCATTCGTACCGAAGTTCTGTGCGAAAGTCAAAGCTGGGGCCAATACCAATGCAGAGACTGCTCCGCGAGCCAATAATTTTTTCATAATAAACGTTTACTGATTAATTAATATTAATGCGACTTTTGATCAAAAAGTCGACCCCTCTATTATACAGTCTCTTTGACTAACATTGTAGTCTTGAGCTGTGGAATAACTACACTTCCATCAAAGAAGGTTTTGGTGAGAATTGCCACTAGTCCCCAAACAGAAACCATCACAAACAAAGAAACAATACCCCAGGTCATGAATTTAATCCCTTCTGTGTGATCTTTATCATTTCCTGCTGAAAAAACAAGCTTGAAAATTCCCCATATAAAAACGAGTAGTGCGAGAGCAATAATAAAAGGAACGAGTAGTTTGATGTAACCAATCAATTGAGCAACAAGCGCCTCAAAGCTGGTAGCGGCTGCAAAGGTTGTAGGGGGTATTGTAATTAGACTTAGCACAGATACAATTTTTATTATTTGTTTTTTCATATTGATATTTTATAGTCCAGTACCCAATTGTGTAATAGTACCGCTGATAAGTTTTTGAATCACCTCCGCACCCAAAAGAATCGCCCCTCCAACAGCAGTCCATGTCAGCATATTATGTGCTGCTTTAATTTTTGTTTCATCTCCTCTTGCAGTGACATATTTGAATCCGGCTAATATAAAGTAAATAACAAGGACAATACCTGCGACAAATTTAACAATCGATAAAAGGCTCGATAGTAAACTATCGATAGAAGTAGCCTTTATAGGATTACAGATTTTTCCAGTACCAGTTGCACACGAAGTTCCAGTCCCATCCGTGACAGTACCCGTCTGAGTGACTGCGGCATGTGCTACCCCTCCCAAAGCAAAAACATTCAACAAAACAACAAAACTTAGGACGCTCAAATTTAAAAAAGATTTCATAAAAATATTATATCATGATGCCAACATTTGGTAATCACTACTGACTCCAAATTGTGTAAGAATATACTTTACAAGTAACCACCCCACAAGCATGAAGAAGTACCCCAAAAGAACTTTTGTTAAACTGCTCTTTGCCTTCGCTAATTCTTCGGGACTGCCCGTTGTCATCATCTTAAATCCAGTCTTGATAAGTACAAGAACTACCACTATCGTCGCAAGATAGACACCAAAGAGGATTACTGCTTGGAAAAGATCCACTAGATTATTCCAGTCACAGCCTTTTTTTGAATCACATTGTTGAAGTACAGTTGAGATTGCATTTGAATTACTTGTTACTGTTGTTGCCATGTTGGATTATTTAGTATTATAGATATTATTGAGTCTACCTACAAATGGTGTTATGACCTCGTTTGATTTTAGCTTGCCTGTCGATATAGATTCTATCATGTCTTGGAAAGCCAGACTTGACTGATCAGGCTCTGGGTCAAGCCAAGTCTGAGATTGAATTGCAGACTTGTAAAAAATCGCTTGGAAAGGATTGTTCGGCGCTGTGGACAACAAATCTCGCCTTGCCGGTGGAAGACCTGTCAAATCGGACCAAAATTTTTGCGAGTTGGCATTAGTCAGATAATTGAGGGCCGAAAATGCCCCTCCAAGGTTCTTGGTATTTTTTACCAAGGCCATAACATAAATGGTCGCCTTAACTCGACTACCACTCACAACATCATCTGATGAAGGTAATTCTGTCACATCAAAATATAGGTTGGGATTACTAGATCTGATAGAATTAAGCTCGCTTGCCTTTCCAAAATATAGAGCCAAGTCTCCTGCAGAAAATGCATCGCTTGCGTTCGGAAAAGAACGATTCCAGCTGTACAGAGGGCTCGATGGATTAGAAAAAGCCGCATAAAAATCAACAGCGGAGCTTGCATCTCCTACGCCCTTTTGATCAACCATGTATTTAACTTCTTCACGGTCAATCTCGGAAGGTGTGGACATTGGATTTCTTAATTGGAAAATCAAAGTAGTTAATATGTCTTTTGCATTATTAATATTTCGATATTCCCCCATTGCAACCAAAGCTCTACTGATTCCTCCAACTGGATTTTTCTTTACAATTTTTTCAGCCAAACCTGAAAGCTCTGACCATTTTTCAGGTGGCATCGTGAGGCCTTCTGCATTAAAAGTTGCCTTATTCCAATACATAACCAAGGGGTCAATCATGAAAGGTACCGCCCATACTCCATCTTTTCCCAAAAAGATATCTGCCGAATCTACATAAGTATCGAGATACTGTCTCTCTGGAAAATTCTCGTAAGGAATACTGTAAAGTTTCTTTTTATATTTAAGAAATTTGTTATCAGGCAGAATTATAATATCCGGACCTCTACCCTCGGCTAGTGCGTTTACAAAATCATTATCAATTTTCTTTGCATCGTGATATTCATAAGTAATTTCAACCACAGAACCATTTACGTTTATATGCGAAATGAGCTGGATAAAATCCTGGTGAGGAATTGACCCCCAAACGATAGCCTTGGGTGTGGATTGTTTGTTTGCTGCTCCGGTAAATGCAAAAGTAATTACACCTGCAACCGCAATTAGGATAAAAACTGTTGTGAGGATGACTTGAAAGGACTTCATAAGCAGTTACATTATACCATTAAGGTTTTAAAAGTTTAAATACCAGCCCGTAGTGGTGGTCTCCAGCATTGAATTCCTTGAAAAGCTTGAACCCTGCCTTCTCTGCTCTTTCTATGGCTTTGCCTTTTGAATAAATCGAATCCTTGTGAGGACCAATAAGGTTAAATGAATCCGTCCAATCAATTATAACAAGCATGCCAGTCTTTTTAAGTACTCTGCGTGCCTCTATAATAACCGCATCCTTGTCGTCAATCTTATGGAAAAGATTCGAAACAATAACCCGATCACAGTATCGATCCTTCAAATGCGAACCGTCGCGCGACTCGAGGTCACTGTGGATAACGCTTAGGTTTTTGTGCCCATAGCGTTTTGCTTCATTTAAAATTCGGGACAACTTTACTGCTTGAACATCCACTGCAAAAACTTCTCCGTACTCACCTACACGCTCTAAAAGTGGCAAAATATATGCGCCACCTCCCGTACCAAAATCGGCCACGATCATGCCTTCGCCGATATGCATTTCTGAAATATTTTTTTCCGGTTTGGTGAACATGTGATTTTGCAAAATCATGTCGCACGATATGTGTCGACTGGAGTGCGACCTTATTATAGTGTAATCACGGACGCAAGGCTATCTCCTTCACGCAGTTTCATAACACGCACTCCTTGAGTGTCTCGCCCAAGAGATGGAATTTCATTTAGATCACATCTGATGACTTGGCTTTTCTTTGATATCGCTACTGCCTCTTCGTTTTCAGTAGTCACGATTCGAGCGCTGATCAAATCACCTGTTTTGTCAGTCACCTTTACACATTTAATACCAGAACCTCCTCGTCCTTGAATTTTAAATTCACCGATTTCAGTTTTCTTTCCATAACCGTTTGCTGAGACCACAAACACCTGCGCTTCTCTTACATCTTTTTTAATACTATCAGCACCTACCACGCTAACATCTTTATCCAATCTGATAACACGTACTCCTCCAGCGCTTCGTCCCATCTCTCGAACATCTGATTCATCAAATCTAATTGATTGACCGTCTGAAGAAACCACCATAATACTGTCTCCTTTTTGAACAAACGAAGCTGAAACCAATTCGTCGCCTGTGTCCAATCGAATCGCGATGATTCCGCTTCGTCGTACGTCATGGAAGTTTTCTGCGGATACTTTTTTACCAGTTCCTGCTTTTGTCACCAAGAACAATGAAAGCTCGCCACCCTTCTTGATTTCCTTCGGCATTGAAAGAATAGATGTAATTTTTTCCTCATCTGCAATTGATAAAAAGTTCTTGATTGATTTACCTCTTGTTGCGCGCTTGCCTTCAGGAATGTCATAAGCCTTGATTTGATACGCCTTTCCCTTGTCTGTAAAGAATAATAAATCATTATGAGTCGATGTATTCAAGAAGTGCGTAATAAAATCTTCTTCTTTTGTATTCAAGTCCATGACACCGACACCTCCGCGCTTTTGCTTTCGGTATTCTTCTGGGTCAGTTCGTTTGATATATCCGCCAGAAGTTAACACAAGCACCGTCTCTTCATTAGGAATGATGTCCTCCAATGAGAAGTCTTTGGTGCCATGTTTAACTACCTTTGTACGTCTGTCATCCCCGTATTTTTCTCTGATAAATGCCAGTTCGTCCTTGATAATTCCAATTACTTTTTTCGCACTCTTTAGAATCTCCTCACATTCTTTGATGAATTCCTGAATTTTCTTCAAATCATCTTCGATTTTCTTTCGATCGAGGGCAGAGAGCTTGTGAAGCTTCATTTCCAAAATCGCGAATGACTGGCGGTCAGAGAATTTGAATTCTTTCATTAATCCCAAGTGCGCAGTCTGGCGGTCTTTTGACTTTTTAATTAATTTAATGATTTCATCAATGTGGTCGAGAGCTTTTTTCAAACCTAATAAAATATGCTCTTCGTCCTGGGCCTTCTTAAGGTCGAATTCTGTCCTTCTCCTTATGACAACTTTGCGGTGTCCTATGAATTCCTCCAAAAAAGAATGCAGTGACAGAGTCTGCGGTACACCATTCACAAGCGCTACCATGTTAAAGTGAAAAGTTGATTCCAATTGTGTATGTTTATACAAAAAGTTAAGCACATTCTCTGGATATGCCCCATTTTTCAAATCAATTACAATGCGAATATCTCTGGTTGATTCGTCACGAATATCCTTGATACCCTCGATTTTTTTATCTCGAACCAAGTCAGCAACTGCAATAATCAAATCTGATTTATTAACTCGAAATGGAATTGAAGTAATAATAATTCGGGAAAGTCCAGCTTTTTCCTCGACGATTTCTGCTTCTCCTCGAACCACAACACCTCCTCGCCCGTGCGCATATGCTGTTTTAATATCCGCTTCCCCGAACATGATTCCTCCTGTTGGAAAGTCAGGCCCCTTGATAAATTGTGTTAAATCTTGGTTTGATGCTTCGGGATTATCAAGAAGGTGTACAGTTGCATCAACTACTTCGCGCAAGTTGTGAGGAGGAATATTTGTCGCCATACCTACAGCGATACCAAGTGTTCCGTTCAATAAAAGGTTTGGAACGGCAGTTGGTAATACTGTTGGTTCTTTTTTTGTCCCGTCATAATTTGGTCTTGTATCAACAGTATTTTTTTCAATGTCACGCAATAATTCAGCAGAAATCTTTGCCATTCGTGATTCTGTATACCTCATCGCCGCTGGTGAGTCTCCGTCAATGTTACCGAAATTTCCCTGTCCCCAAATAAGTGGATACCGTGTACTAAAATCCTGTGCTAAGTTCACGAGCGAGTTGTAAATCGCCATGTCACCGTGCGGGTGGTAATTTCCCATCACTTCTCCGACTACTTTTGCGGACTTTGAAAATTTTGCCGAGGCTGTCAACCCTAATTGATGCATTGAAAACAAAATTCGTCGGTGCACTGGTTTTAAACCGTCGCGAACATCGGGGAGCGCTCGGTCAGTGATCACGGACATTGCGTAGTCAATATATGAATCCTTCATTTCGGTCACCAAACTCCTCGCTACGACTTTATTATGTTGTTCTACTACAACAGGAGCATCATCATTCGGTTTTTCAGATTTTTTTGCCATCGGGGTTTATTGTTGTTCTGTTAATGTGTCTATATTACTGTTATCTGTATCATAGTTTGTGGTACTGACACCAATCGCACCATCACTACTTGTTGCGATGGTGTCTCTATGAGAAAAAGCATCGTCCGTTGTAGTGGTTTGTAAAGATTTAAAAATAGTACTGACCTCGGCTAATTCATTTCCAGTAGACTTGAAAAAATCTTTCATCCCACCATACATTAAAGCCAGAGGAGAGGGTGTTTTATTTTCTGTATTTTCAACTGGGACTTTAGTACTTAGCGATTTTATATTTGAAACCAAGATAAGGCCGACAAGAAACGTGACAGTGATACTTGTTACGAAAGCAATCGTGCGTCGCACATGAGCAGGTTTTTGTCTTAAGTTGTGAATAAGTTTTTTCATTAGCTTTATTTTACACCTGCGGAGCAAGAACTACCACATCCTGATCTTTGCCTTCAAGGTCTTTCTTTTTAATAGTGAGCTTATCCACCGTTTCACCTTTTGAACCGGTTTCCTTGAGGAAAGCAGCGAGATTTGCATCTTTTGCAGATGTGTATCCCATTGGTACCACAATTTTTGGTTCAAGATTCAAAACAATTTTTGCAGCCTCTTTTGGATCGTAAGTTCCGTTTCCTCCGATTGGAATAAACAGCATGTCCACCTGATCAACGATATCAGAAAGTCCAGCTGGCATTGGACCAGACTGTGCTCCCAAATATAAAAGGTTTATTCCATCAACAGTGGTTGAATAAATTGTGTTAATACATTTCTCTACACCTTTTGGTAAATCATATTTTGACTCACCTGCCACACCTTTAATAAACAAACCATTTGATTCATATTCACCAGGACCAGAGATGACGAAAGGCTCTTTATCACCATATGAAAATTCTTTTCCACCGCCCATATCAGGGTGTTTAATAGACTGCAAAACAACATTTGTACCAAATTTATTCATCTTAAAATCAGAAGATTTTGCAGGTGGATTACAGGCTAAAACAAGGTCGCCGACTTGGATGCGGAAGGTTTCATTTCCTAAATACGTAACAATCATGGGGATATTATAGCTTATTTGGGGGTTTTATCTACTATTGACAAGTAGGTTGTTAGTGGTATAATTGTAAGCAGAACAGCATAGTGGAAGAATAACCATGAGGACAAAGGTCAAGAATACCGTCGTGGAAAACTGCGGAAATACTACGCGGAACTCTATAACCTCGGTGTCGAGTTGGGCATCGGGCTAAACGAGGTCGAAGGATACTACTTCGAAAAAGTTCCGACGATCGCCGTCATGACGTTCTAATCACACACGCCGCGCACCAATAGATGACCCTTCGGGGTTGTTGAGGTGCGCGGCGTTTTCTATTACTCTCTTACCCCCTTGAAAAATCCCCTCTTTATGCTATATTCCTCCTACGTTTAAATTATCAACCCAGGCGGGTTGTAACCCTACGGTGCCACTCCAGACTTTCTCGTAGAAACACCTCGCCTACATTTAAATGATTAAAACAATAGATAGAAAAAAGTCTGATGTAGCTTCAGACTCTAAACCAACAAGCGAACGTCCAGACTCTCCCAAAAAGCCAGTAGACTTTATGCACGAAGCGCATAAGGACACTGTCATGGGAAAGAAATTTGCAGATATTATTTCTCCACCATCTCCTGGTGACATCGTAGAAGGACCAGTGGTTTCTATCGACAAGCGAGGAGTGTTCGTTGACCTTAAACCATTCGGAACAGGCATTATTTTCGGACGCGAATACATCGCCGCCCGAGACATCCTACGAAAGGTAAACATCGGCGACAGCATTGCTGCCAAGGTGGTAGACCTTAAAAACGATGAAGGTTACATCGAACTTTCACTTAAGGAAGCCAAACAAGCCCTCATTTGGGGCGAAGCAGAAGCTGCTATCAAGTCAAAGATTGCATTTGACGTTCCAGTTTTAGAGGCAAACAAGGGAGGACTGCTAATGAACTGGCAAGGTATTCAGGGTTTCCTTCCAGCTTCACAATTGAAGGCAGACCACTACCCTCGCGTTGAAGACGGAAACAAGGACAGAATTTTAGAAGAATTAAAGAAACTTGTTGGACAGAAATTGTCCGTAGTCGTTATAGCTGCAATTCCTAAAGAGGGAAAACTTATCTTCTCTGAAAAGAGCCCAGAATCTGGTGAAAAAGAAAAGATGATTGGCCAGTACGCAGTTTCTGAAGAAGTTGAAGGAACAGTAACAGGTGCGGTTGATTTCGGAGTGTTCGTGAAATTAGAAGAAGGTTTGGAAGGACTTGTTCACATCTCTGAATTGGATTGGGCACTTGTAGAAGACCCTCGAACACTTTACAAAGTTGGTGACAAGGTAAAAGCTAAGATTATCGAAATCAAGGAAGGTAAGGTTTCTCTTTCTATCAAGGCTTTGAAGACTAACCCTTGGAAAGAAGCTGAGAAGAAATACAAGAAAGACGATATCGTTACAGGTGTTGTTATCAAGTTCAACAAGCACGGAGCGCTTGCTTCAATCGAAGAAGGTGTGGCCGGTTTGGTACACGTTTCAGAATTCGGTTCAGATGCAAAATTACGAGAATCATTGGAACTTGGTAAAAGCTACAAGTTCAAAATCAACATCTTCGATGCCAAGGATCAAAAAATGGCATTGGGATTTGTGGATAAGAAGTAATGGGAAAGATTTTTAGGTAGCCCGAAACCACCCATTGTCAATTAATTGACAATGGGTGGGAAAAAACCTCCAGCGATGGAGGTTTTTTCCATTACTGATTAAACAAACTCATCGCCTTTTCCTTGCTCTCCAAAATAATCGTTTCAATTGCCTCAGAGGCCAGCTTCGAAGCCTTCTTAATCAAATCCAATTCTGGCTTTTTAAACTTTCCAACGATAAAGTCCATGATCTTGTCCGATGAAGGTCGTCGCGCCTTCCCTTTTGCACCTACCGGAGAAACCCCTACTTTAATTCTGATGAATGCATCTGTTTTCACCACTTTTCTCACAGACTCTACACCTTTGTGTCCACCCGCTCCGCGATTAAAAAGAATTTTAATTTTTCCAAGTGGTAAGTCGAGATCATCATGAACCACGATTAAGCTCTCGGCCTTTTTAGCACTTGTAATAAACGACTTCAAAGATGCCCCAGACTTGTTCATAAAAGTGTCAGGTAAAATACACATAACTTTTTCCTTCTTTAAAGATCCTTCCAAAATCAATCCAACTGCTTTTTTATTTTCAACGAATTCTGGAAAATCATTTAAACGCGCAAAAGTCGAAACCGCAATTCTTCCTGCGTTGTGTCTTGTGTCTGCATACTCTTCTCCTGGATTTCCTAATCCGACTATGTAATACATGCTGGATATTCTAGCACATTTGTAATATGATGTGAGAAATGGAACCCAAATCTCCTTCTAGAAGTATTTTATCCCGAATTGCACGTTTCGCGAGTAGCACTTTCAACTTTCTTTTTGCTAGTCCGATTTTCACTATTTTTCTTGTAGCAATAATCCTCATTCGCATTTTTGTCGCTGAACCTTTCCTCGTTTACGGCAGTTCAATGGAGCCGAACTTTGAAACTGGTGATTATTTGATCGTGGACGAGCTAACTTATAGATATGAAAAGCCAAGACGAGGCGACGTTGTAGTCCTCAAGCCTCCAATGGATGATAAGAAACATTACATAAAAAGAATTATCGGCCTTCCAGGTGAAACTATTTCTGTAAGCGGTAGTATTGTAAAAATCACCAACAAAGAACATCCTGAAGGATTCACCCTGAAAGAGCCGTACATTACTTTTCAAAGTGACCGAGTCGCAAACTATAGCTTGAATGATCATGAATACTTTGTTATGGGAGATAATCGTGCGGTTAGCTCTGATTCAAGGATCTGGGGACCACTACCTTTTGAATTGATAACTGGTCGGGCCTTTATGCGAATTTTACCTTTGAAGGACTTTGGGATTATGCCTGGGGAGGTCAGCTTGCCACAATAAAAAGTTTAAAGAAAACAAAAGAAATCAAAGGAGTCAAAGGAGTCAAAATACAAGAAAAAAAGATTAAAGAAAGTCAGAATACAAAAGGTCAAAGATCAAAGACCA
>JAYSWB010000040.1:0-4158 GCA_043718245.1 bacterium
CAAAAAAACCACCAATTGGTGGTTTTTTTGATTTCTACAAAATCACCTCACACTTACCCCCTACACCATCATCATTTTTGTAAACATAGCGCTTTTTGCGTTTATCATCAATCGCGGCAATAAGTTTCTCTATTAAAACCGCTGGATCAGATTCAAAAAAGATTGGTCCCGACTCTCCCTTTCTGTGACTTTTCTCAATAATGGTTTTCAAAAGCTCATCACTCTCCCAATCATCACTTTGCAAAATTCCAATTGGTTTTTTGTCCTCGAAGGCAATTGTAAATTCGTGGATTGTTCCAATTCTTCCTGGTCCAAGCACAATCGCGTCACAACTTCGGGTAAAAAGCAGATCTCGGCCTGCATATCCAAAACCTGTATAGGTAATTACATCCATATAGTCTAGTGGCAAGTTGTAAACATTCACATGCTCTTCTTCTGATTCCGCCGGCGACATCCCGAGGCAAATCCCCTTCTTTTCCTTGGCGCCGGCGGCCACAAAGTATGGAAATCCAGTGGTAGCTCCGTTTATGAGGACCGCGTGGTTTCTAGCAATCTCGCGACCAAGCGCCCTCGCAGTTTCTTTTACGGATTCATTTAAAAAATCAACAGATGCGGCGCCAGAAACTCCGATTTTGTGCGCAAAATATGCGTGCTTTTCATTATTTCGTAAATGATGGTGAAGGTACGGGTGTGACATTTGATTTTGCAAAATCATATCGCACGATGTCGATTGAAGTGCGATTTTATTATACTACACTTATCTACTCTAACTCAATTATATCTCCTAAAATTGGGACGTAGGCATTCACACCAATGTAATCATGAAGTCTCTGTGCTAAAAACATTGAAGTTTTTGTCTCGCCCATTGCCACGAATACTTTCTTTAAAGTTTTTTCTGAATGCGAAACAAATTCAACCAGATGATCCGAGTCTTTGTGAGATGAAAAGCCATTTATAGTGACGATTTTCGCTTTTACTTGAACTTTCTGACCAAGTATTTCCACTTCTTTCATCCCCTCTTGGATTTGACGTCCTAAAGTTCCCAAAGCTTGATAGCCTAATAATAACAAAGTGGTATTTGGATCCCCTAAATGATTCATTTCGTGATGTTGGATTCGCCCGCCCGTCGACATTCCGGAGCCTGCGACGATTACTTTCGGGGCGGGCGCGAACTGCAGCTCTCGCGATTCTTGTGCATCATTTACGATCTTCATCTTTTGAAATGAAAAGATGTCGTCCTTGAGAGCAAGCTTTGCTGCTTCAGAATTAAAATCTTTGCTCATTTTTTGATACACATGAGTCAAATTAACTGCAAGAGGTGAATCCATATACACAGTAATAGTTGGGGTATTCTGCTTTTCAAAAAAATCATTAAAAATAAATAAAAGTTCTTGCGTTTTTTCTAATGAAAATGCTGGTATAAGCAAAGTTCCCTTTGTTCTCTCTACATCCAATATTACTTGCTTCAACTTTTCCACACGCTCCTCGCGCCCTTCATGATTTTTATCCCCGTATACGCTCTCCATTACGATGTAATCTGCATCATCAATCACTTCGGTGTCACGTAAGAGCGGACTCGGGGTATTACCCAAATCTCCTGTGAACACAATTTTCCGCTTTCCCTCTACGGCAGGACCAGTGTAGGTTACTTCCCACATAGTCGAACCCAGAACATGCCCTGCATCCTTACCGTACATTGAAAACCCAGGGAAAACCTGCATATCTTTGTGATATTCCAAAGTCTTCCACATAGAAAGTGCCTTTTTAACATCCTGCTCTTCATACATAGGAGCCTCCTTTTTTCTCTCAGCTTCATGTAAAGACAACTTCAAAGCATCTGCCAACATATATACCGCCAATTCATAAGTTTCGGGAGTCGAGTAAATCACACCATTAAAACCATCTCGTACCAACTTTGGAATTCGGCCAATGTGGTCCATATGTGCGTGAGTGATGAATAAAACTTCAATTGTCGCAGGGTCATAAGTAAACTTGCCATGATTAAAATCATGAGATTCTTGTGTTCCTTGCTCTATCCCGCAATCAAAGGCAATCTTTCTTATTGTATTAGAAGTATCTGGCCCTGATAAAATAAAATTTGCTCCCGTAACAGATCCTACTCCTCCGCAGAACGATATTGAAAGTTTGCTCATTATATTTTTTTATTAGTCATTTTATCCCACACCGCATAAACCACCAACCCCCCTACCATATCCACCAATATATCCTTCGCAGAGTCCAGATAATAATCAGGGACCAATTGGGCCACTTTAAAATAGAACTCCATTACTTCCCAGATAAATCCCAACCCGAAAGAAAAAATCAAAGCATAAATCCAAGGGATATTGTAATCATTCTTATATATAGCAAAAACTATATATGCAACCCAACTTATGAGCGCCCCTCCAATAAAATGCATTGGTAAGTCAAACCATCTGTATATCCAGTATAGTGAAAGGTCTGCAGCAATATTATTGAAAATAAAAAGAATGATCAGTAAAAACAGGACTATGTAGAGTTGGGATTTAAGGTTTTTTTGCATTTGATTTTTTAAAATTTATGACCAAGTCACGAATCTGCTGATTCGTATCGCACGCTGGCGATTGAAGTGCGACTGTATTATACCAAATTAAAACACCTCGATGGACGTCGAGGTGTTTTAATTTGGATCACTTAGCTAAATTGACCTAGAATATCTAGGTTGGTAGTCCCGTGGCGTAAGCCAAAGCTCGCGCCAACACCGGACCCCTTGTTTAAAAAAATATAAGTTCAATTTACCAAGTGACCCTGGAATAATTATATTCTCTTTTTTTATTTTGTAATCTTACCAAAAGGCTAAATTTATTTTCTTATTGAGCCTGAAGTAAGCCATTTTACAGCACTAGTACAAAACACCCTCACGTAGCAACGTATAATCGATGATTTCGTTTTCAGAAAACCAGTGTTTGATTTCATCTTCGGCTTCTTTGACCGAACCAGAGGCGTGGACGAGGTTTCGTATTGTGCGACTGTCTCCATCTGATAATTGATACGAATCATGGACATAATCTCCGCGAATTGTTCCCATTTCTGATTTCAAAGGCTCTGTACTTCCTGTAATTTTTCGTGTGATTGAGACAGCATGAGCTCCTTGCCAGACCATAATGAGGATAGGGCCGGCGGTCATGTATGTTCTTAAATTTTTAAGAAGTTTACTTGTTACTTCAAATGGATCATTGGTTGGAGGTGTAAGCCCCTTGTCAGTATAACCTTTGATTGTTTTCTCTCCGGTAATTTTTCTCCATTCTGGGTCGAGAGTGTAGTGCTTTTCTACCATTTCTTCGGTAGTGGTAAGCATTTTAGCTGCTACAAGTTTAAGCCCTACCCTTTCGTATCTTTGGATTATTTCTCCGATTAAGTTTCGTTGGATTCCGTCGGGTTTGATGATTACGAGGGTCCGTTCGTGTTTTGGGTGGTTCATGGAAACACTATACCACAATTTTTCTTTGACTTTTTAAACAAGGTCAATTACTATATGCACGTATCTCTAGTGAAAAGCACTGCATAAGGTTTTGTCCTTATGTGGTGCTTTTCTTATTTATATTCGAGTTTATTCCTCAAATCATACATATACTGTAACTTGTCTTTTGCAGACTGTTTCAAAAGTGAGGAACAATTCTTCTCGTCTGAGCTGATGACGGCTCTGAGCTTGCTATTCTCTCCTAAATAAGTGACCAGTGAATAGAAGTCACCATCGCTCGAGACAATAATAGCTTGTTCATATTCTGCAATATCGATCATGGCTTGAAGGACCAAATCAGCATCTACATTTCCTTTTATTTTTCCATCTGCGTCTGGAATGGTAGGTTTGAATTTCAATACAAATCCAGCTTCTTGAAGATTATCGTAAAGTTTCTGATTAAGGGCGACAAAACCTATGAACATATAGGCCTTTTCAACCCTATATTTTTCACAGAGATATAGCCGGAATTTTTTATAGTCTAATTTCCAACCTTGCTTTTGTATACCAAGGTTTAAGTTTTGACTATCGATGAAGGCGTAGTTATTTATTTTTAATATCATGAAAAAATTGTAGATACAATCTTAAGTTATTGGAGACAAATAAAACTGAAGAAAAGTTAAAAAATACAAAATGAAAAGCGGCGCGGGTTCCCGAAG
>JAYSWB010000005.1:0-2668 GCA_043718245.1 bacterium
CTTGTTGGTATCATTGGGCAAGCAATCGTCAACTCGCCTGCCTTTCATCCCGACTCTCACCTTACGGTAGAGAGCGGGACTTCCCGCCTGCAAGGTTAAAAATTTTTCTTAGGTCGCTCCCAGGCTTTAGCCGTTGGGGGAGTTTCAGGAGGCTTTTGAAGTACGTCTACTAAAGCCTTAATTACTTCATCAACCTTATCATCTTTCAAAGTTCCATATTTTCGCCTGATTAAATCCGCATCTACAGTATAGACTGTAGATGGTTGAATATAAGATGGATCATAACTTAGAGTTCCCTCTTTAAAGTCCCTAGCAAAAATTGGAATTACTCCTATCCTATGAGATTTGCTGGTGATATAAGAACAAATAAAACCTCCCTTAACTTGTGCAGGAGCAAGAATAAGAACTGGTCTATACTTTTCGTCTTCAGAATCATCTTGAGGAATCTGATAAGGAAATGGAGCGTCAACAATGTCACCCTTTTTGTAAAAGTCATCCGATTTTGTTGGCATTATAATTCCTGCTCAACAAAATCAAACTTCAAAAAAAGCAGGATGGTTAGCATTGCTAATTACTGCTAATATTTCGCGCTCTTCATCCTCTGATTCTTCTATAACAGAGTCTATCAATTTGAAGATAAACCCAGCCGCATTGCGAATCCTAATTCGGTAAGAATCTTTCACGTTTGTACGTGTTTGAAAATTAGATTGCTTCTTTCGAGATAGTTGAACCAAATCAGACATCAAAAATTGAATTTCTTCTAAATTTTCTATATTAAAAAATTCAATATTATCTTCAAGAGAATCTCCTAATATCTCAAGAGCTTCAGCCCACCTTGCCAAATCTTTCTTACTGCTGCTATCTCCATATCTCTTAATATCTATAATATTTTGACAGCTAGCAAAAAGACTCCTTATACTTTCTACATGAACTTTAATAGAGCTTACTAGAGAAACAGTAATATTTACAGGTAAATTAAAATCATTGTCTTTCTGAAAGTTTTTTAAAGTTTCTATCTTTTCAAAAGCATGGCCAACAGCATTATACAGTCTGAAAAACTGATGTTTTTCAGCGAATTCTTGCGCTCTATCCGCAATAATCTTAATCTCTAATGTTTTTTCAGCTAAGCTAGCTTCTCCACAGTTATTGGAGTATGCCTTTTCCAGCACCTCAATAATGCTAGCGTATTCTTTTTGCAGTAAATTTGAAACGCTATCGAAAGAGTTTTCGGTTGATTTACTTATATCTAGAACTGCCATAAGAAAATTCCACTGTCAGAAAAACTTTTTATTAACAAGTAAAATAGCTCTAAGCCAAGCATAACACCATTATGCCCAGTTGACAGGAAGCTAGCACCATCATGAGCTATATGCAATCCCCTCACGTCAAGAGGAAGCCGGAAGCCACCACCGATACAGCGTCGGCATCGACACCCCAAGATTCTTCGCCACATCCTTAACCGGAACCCCACCAGCCAAAAGCCTCCTCGCCGACTCCAACTTACTATCAGTCATCTTCCGCTTCCGCCCACCAACCCGCCCCAACGACCTCGCCACCTCCAAACCAGCCCAAGTCCTCTCCACCATCAACTCCGCTTCATCTCCGCCAAACTAGCCATCACATGAAAAAAGAACCGCCCAGAAGCAGTACTGGTATCGATCGATTCAATTACATCAGAGCCGATCGAGGTAGCTTTTGTGGCACCAAACAATAACCCATAGCTTTCATGATCGACGCAACTGAAATTCTTGTCAATATGAACATTTATACGTAATGTTCATATTGACAAAAGTTGTATATAATTGGCTAAGAACATTTGTAGTAAAAAATATGAGCCGTATATCTATTGAAGTCACCTCAGAGGAACATCAACGATTGAAAGCCTTTGCTGCTCTGCGAGGACAGACGATCAAAGACTACATCCTTGAACGATCGCTACCTCCAGGCTCTAGAGAAGGACTAACCGAAGAAGAAGCCATACAGCAACTTGAAGGATTTCTTGCACCTCGGATCGAAGAAGCGCAGCGCGGTGAGTTCAGCAGCAAAAATTTTGATGAAATCATTTTTGAAGCTAGCGCAGAAAGAGCAGCACAGTGAGCAATTACAGAATTACCAAACAGGCCGCAGCAGATTTTAAAAAAATATGGACTTACACGGCTACTAATTACGGCGACTCACAGGCAGATTATTACACTGCTGCACTGAAAGCCGGATGCGCAAAGATCGCTGAGAATCCAACCATATGGCGAGTTCTTCAATTAGCCGATCGGGACGTTCGGTTCTACCGCTGTGAACACCATTACATTGTTTATCTTTTTGATGAAGTAGAGGTGATTATTATTGCGTTTTTGCATGAACGAATGGATTTTATCGCCCGTCTCGAAACAAGGTTTTGACGCACAGACCCAACGATGTTGTGCTATGACTGTTTTGATATATCTGCTGGTGGAAGCCGTCAATTATTGTTCGCAGTCCGGGCAGCAACTTAAAGCGGGACAAAGACTCTAGGGATAGCATTGAAAGACCCTCATCCCCCAACCCCTTCTCCCAACCTGCGACAGTTTTGCCCGAATGCATTCGGGCACTTGTCTGGCAGGTCGGCGGGAGAAGGGGAGCCAGAGCGCAAAGCGAAGTCTCTTGCCCCCTCTCCCCTTGTGGGAGAGGGCTG
>JAYSWB010000041.1:0-13287 GCA_043718245.1 bacterium
TGTAATTCATATCACTCTAGGTTAACAGAGTGGTGCACTTACTTGTTGAACTCAGTAATCTTCAGCTTTTCTTTATCTAAATTTCATATCGATATAGTAAACTTTCAAAAATATGATAAAGTTCCACTATATGTCACAAACTTTTGAATATAAGGTCGAGTACGAACTGGATAAGGAAGCTGGACAAGTCACTGCGACTATTCCAGAGCTTAACTATGTCTCATCATTTGGTGATTCTTTCCCTGAAGCAGAGGCCAATATCAGAGAAGCGGCTTTGGGGTATATGGAACTTATGTTGAAGGAACACAAAGAGATTCCAAAGCCATCTTTTCACACGGAAGGAACCTATCTCAAGATATTCGTGCCTAAAACTAATTAGTTTTACATGCCCAAACTCGCAAGACTTCCAGCTCTTAAGGTAATTAGGAAGCTAAAAAGAATTGGCTTTTTTGAAACTCATCAAAGAGGGAGTCATGTATATTTAAAGAGCAACGATGGAATGAAAACCGTAACGGTTCCATATCATGGATCGAAAGACATACCAATCGGAACGCTTTATAATATTGTTGTTAGGCAGGCTGGGTTGACGGTTGAGGAGTTTAATTCTCTTTAGTCTCACCTAACCCTCCTGCTCCACAACCACCTCATTCCCATCCAAATCCGCAATCACTGCATCATGCCAACCCCACGTCTGTTTCTTCGGTTTTTCAATAATTTTCGCTCCATTTTCTTCTGCGTTTTTTACAAACTCAAAAATATCCTCTACCTGAATAGAAAAGGACTTCCTCGTCCCAATGTTTTTAGCCGCCCAACCATCACTTCTCCCAGGTGCATCCTCCTCTATGTTAAATTCAATATCCCCAAGCTTTCCCTGCATAAAAGGAGGTCGAAATTCTACTGTTTGAATTCCAAAGACTTTTTCATAGAAAACCTTAGCTTTGTTTAGGTCAGTAACCCCTATAAGTAGTGCCCCAAGCTTTATCTTTTGCATATTAAAAGTATATCAGTTATCATAGAAAAATCATGGAAATAACTCCTGCCGAAATCGAAAAACTAGCTAGCCTCTCTCGCATCAAGATAAGCGACGCTGAAAAAGCTTCTTTTGCCAAAGAAATTGGCTCTATTTTGAATTACGTTAACCAAATCAAGGAGGTAGTAGCAGACACTCAACACTCTACACAAAGGGAAAGTTATCCTCACCGAAATGTCATGCGAAAAGATGTGGCTAATCGTGAAGTTCTTGAAAATCCAGCGGACGTTGTAGCAAGTGCTCCTAACTCACAAGACGGATTCGTAAAAGTTAAAAAAATCTTAAACTAATGCAAAACCTTACGATAGAAAAAGCACAGGAGATGATGAATAGTGGAGAATTGACTTCTGAAAAGTTGGTTCAATATTATATTGAAAACATAAAATCTAAAAGTGAAATAAATGCGTACCTCGAAGTTTTTATTGACGCAATTGAATGGGCAAAGGTTGCTGATAAGGAAAGATCTTCTTCAAATGACAAAGTCGCCCTCCTAAAACAAAAACCACTCCTCGGAATTCCATGTGCCGTTAAAGACAACATAGTCATCGCTGGAAAAATTTCATCTGCTTCATCAAAAATTCTCGAAAAATATGTAGCACCCCACAATGCTGCTGTTATTATCAAAATGCGAGATGCGGGCGCAATTTTCATTGGTCGCACCAACATGGATGAATTTGCCATGGGTGGTTCGACTGAAAACTCTGCTTATGGAGTAACTAAAAATCCATTAGATTTAACACGAGTCGCTGGAGGTTCATCAGGAGGTTCTGCTGCAGCAGTTGTAATGGACGGGGCCCTAATTGCTCTGGGATCTGACACGGGGGGCTCTATCCGACAACCGGCCTCATATTGTGGCGTGGTCGGACTAAAGCCTACATACGGTGCGGTTTCTCGACATGGACTGATGGCCATGGGTTCATCACTTGATGTAATTGGCCCCCTCACAAATTCGGTTCGCGATGCTGAAATTGTTTTTAATGTTATCAAGGGCGAAGAAAAAACTGGCAGTGTGCACGATTCAAATGCACTTTCAAACGCAGAGTATGAAAAAGATAAAACCGATCGATCAAAAATAAAAATTGGTATTATTCCAGAATTATTTAATATTGGGGGAATTGATGGAGAGGTGATTAAAAATTTTAATAGTTCAATTGAAAAGTTTAAAAAAGCAGGATATGAAATTGTTGATGTCTCACTCCCACTTCTCAAATATTCACTAGCTGTTTATTACGTAGTCATGCCAGCCGAAGTGTCATCAAACATGGCCCGTTTTGACGGAGTAAAATTCGGTTCAAAAATAGAAGGTGCGAATTTACTTGAAGATTATCTAAATACAAGAGGAGAGCTTCTAGGTAAGGAAGTTCGTCGTCGAATCATGCTTGGTACTTATGTTTTATCATCTGGATATCACGATGCATATTATAACAAGGCAAATTCTGTCCGAGATCTTCTTCGAGAAGACTTCAAAAAGGCTTTTGAAAAAGTAGATGTCATCCTCACACCAACTGCACCATCTCCTGCGTTTAAAATCGGTCAAAACACAGACGATCCAATTAAAATGTACCTTGAAGACATTTTCACCGTCACAGCAAACCTTGTTGGAATTCCAGCGATTTCAGTACCTTCAGGAAAAGTTGACAACTTACCACTAGGCCTTCAGTTTATGGCACCACATTGTAGGGAAGATGTGTTATTTGCTATCGGAAAAAAATTCGAAGATATAGTATAATAAAAGCCGCGTTTCAAATGCCATTAACGCGGCATGATTTCGCAAAATCACATGGC
Organism: bacterium; assembly: GCA_043718245.1. Lineage (GTDB taxonomy): Bacteria > Patescibacteriota > Minisyncoccia > Phycocordibacterales > CAIZLB01 > JBAXAB01. The sequence goes on from JAYSWB010000041.1 coordinate 2,816, forward strand.
AGAACCTAAAAAGGACTTTAAAAAGCCAGACAAAGCGCCCGCACCTGCGGGTCCAATTTTCGGTGACCCAGAATCTGCAATTTTCTGGCTCCTTGTTATTACAGCATTCCTCAGTTTGGTCTACGCTGTTTTAAGAGGTTTTTTAGGTGCAGATGGAGATGATTCATATTTTACAAACAAGTGGCAAGGATTTACCACATGGTTTTCGCATATCCTTGTTCAGTCGATCAACACCCTTACATTCTTATCTATTTTTGCAAGCATAATGTTGATTATGGGTGCTTACTACGCAAGGTTTAGAAGAAAGGAAATAATTGGTGATCTCAAATACAAGGATCAGCAGCTGGTCTCGCAGGGCAATGCCCATTTTGCTGGAGGTATTTTTAAGGGGCAAAACCCTGCATCTTCAAACGCATCGGGTCTTGCAACAGTTGCAAGTGCAGGTACTGATCAATGGAAAGGAATCGAAAAATACATGCAGTCACATAATCCATCCGACTGGCGGTTGGCAATTCTTGAGGCTGACATACTTTTATACGACATGTTGGAACAAATTGGATTTGAAGGAGATACAATTGCAGATAAATTAAAATCAGTTGATCCTGCAAGTTTCAACACCCTTGATGATGCATGGAGGGCTCACAAAATACGAAACATTCTGGCTCACGAAGGTGCGAGTTACGAACTTACATATGATGAGGCCCGCAAAACAATTGCCCGATTTAAGAAAGTTTTCGACGAGTTCTATTTTATCTAGAGTTGATTTTTTAGGTTTATTATGTATAATTTAAATTGCTATATATAGCGGGGTAGAGAAGTAGCATCTCGAGAGGCTCATAACCTCTAGACCCCGGTGCAAATCCGGGCCCCGCAACAAGAAAAAACACAAAAGGCACTTTGCTTTGGGGAGATAAACGCAACCCCGTCGCAAAGTGCCTTTTGTGTTTTTATGATTATCCAGTAAAATACTCTGACTATGGAATTAAGAAAAATTGATGTGGTGATTCTTTGTGGTGGAAAAGGTACTCGCATGGGTGATTTGGTTAAGGATGTTCCTAAGCCACTTATTAAAATAGGGGATAAGACTTTGTTGCAGCACAAATTGGACGCTCTTCCATCGAATGTGGAGCAGGTTTTTATAGTGGTCAGCCACATGAAAGACAAGATTATTGAACATGTTCAATCTTTGAATTTTGATAAACCAATTATTTTTGTAGAGCAAAAGGAGACATTAGGAACAGCACACGCATTGTGGCAGGTCAAGAATCAGATCGGCGAGGATTTTATTTCAATGATGGGTGATGATTTATATTCAATAAAAGATATCGAATTTATGTCTAATCTTGAATGGGGGACTGGTGTTGTTCTTAATCCTCCAAAAGCAGGTGAGCTTAGTTTAGAAGAAGAAAACAATTATTTAACCCAAGCTGTAACAATTGATGAAAACTTTAATCCTGATAAATTAGTAAATCGTGACAGTGGGATGTATAAACTCAAAAAAGATATATTCAATCAGGAAATGGTAGCGATAAAAAATGGTAAGGAGTTCGGTTTGCCGCATACGCTTATGAAGTTTACTAAGGATTCCACTATTCCTTTGTATCTTCACAAACTTAATAAGTGGGAAATAATTAATTCTCCAGAAGACGTTGAGAGGGTCAAAAAGTTGTTTTAATAATTTTTAAATTTTTTCCGCCCTGTTTCATGTCGCCCATTGTCAAAAAGTTGTCAATAAATGCAAATAAATTCTTAGTTTTTTGACAATGGGTGACCCCAGAAGACACTTTTGGAATTTACTTTTTAATTTGTAAATGCACACTTTTTATATTATATTGTCACCATGTCGAGGTAGCTCAGTCGGTAGAGCACAGCACTCATAAAGCTGCGGTCGTGGGTTCGATTCCCACCCTCGACACCAAAATTTTGTGCTATATTGATACATGGCAAAACCTAATATTTTCGTAATAGCTGCACCGTCCGCGACAGGGAAGACTACATTGGTTGAAATGTTGATGAAGGAAAAGGGAGACAAGTTAGCTAGGGCGATTACTGCTACATCTCGCGCTCCACGTGAAGGTGAAATTCAGGGAGAGTGCTATTATTTTTACCCCAACGGAGAATTTGAAAAGAAAATTGAAGAAGGATTTTTTCTCGAGTGGGCAAATGTTCACGGAAGAAAATATGGATTACCTAAACATGAACTTGAAAGATTATTAAGTTCTGGAAAGCATCCGCTTTTGGTATTGGATATTCAAGGAGTTGAACATATCAGGGAAAAACTTGATAAGAATTTGTATAATCAAATTGTAGATGTTTTTATACTGCCACCGAGCGAAGAAGAAGTGGTGCGAAGAATGAAAAAAAGAGGGGAATGTATAGATGAAGAAATCAATACTAGACTTGAGACTATGAGAAATGAGATGTTGAATAAGGATAAGTTTAGATACAGGGTCATGAATGACGATTTGGGGAGGTGTTTTGAGGAGATAAAAGCGATATTTAAGCCTTATTTGTAGGGGTTTTTAAGCTTGACAGAGGGATATATAGTGTGCTATAAATATTATTAATGAGGCTGATGCCTCGTTTTTTGTTTCACCATTGTGGTGAGGTAAAAGCAGATCGTTTAAAAAAAAATACCCATGAAAAAAACCAAAATTGCAGGCATTTTCGCCATCGTTACCCTAGTGGTCGCGATTGGTGCATTTCTCCTGCAACCCACACCCAATGCAATTGTTGAGGAGACATCCAAAGTCGAAGAGACAGCGGCGTCTCCGAAGCAAGTGCTCCACCACGTTACCGGGACGACTGATATCGTCCTCGGATCAAACTGAAAAAACCAACCATCCAGCAAAACAGAAAAACCAAATGAAAAAATCCATCCTGTTCATCTTCACCCTCGTTGCAATCTTCGCTCCGTCTGCCTTTGCGCAGACGATTCCGGCGTCACTGCCGATCAGTTCCAAAGAAATGCTCACCGCATTCGCGGTGATGCAGACAGCGCACGGTAGCCTAAGCCATAGCTCGGCCACCATGCTCTACAGCAATTCGAACAGCGGCTATGTCTACAAGGACGAAGCTGATCTCGGGAAACTTCTCGCGAAGCTCTCGAGCACGTCAACATCCTTCGATGTCGCCAACACCGGCGATCGGATCTCCACCTACGTGACCATCAACGACAACCAGTGGGGCAATCTCTTCTGGGGTAACAGCTCGGGCCAGCTTCAAAAAGTCGGCGCGACGTGGAAACTCCCGAGTGAACCGGTCACCATGCATCTCTCGGACTACATCCGTATTCCGTTTAAAGGTGCGCAGTGGGCGTCGTTGCTCCTTCGCGATGCGAACAGCAATATCACGGACTGGCGCAACGTCGAAACTCAGGGTGATGCTTTGTACTTCCAATCAGCACTTGCCGGATGGGGGACGGAGTTGATGGTTTCCTACATCTCGACGGACGGAAACTACATCCAGGTTGCCTACTCGGTCAAGGAAAAAGGGAAGTTGATCGTACCCTCGAATGTGAGCGGCCTCACCAACGTCAGTATCGAAAACATGTCGTTTTACGACGACTCCCTCAACAATACGCCGAGTCCGGTGATCACGATGAATGCGGTTTACAACAGTCAGGGAACGAGCGGTGTTTCGCTTCTCCACGCCCGGCTGGACTTCGCACACAACATGACAGTTATCGCGAGCGCATCGTCTTCGGATATCTACGGCGCCCCGGTGCTTCGTCCTACGAAGTTCGTGATTATACAGTCGCAAGGCGGGGTGATCACTGGTGAGTCTGAAGTCATCGCCACCAGCAATGGTACCGCGACCTTCACCCTCTACCCGGGCACGTACGAGATCATCCCGATTTACCCCGGGGAGATCTTCAAGCAGAAAGTGCTGCCCGATCAGTATTACGGCGGGAAGGGATAAGGCACTTCATGGGGATTCAAGGCCAGCTCGCGCACACCGCGGGCTGGCCTTTCCTTTTGCTTTGAAAACGCCTACTTTTATGTATAATAACCACACGCGGTCGTAGTTCAGCTGGTTAGAACGCTCCCCTGTCACGGGAGAGGTCGTGGGTTCGAGTCCCATCGACCGCGCAAACATTAAGAAATCTTCAGCTTTTCTTTATCCAAAACTCATATTACCCTACTAATATAGTAGGGTATTTTACTGATTGACCAAATATATACCATTATATATACTTTGGTATATGAAAAATACAAAAACTATTTTGAACGTAAAAATCGATAAAAATTTGAAAAAGGCGGCACAAGACACAGCAGAAGAGCTGGGTATTCCTTTGACCACCGCTATCAATGCTTTTTTAAAGCAATTTGTACGTGAAAAGGAAATTGTTATTTCTGGTCCACGATTAAAACCGACGCCGTATCTTGAAAAGATTTTGAGAGAATCGGAGGAGGAGTATGCGAGGGGGGAAATTGGAGCGGGACCCTTCATTGGCGATGAACTCATTGAATATTTAAAAAAACTGTAAAAAATGCGTTATATTTTATCAAATAAATTTCAAAAACAACTTAAAAAAACGCCAGAAAAAATTATAGATAAGATTGGTGAAAAATTGAATGTCTTTATAAATAATTTCATGGATCCCACCCTCAATAACCATTCCCTAAAAGGAGAATGGACAGGCTATAAAAGTATTAATATCACACCTAACCTCAGAGCAATATACAAAGAAGTAGATAAAAATCTCGTTAGATTTGTTGCGCTAGGCACACACTCTGAGCTGTATGAATAAATCATATTGAGCCGTCGAAATGCTATAATAAACATATGAACACATACAACTGGTACTCACAACTTATAAAGCCAACCTGGGCGCCGCCGTCGTGGCTATTTGGTCCCGTGTGGACGGTGCTATATGCCATCATCGCTGTTTCTTTTATTACGGTGTTTTATAGAGCATTTAATGGCAAGCTTGCACTGATTGTCGCACTTCCTTTTATTCTTAACCTAATTTTCAACTTTATCTTTACACCAATTCAATTTGGCTTGAAAAATAACCTGCTCGCGTCTATCGATATAGTACTTGTCCTTGGTACTTTGATCTGGGCACTTATTGCTTTGTGGTATGCAGCTCCAGACTTACGATGGGTTGTTTATGTAAATATTCCTTATCTTGCTTGGGTATCGTTTGCAACTATTTTACAATTAAATATTACTTATTTGAATTTATAAAAAGGTGATTAGGCCCAGGTAGTTATGATATTATCTAGATATGAATAAAAAAGTCTTTATAACCAGAAAAATCCCAGATATTGCCATAAACATGCTGAAAGAGAAAGGTTATGAACTTGATATCTATCCAAAAGATAAGGTTCCTTCACAAAAGGAAATAATAAAGTATTTAAGAAAAAAACCATACGATGCTGTAATTACAATGCTTACTGACAAGATCGATAAATTTGTATTTGAAGCTAGTCCTTCTGTTAAGATATTTTCAAACTATGCTATAGGTTTTGATAATATTGATGTAGCCGAAGCTAACAAGAGGGGTGTGTATATTACAAACACGCCTGGTAATTACGCAGGGTGTGTAGCGGAACATGTGATTGCAATGATTTTAAATCTTTCAACCAGAATGGCAGAGAGCGATCGGTATGTAAGAAAGGGGAAATATAAAGGGTGGTCACCAATGCACTTTATAGGTACCGATGTGAGAGGTAAGATATTGGGCCTCATCGGGGCCGGAAGAATTGGTGAGCATGTAGCCCGCTTTTCTAGTGATGGACTTAAAATGAAGGTGTTTTATCACGACGTCATAAGAAATTTGGAACTGGAAAAAAGTACTGGAGCTATATATCTTCCAACTATAGAGGATGTTCTAAAACAAGCAGATTTTGTTAGTCTGAATGTTCCATTGCTTTCCTCGACTAAACATTTGATAAATGAAGAGCGTTTGAAAATGATGAAACCAGAAAGTTTCCTGATAAATACTTCTCGAGGCCCTGTCGTCGATGAAGATGCACTTGTCAGGGCACTGAAAAATAAAACAATAAGAGGGGCAGGTCTTGATGTCTTTGAGTTTGAACCAAAATTAGCAAAGGGTTTGGTAAAGTTTGAAAATGTTGTTTTGACGCCACATATTGCTTCAGCTAGAGAAAGCGCTAGAAATGAAATGTCGACAATAGTGGCAGGTAATGTCATAGACTGCATGGAAGGACGCATACCAAGAAATGCTTTAAAAATCTAATATGTCAGAAATTAAAATGGGAAAATTCATAGTAGTTAGGCACCACGAATCTGATTGGAATCACAAGGGTCTTTGGACTGGGTCACGAGACAGGCACTTGACCGATTATGGTTTCGCTAAATCTGAGGAGATGGGCCTTTTGATAAAAGATATAAAAATCGACTATGCCTTTGCTTCTATGCAGGTACGTTCTATCGAGACTTTGTCTTCTATGTTAGAAGCAATGGGTCAATTTCATGTACCAGCAGAACACTCAGTATCACTTAATGAGCGTGACTACGGAGACTATACAGCAAAAAATAAATGGGATATGGAAAAGATTTTAGGGGAAGATGGGTGGAATGCGGTCAGGCGTGATTGGGATTGCCCAGTTCCAAATGGCGAGACTTTAAAAATGGTATACGAAAGGGCTGTGCCTTTTTATATAAATAAGATTTTACCGCACTTGCGAGAAGGGAAAAATGTATTGATGGCTTCGCATGGAAATGCAATTCGCGCCCTAATGAAGTATATTGAAAAGATTACAGATGATGAGGTAAAGCACATCGAGATGTTATTTGGGTCTGTTGTAATATATGATCTAGACGATGAAGGTCACATGGTTTCAAAAGATATAAAAAAGACACAAGCTAGTGTTAATGCTTAAATAAATGCCAAAATCAAAAGCTCAAATTATTGCAACGTTAGGACCCAGCTCTTTTTCGACAGAAATTATAAATAAAATGTGCGAAAAGCAATTAGGGGTTATTAGATTAAATTTTTCATGGAACACTCTAGACAATCACGCAGAACATATTTTAAGTGTTCGTAAAATTGAAAAGGAAAGAGGGATTTCGTTACTAATTATTCAGGATTTACCAGGACCCAGAATTCAAGGTGCAAGTGGACACACTTATGATCATGGTTCAATAAGTGCAATAACCGAACATGATGTTAACTTAATAAAGTTTGGAGTAGAGCATGGCGTTGATTACATAGCAGTCTCGTTTGTTGCATCGGCAAAAGACATTGTAAAGTGCCAGGAAATTATAAAGGAAAATGGTGGAAAGCAAAAAGTAATTGCCAAAATAGAGAGGGCTGTTGCGCTTGAAAATTTGGATGAAATAATCAATTCAGCTGATGCGGTTATGGTTGCAAGGGGAGATTTAGGTAATAATATTCCAATTGAAAAAATCCCATTTGTTCAGTCGGACATCATTTCTAAATGTAAAAGAGCTGGCAAACCAGTGATTGTTGCCACTCAGATGATGCTTTCTATGACAAAAAATCAAGAACCAACACGAGCCGAAGTAACAGATGTGGCAGAGGCAATTTTAGAGGGAGCAGATTGTGTCATGTTGTCAGAGGAAACTGCAAGTGGAAATTACCCGGTTGAATCTGTTGGAATTATGGAGAAGATTATCTTGGAAGCAGAGAAGCATCTAGAGGGAAAGGCAGTTTTTAATCATTTGGAAAAATTGCTATAATTATTTTATGAACTCAAAAATAATCACAATCGTTGTTGGGTTGGTGCTGGTAGTTTGTATTGGGTCTTTAGTCTACTTTACAAAAAAGCCATTTGTAGTTGCGCCTATTATAGAACCTGTTGCTACCACAACCAATCAAGATGTAACTGTAACTCCTGTACAGCCAACAACTCCACCGCCTGCCCCAACCAGTATAACCCTAGCTCAAGTCACTATTCATAATTCAGAATCAAGTTGCTGGTCCGCGATAAATGGTAGTGTTTACGACCTTACAAGCTGGATACCAAATCACCCTGGAGGTGAAAAAAGAATATTATCTCTTTGTGGTATCGATGGGTCAGATAAATACAATGGACAACATGGAGGTAGTGCGAAGATTGCACGAGTACTAGGTGGCTTTAAAATCGGTACATTTGGAAATTAACATGAACATATCAAGGCAAAAATTTGGCATACATTTGTTAAGGTTGGGGTTAGCAGGGGTCTTTTTATGGTTCGGTTTTTCACAGTTAATAGACAGCCTTCGTTGGGTTGAAATGGTTCCAGAATGGGCGGTGGATATTTTAAATATTCCTCCCGCGATGATAGTTATGGGAAATGGATTATTTGAAGTTCTTCTTGCAAGCATCCTCGCTATGGGATTCTTTGTCAGGACTACTTCTTTTCTATTGGCACTACATCTTATTTTTATTGCTTTTGATGTCGGTTTTACTGCTACTGGAATTAGGGATATTGGCCTTATGATTGCGTCCTTTGCACTTTCGTTTATGTATATGAAGGAGGAAAATAAGGAAATAGTGTAGTATACTTTTTATACAGTTTATGAATTTATTTACTGAGATTTCAATTATTTTTGTTTTAGCAACGGCCATTGCTCTTATTATGCGAGCTTTTCGTCAGCCACTTGTTGTTGGATATATCGCCACCGGAGTTCTAGTTGGTCCATATGTTTTGAACATCCTACATTCAAAGGACGACATTGAACTATTTTCAAAAATTGGAATCTCAATTTTGCTTTTCATTGTGGGGCTCGGGTTGAATCCTGATGTTGTCAAAGAGGTGGGGAAGACATCATTTATTGTTGGCTTGGGACAAGTGATTTTCACGGCGCTTTCGGGCTTTTATATTATGAGAGTTCTTGGATACGATCAGGTGGTATCTTTTTATGTTGCAGTCGCTCTCACGTTTAGCAGTACTATTATTATTTTAAAGCTCTTAGCTGATCGGGGAGATACTACGAAACTTTACGGGAAAATTTCGATTGGAATTCTATTGATTCAAGACCTTGTGGCAACCGTTGCGCTCCTAATGATCTCAATTTTAGGTTCAAAGTCTGTACACTCCGAAGTCTCTGTTTTCAGCGACGCTTGGGTTGAAATCGTGAACTTGATTGCAAAGGGGGCTGTTATCATTGTCGTCTTGTACTTAATTAGCAAATACATTTTACCAAAGCTTGCGAATTACATTGCTGGCAATCAGGAAGTGCTATTCGTTTTTTCTTTGGCATGGGGACTTGGGATGGCGTCGCTTTTTCAAGCTATAGGATTTTCAATTGAGATTGGAGCTCTCGTTGCCGGAGTGACGCTGTCAGTTTCACCATTTGCTTATGAAATGGGTTCAAGAATGAAGCCTCTTCGCGATTTCTTTATTATCCTTTTCTTTATTCTCTTGGGCGCACAGATGGTCCTGGGGAACTTCTACCAAATTTTGTTCCCTGCATTAATTCTTTCAGCGTTTGTAATGATTGCAAAACCGATAATTGTTTTTATTCTAATGAACTTAATGGGTTATCGACCAAAAACTGCATTCTCCACAGGACTTACGGTTGCGCAAATCAGCGAATTTTCTCTGATCATGATTTCAGTGGGACTTTCTCTTGGTCATGTAAACCAGTTAGTCGCGTCTCTGATAACTCTAGTTGGTATTATTACCATTTCAGGTTCCACATATTTGGTAATTTATACAGATCAATTATATACGTTTCTAAGGAAGCCAATCAAGCTTTTAGAGTTCAGAAAAACACATGGACATGATTCGAAAGGGGATAATCACGAATTTGATGTTATCATTTTTGGGTATGATAGGGTTGGTTACGACTTCGTAAAAGCCGCAAAAAAAATTACAGGTCACTATGTAGTGGTAGATTTTGATCCACAGTCAATAAAGAAATTGCAGTCCGAAAAAGTACCTTTCCGATATGGTGACGCAGAGGATGTGGAATTTTTGCAGGAAATAGGATTTCAGAATGCCAAACTTGTGGTCTCTTCGATTCCAGACTTTAAAACCAACCTTCTCTTGGTTCAGTATTATAGAAAGCAAAACCCGACAGGTATTATAATTACGCTTTCACACGAAATTAGGCACGCAAAAGAATTGTATTTAGCAGGAGCTTCATACGTAGTCATGCCACACTTCTTGGGTGCGAAGCATGCTTCAGAGCTTATTAGTGAGCATGGGTACAATCTTTCGGATTTTGATGAGATTAGAAACGAACATTTGGTACATTTGGCCGAGAGGGAGTTACAGGTGAAATTAAAGGATAAGTGATATAATAAAAACATGACAACAGGTGTTCAATTTGATGAGGACAATTCATTTAGATCGAGGACGATTTTAGGACAACCTGTTATGCCAAAGATGGTGGATTTTTTGGTAAGGAATGGTTTTGTGAAGGATTATAATAAGGCGAAGAATATTTTACTTGTAGTTACTGTTATGTTTTTTATATTAAGTCTTTTAATATTATATTTCGGCCTAAAAAAACCCAGTGTTGAAAATATCGGCAGTGACGTAACTGT
>JAYSWB010000042.1:0-39441 GCA_043718245.1 bacterium
TGGCACAGCATCATGGATTACGCAAAGACCGAAGGTACAAAGTAATCTCTGAATTACTTAACAAGAGTTAATTTAGCACCTAGAAATCGCCTTTACTCCGCATTTTTCCGCATACTTCGCGGACTGCTAATGGGGACAATGCTTCTGTGGTGGATTTTAATAAGTCACCTGCGACGACAAAGCCCATGCAGGCTTCAATTTTGACTTTGCAGAATGTGCAGTGACGTTCGGTGGCAGAAGCAACGTGCTCTTGACACTTGCCGACATGCGAACAGTGACGGTGATTTTTGTGATCAGGGCAAAAAAGGTGGAGTAAGGAACCGCCCTTAGCCTCAGGCGCTAGGGTAAGGAGATTTCTCGGAGTCAGACGTGTGCATGAGCAGCACTTTGCAGAATTTGGAATTGTTGTATTCATGAGAGTATTTATTTTTTTGGTTTTGTTCAGGGCCTGATCTAGGATATATGTAAAAATTGTTTGTGTAAAGATAAAAAAACCGCCCCAACCAAGAAAAGCGCCGGGGCGGTTTTCTTAGTGACACGGTGACCATTCGGGTGGTGCTGGAAAGACACAATTGGCAAGCGTTGATTGTCCTCGCCAGGAAAGTCCGCCGGTGGTGTTCTCCGAAATCTCGAACGTAAATCGACTTAGGGGGAACATTAACACTGCTCCATTTGTCGAAAGTCTGATCGGCTTCGGTTCAAACTGTCTCCACAAGGCATCCTCTGGCTTTCCAGTTATCCGCCTAGTTGCAAGCCATACCATGTCGAACTCGACAATATCTTCCGAAAGGGAATGTGTCATGATGCACCCAATCGTGCTTGTCCAAGCTCCCGGTGTTTTCTGTAGTATGGTGAGAATACCTCCCGAAACGAGCGGACTGTCTAGCATGGTTGCCCAATCGGATTCAACGGCGCCGTCTTGATTTTTCCATCGACTTCTTCTACGGAGTTTCATTTATACCTCCTTGTTAAAGTTACTGTTGTTTAGGCAATGATGACATTTCTGTTTATTAAGTCAAATACGAAAAAAGCCGCCGGATTTGGGCCCGGCGGCTTTGGGATTGTGGTGGGTTTTACACCGTTTGTGCCACCTGCCGTTCGATGCTGTGTTCTTCGGGCAGTATGGCCCAATGGACGAACTCGCCGATGTCGAACCGGAGTTCGCCGGTGTAGGGCCTGACGCCCTGTAGGTTTGCTGGGATTTTGACTCTCCACGAAGAATCGCCTTCGAGCCACTCATCTCCATTCTCGCTTCCGGTGCTGCTGCGATAGTAGCACTGACCGATCGTGATAAGGACGCCGTCCTTGAGGTCATCGATTCCGATGATTTTTCCCCTGCGGGAAGTTCCATTCACACGCGACAGAAAGTCGCGCCCGATCAATGACTGGATGACATCCTTTCCTGTAACTTTTTGCGGTTTTGGGGTGTTTGACAGGGAGTTGTTCGCTTCGCTCATTCTTTGCTTTTTTCTTTAGGGTTTGGTGATGCTCCCGCCACTTTCATAGCTGCATCTTTTAGCACACTTAAATGTGTTAAAAGATGCAGCCAGACTCAAAGAACTTTTACATACTATAAATTAGAAATACTGTTTAGTCAAATACAAAATCATAAGTTATAATACTCATACAAATGGCAAATATTTTCGAAGAAAGACTTAAAAACTTGAACACTGCCCAAAGAAAAGCGGTAGCCACCATCGATGGTCCGGTTCTTGTAATCGCCGGTCCCGGATCTGGAAAGACTGAAATTTTATCCCTAAGAGTTGCAGAAATTCTTCAGAAAACCCAAGTCCTGCCATCGCAGATATTATGCTTAACCTTTACCGATTCTGCCTCCTTAAACATGCGAGACAGACTTTCAAAGATTATTGGAGATGAAGCATATCGTGTTTCCATCCATACTTTTCATAATTTTTGTGTGAGTATTATTAACCGCTATCCAGAATATTTTTACAAAGGCATTCCGTTTAATGCAGTAGACCCAGTTACACAGTCGGAAATCCTGCAATCTATTGTTGAAAGTTTAGAAAAAGACAATCCATTTAGAAGTGTGAAGCCTGACGGCAGTTATGTTTATTTGTCTGCAATAAATATGGCGATTCAGTCACTTAAAAAGGATGGAAAAAGCCCGCAAGAATTTAGAGTGATACTTGAAAAAAACAAAAGCGATATAGAAAAAATAAATAAAGTAGTGGATCAGATCTTTGGTGAAGGCAGGATTTCTAAGAAAACTTTGGAAATTGCACTTACTATTAAAATAAAAAAGACGGATGAAAATACTCTTGAAAATGTTGTAATGCAATCTTTGGAGCGGGCTATTAACGATGCTCACACCGAAGACAGTACTAAGCCCCTGACCGAATGGAAAAATAATTACTTGAAAGCAGATGGAGAAGGGAATTTGCTTCTCAAAGAATCCCTGTACCAAGACAAAATGTTTGCTCTTGCTGATGTTTATGAAGCCTACCGAAAAACTATGCACGACAGTGCGCTATACGATTTCGATGACATGATTTTAGACGTGATCGAAGCTTTGAAAAAACACAAAGGACTGCTCACTGAACTTCAGGAGCAATTTCAATATATTTTGATTGATGAGTTTCAAGATACAAACAACGCGCAGATGACAATCGTAAACATGATTGCAAGTGCTCCTGTAAACGAAGGTCGCCCGAACGTGATGGTGGTGGGTGATGATGATCAAGCTGTTTACCGTTTTCAGGGTGCTGAAGTTTCAAACATCATTAATTTCAAAAAAATGTTTAAGGATGTGGAAATAGTCACGATGACCGAAAACTATAGATCAACGCAGGACATTCTTGACGTGGCATCACATGTCATAAAAAAAGGGACGGTGAGGCTCGCAGATAAGGAGCTAATATCCCAAAATAAAGAGCTTAAAAAGGGCAATATTCACCATATTCAGTTACCCTCGTCTTCACACGAATGTCACTATATTTCGCGCGAAATTAAGCGTTTAATCGACAATGGGACGAAGCCTGGGGATATTGCTGTTATTGCTCGTAAACACGAGTTTTTGGAGAATTTAGTACCTTTTATGAAAGGAGCAAAGGTTCCTGTGAAATATGACCGCGAGCAGAATGTTTTGGAGGAGCCTCATGTTAAAGAACTGATTACTATGTCGCGATATATTTATTCTTTGGTCAATAATGACAGCACAGTTGATGAGTCACTATTGCCCCAGATTTTATCTTTTGGTTTTTGGGAAATACCTAGATTAGAGATTTTTAAGTTAGCAGCCGAAGCTCGGATGAAAAGGTATGATGACGATTTTAAGTATTTAAACTTGGTTTTGAATTCTTCTAATGCAAAAATAAAGGCAATAGGGGATTTTTTAGTTGAACTTTCACAATTAGCACAAAATGAACCGGCAGAAAGAATATTGGACTTGATGATCGGTGCGCATGTGCCACTTCTACCAGAAAGTGAGGATGAAGAGATCGAGGAAGAATTTCCGATAGCAGACTTTACAAGCACATTTAAACAATATTATTTCAACAATAAAAAGCGTACTCACAAAACAGCTGAATATTTAACATTTCTTTCTGGACTTAGAATTTTCATTCGAGCACTTCGAGATTTTAGAAACGGAGTAGACGTAAAAATAAAAGATCTAATCGAATTTGTAAATGTTCACGAGAAGAATAATTTATCATTGAATGACTCGAGCCCATTTAGTAATGCGCTTGATGCAGTTCGTCTTCTCACCTCACACAAAGCCAAGGGGTTAGAATTCGATACCGTTTTTGTTATGTCATGCCAGAACGAAGTTTGGGCAGGTCGTGGTCGCGGACACATCCTGCCAATGCCGGTTAACCTACCAATCTATCCAGCAGGAGATAATGAGGATGACAAACTCCGTCTCTTTTACGTCGCATTAACCCGAGCCAAGAGAAACTTATACTTAACCTCATATCTACAAACCGATACTGGCAAGGATTCAAATATTCTAAGCTACCTAGTCGACAACGAAAATTTAAAGCCTTCTCACCCAAAACCAAACGAATATGCGGATGCGAATTCCCCGAGCCACCATGAAGTTCTAACGGCTTCGTGGACGAACTACTTAACTGCTCCATTTTTAAATGAGGAGAGGGCACTTTTGAAGTCGTTATTAGAAAACTATAAACTGTCAGTGACTCATCTTCGAAATTTTACTAATGTTGAGCGTGGCGGGCCGCAATTATTTATTGAGCAAAACCTATTACGATTTCCGCAAGCAAAAACAACATCCAGTGCCTTTGGTACCGCTATTCACCATGCGCTTGATCAATATGTCTTAAAATTGAAAACCGACAAAAAACCAACAGAAGATTTCGTGATCGATTGCTTTATCAAGGCACTTAAAAAAGAGAGGTTATCAAATAAGGATTTTAAGGAACTTTCTAAAAAAGGAACAGATTGTCTCACTTTGTTTTTGAAAGATAGAGAGTTTTCACCCAAAGACATGACAGAAGTAGACTTTAAAGACCAAAATGTAATTATCGACGGCGCACATTTGACCGGAAAAATTGACAGAATAGTTATAGATGGGAATAATGCGATCGTTCATGATTACAAAACTGGAAAGCTTGTGAATTCATGGGATGACAAAGACGGGAAGTCAAAAATCTACGATTATAAAAAGCAATTGGTCTTTTATAAAATACTTATTGAAAATTCTAGAAACTACCGCCACCTAAAAATGACTCAAGGAGTAATCGATTTTATTGAAGCGAAAAATGGAAAGATGGTTTCGCTCACATTAAATATGGATGATCCTGAAATTATTGAATTGGAAGAGAGGGTGAAAAAGCTGGCGGTAATTGTATACAAGAAAATTGAAAATCTGGAATTTCCGGATATTACTGAGTATCCCAAGGACCTTAAAGGAATCCTTGCTTTTGAAGACAAACTATTAAACTAGGCATATAATAATAAATATGGAAAACTCATCATATTTTGACCCTATCGATTTAATTTTGAGACTCAACTTTACGCCAAAGTTTATTTTTTTTACTGCACTTATTATCTTGGTGCTGAGTCTTCTTCTTTCAGCTCTGAAAAAGTTTCTCTCTACACGAACTCGTAGTCGAAGACAACAGTCCAATGTCAATCTTTTTATTCGCTTGATAAAGTACGGTATATTTTTGGCACTGTTCCTTAGCATTTCTATTCACTATTCGACATCCTTTAAAGATTTTAGTTTAGTTCTTGGTGCCCTTACCGCTGCGCTAGGTTTTGCTCTACAAAAACCTATTTCGTCTGTCGCGGCTTGGGTAATGCTTATTATTAAGCGACCTTTTGATATAGGAGACAGAATTACAATTGATGGAGTCAAGGGAAACGTTATAGACATTTCGATTACACACATCCATTTGGAAGAAGTCGGCCGATATGGCGGAGAAGAAGTTTCTGGAAGAATCGTCATAATCCCTAATTCAATCCTTTTTGAAAAAAGTATTACGAATTATTCTTCAACCAGCGATTATATCTTGGGGCAAGTTATCTTAACTGTTTCATACGAGAGCAATGTAGATAAGGCTATATTAATTGCAATTGATTCTTCTAAAAAATATACTTATGAATATAGTAAAATTATAGGCAAAGACCCCCATACACGCATTTCCTTTTCAAATAATGGAATGGAAATTCATGTCAGATATTATGTACCTTTTGATAGAGCTCAGGAAGTGGCGACCAATATTACTAAGGAAATTTATGAGCAGATTCGTTTAACGGAGGATATTGAAATTTCGTATACCCATACGAAGGTGATATTGGATAAGTAACAAAAAACCCGCCAATGACTAGGTTCTTTGTCGAAAGCCAGTCAGGCGGGTGATTGTAGACGAGTGCTTATGCGACTTGTCACTATTGTCATTCGAGATTGTCTCGAAAACGGTTCTGCCAGAACCAAGTAGTGCTAAGGTTAGCAACTCACCCAAGGGCACATCGAACGCGCCGCTGGAATCGGTTTTGGCAGAATATATAATTTTTTTGTACTGCCTTCTAATATTTTACCTCAAACCTAAATTTTAGACAACTCTGCGATAATCTGAGTGATGGCAGGCAGTGGCAGTGCCCCGTAGCCGTTTCCATTCGCGTCAACTAGAGGAACAAACTGGCCCTTCACCTCAACTACACTATATGGTGTACCCTGGGCACCCGCCTTGTTTCCGGCAGTTACCGCTTCTTTAATTTTAGTGGCGTACTTTCCGCTATCTAAGCATGTCTTGAACTTTGCACTATCAAGATTAATAGCGCTTGCAAAGTCATATAACTTTGAAAGTTCAAGTTTGTTGTTTCCTGGAGAGTTTGCAAATAACTGATCTGCATATTTCCAAAAAGAATCATTTCCTCCGATCTCTGCAGCGCATTCAAATGCCTCTGATTCTTTTGGTGCTGTTGGGTGGAGTGACTCTAGGGGGAACATTCGGTAAACTATTGCCAAGTCACCAGCAGCTTTACGTTGTTCGTATAAAGTTTTTATAGTGTTGTGAAAGTTTTTACAAAATGGGCATTCAGGATCTGTGTATACAATTAATTTAACCTTTGCGTTGATTGATCCCAAGATATGATCTGCACTTGTAACAGGAGCGACTTCAATTTTTGGTCTTAAAGCATCCTCTGCTATGTTTGCCACGTTTGGTCCGCCATCGGCCGAGTTTTTATTTTGGCTAAAATAAATAGTTCCCGAAATCAAGACTCCGGCAATCACAATTGCGAGAGGCAGTATATATTGTTGAATGTTTTTCATAAGAGACATTTTAGCACACTTTCTAAAAAGGCAAACTGAAAGTCATCTTTACTTCACTTTTCTTCTCCCAGTCGGTGGTATTTAAAGGTATGTCTCGAAACTCAAGGCCGTCTTTATACTTTAATTTTTTAAATTTTAAAGCGTATTCATAAATATCTTTCGTAATTTTAACGTCGTCAATACAGTATTTTATGATTTTATCGATTTCACCTTTTTTCCACCAATCGATGGCTTCGAGGCCGTGCCCACTTTTTGCAGTACCCAATGTTGCCTGTGCCACAAGGCCAAGTCCAACGCGGTGTCCTAATGAATTTTTAATCTCCTTTAAAATGTCGAGACTCTTAATTTTCGTCAAATCTCCGTTGTAATATTTGTTCAATAGGGGAATGTCGAAATGATCACCATTGAATGTCACTAACATCTCGGCCTTCTCAATGACAGGCCATAACTTTGGCAAATCTTCCTGAAGAAAGCTCGAGTATTCCCCAGTCTCACTGTCATAAATACACACAACCGAAATGTCGAGCATTTCTGGCTCTGCTTTACCTACTTCTTGAAAAGTATTTCTTGTTTCGATGTCCAGGAATATTTTTCTCATTATTCGAAAAGATATACAAGATAATTGTTTATGTCACGCTGCTCTAGGTCGTAAAAGTATTTTCCTTCATTTCGAAGTTTTGCTGCCAAATCTACCCCGACATATCTCCAGTGCCATGGTTCATATACGTAATATTTGTTATTTGGTGGGTATGAAATAACAAATCCGTAACGGTAAGCATTATTTATAAGCCACGTGTATTCGGGACTCGTGACGAATTTGCTTAGGCTGTCGCCATTATCAGTAGTTGTAAAATCGATTGTGGTTCCAAGCTGGTGCTCCGAGTATCCTTGATCAGCAGAAAAAGTGTTAGCGGCCGTTGATCCATACGTCACCTTGTAGCTGGTTTTAAGCTGTTCTTGTTGCTTGAATGATCTATAAGCTGACAGAACTTTGAGATTTTTGCTTTCATACTTGGCTGCTTCAAGCATTCTTTGCAAATAAGGCAAGACGTCGCTGTGGATTTGGAGTGGTCGCTCGGGGTTAGACAAGTACTCTGTGTTTATGAAAGAAAGCTTTGCAGGTATATAGTTTTCGTTCAAGAAATATACCTTCGAATATTTTTGAAGTAGTTGGGGATCTGTTTTACTGAGACGATCGAGAGTGCTCACTGTGTTGTTTACTTTTCCAATTTGTTCACCCAGCTCTGCGCTTTTGGTTTGCTGATTTATGTATAAATTTTCAATATTGGCAAGTCGTCCCATCAATTCCGTATTTTTATTTTCAGCATCTGTAATTTTAAAAATCAGGCTCCGTGTAGTCGACGCCATTTCGCTGATCAAAGCCTTACTCCTGTATTCACTTGCACCAATTGCTAGTGCAAAAAGGATTAATGTTCCGAGGGCTCCAAGAAGTGCTTTGCGAGATATTATGTGGTGAGTTGGTGATGGATTCATTATTATTTTACAAAGTTAATAATTTTAGCTGTTTCTGAAAGGGTTGTGGTAATTTCGGCACCGTCAGATAGACGCTTGATATTAAAGGCAGTACCTTCTGCTTCAACCGGTCCAACTACAATGATATATGGAATAGATTGTTTGTCTGCCGATTTGATCTGGTCACCAATTTTCTTTTCTGAGTAATTTATAGCCACGTTCATTCCACCTTTTCGAAGACTTTCGGCAATTAAGTTTGCAGCTTCGTTAAAATCGCTATCCATGATGCAAATCATTATTTCAGTTGACGATTTGTATATTGGTAGAAGGTTGTGAACTTCTAAGAAATCTCGCATTGTTACGTCACCGAGTCCAAACCCAACTGTGGGAACTTTTTCTTCACCGAAAATTTGGAGTAAGTCATCGTAGCGACCTCCACCAAAGAGCGAGCGGTTGTTCTTAGGGTTTGTGTCAAATACTTCAAAGACAATTCCGGTGTAATAGTCGAAGCCTCGAATGATTGTCTCATCGTATTCCACATTGGTGATGCCGCGTTTTTTTAGCGTCTCGATAACAATGTCGAGCTCCTGCTTAGCCTCACGAATATTAGGAATTGACATGGCTTCTTCGTATTCGTCACTTTTCTTGCCAAGGTTCAGGAATTTGAAAGCCTTTCCAACAATTTTCTCTGCTTCGGTATCAAAATCTTCTTGTGGCATCTTGGCTTTTTTATCTATCAGTTTTTGCATTCGCAGTGATTGATCGTCGTTGAACTCGTACCAGCTGGAGAAAAGGGAATTCAAAAGTTTTCTGCTTGAGATTTTTATGACAAAGTCAGAGGCCGACGCGCCGAACTCTTTTAATAGAGCGTCGGCCATGCTGATGATTTCAATATCTGCTTCTACTGATGAAATACCAAAAACATCAACATTTAATTGCCAGTGTTCGCGGAGGCGGCCTCTTTGAGGTCTCTCGTATCTAAATAAATTGGGGATTGAATACCAACGGGCGGGGAAGCCAAGGTCACGTTTTTTGGCTGCTATCATGCGCGCCACCGTTGGAGTCATTTCTGGACGCAATGTGACACTGCGATCTCCTCTGTCCACAAATGAATAAGTCTGCTCGTTTATCATTTCTTCTCCAGATTTTGCACGATATAGCTCACTTGGTTCAATTATAGAGGCGTCATATCGATTGTAGCCGAATTTCTCAGTCACTTTTGACCATTTATCGAATATGTATTTCTGAACTGCCTGATCTTCTGGGTAAAAATCCCTGACCCCTTTATAGCTGTCTGTTGATAGTTTAGTGCTTTTAGGCGCTTTCATAGGGATTATTGTAACGTAATTGGAAAGTTAAAACAATATTAAGGTTTTCTTTACTTTTTCTTCATGTCTACCATTTAGACTTTACATTATGCCAAATATTCTGTGGTCATTAAACGGAGACGCAGTTTCTTGTATAGATAAGCTTTTATTATATTCCATTGTAAACAATGCGAGCGATATTCACATGGACATAGAAGGTGAGAGAGGCTATATCAAACTTCGTATAAATGGCAGGCTATTTTATTACGGCGTCACTGACCTCTTTTTATATCTTGGTTTACTAGGAATAATTAAATCCCGTGCCCACTTGCGAATTGATGTCCATGATCGTGGGCAAGATGGTTCCTTTGTTTTCTTTTATAAAAACAAAATCTTTATTCGAGTTTCTATCAATCCGACAGTGCATGGTGAAGCAGTTGTTATGAGAATAGTAAACCCGAATATTAATAGACTAAAAAATTTAGATGATCTAGGTATGGATAATGAACTTATTACGCGAATTCGAGAGTATACCGATCTTGAAAACTCTTTAATATTAGTTTCAGGTGCCACTGGTTCTGGAAAAACTACCACAATGTATTCTATGATGGCTGAAATCAATCCAGAGTCTGTTGTAATAATCTCGCTTGAAGAGCCGGTCGAGAAACATATTCCTAATGTCAGACAAGTTTCTATAAAAAACGCTTTTGGTTATGCCGATGCCTTGCGGGTCGCTTTGAGACAGGATCCAGATGTCATAGTTATTGGTGAAATACGTGATAGGGAAACTGCCCAGATTGCTATAGAGGCTGCACTTACAGGGCATTTAATTATAGCTGGGGTTCACGGGCGTGACCCGGTCGATGTAATTTCACGGTTAAAAAATTTAGGTGTAGACGAGTTTTTAATTTCGCAAACACTCTCATTGTCGATACATCAGAAAATGATTTACGGCGAGGTTGGAATGAGAGTGCAATTTTCGTACCTAGATTTTTTCAAGAACAGTGAAGGCGATTTTTTAAAACTAAAGAAACAAATTAAATATGTCAAAACGAACTGAAATTATTTACATTCTTGAAAATTTACATTTTCTCTTGGATTCGGGGATATCGCTCATGGGGTGTCTGGACATACTTTCAAAGAGAAATGGCAATCACAGGATTTTAAAGATAAAAGATAATATAGAACAAGGAAAAACATTTAGAGAAGCTTTACTTGTCTCATATAACTATAAAATTCCACATATGATGAACATGTTTATTCAAATTGGTGAAGCGTGTGGGAATCTTAGCGCAATGCTTGTAAAAGCAATTGAGACAGATGGGCAAGTAAGAAAAATAAACAGTTCTTTCATAGGGGCGCTTTCTTACCCATTGTTTATTTGTGCGGTGGCACTTGTCATGATACTTCTAACAATGATAGGAATTATTCCAAAATTGGTCCCAATGTTTCGGGATTTACATGTCGAGCTACCGATCTATACAAAGTTTTTTATGGCCAGTTCGGATTTGATCATTCGATATGGAGTTTATGCTTTAATGGTTTTTTGCTTTGTGAGTGTCTCGGTCGTTTTATTTTTTAGAAAATCACAAAGTTTTAGAATAAAAATAGAGAACTTAATTTTAAGGGTGTGGGGGATTAAGTCGCTATATGTGCGCTACCACACCTCAATTATCGCTCTATGTATTTCAGAATACCTTCGCTCGGGATACGCTTTCCATGATGCTATAAAAATGGTTGGTGTATCTGGGAATTCTTACACATACAAGGAGGCTTGCAGGGCGATATCTTCTGATTTACAAAATGGTAAAACCTTATTGGACGCGATAGAGCTTCATAAAACGATTTTGCCGGATTGGTCACAAGTCTTGGATCTGGCCAGTCAAACAGGGAGACTCCAAGATCAATTTCAGAGGTTTTACTTAGAAAATTTAAGATATTTAGAAAAAGTAAACATTCATATTAAAAGATGGTCAGAGCCTGCGCTTATGCTCTTTATAGGAGGGATTATTGCAGTTTTTGCCGTGTCGATCATTAGTCCTATATATAGTGTTGTCCAAAATGTACGAATATAAAAAAGGTTTCACTCTGATTGAGGTTATATTGGTTGTGGGCATGATGGTCACAATGTTTTCAATGGCTATTGGGACTTTGAGCTCCTTTTCAAATATAAATAAAAAATATATTGAAAAGGACTTTAATGAGACTAGAAGCCTCTTTGAACAAGTGAAATATTTAAAGTTTTTAGGAGAGCAAGACTTTACCATCGAATGTAACGCTGGAAAAGTAAGTTTGTCACTAGATAATAAAATTATAAGTGAAAAGCACTTCAGTACTCTTTCATGTGACGGGAGCTTAATGTTTTCAAGCGGGTCGTCGACATTTGAAGCAAAGATAAATCAATATGGATATGTCACATTCGAAAGGATTTAGTTTTATAGAAATAATTTTGGTTTTAGCGATCTCTTCTGTCGTGATTTTGATATTCGTTCAAAATATAAATTTGTCTCAAAAGTTTTCAAACACCAATCCTCAAAGTATCTTTGTAGAAGATGACAAGCACATATTTGGTCGAGGGCTGTATGCTACTTCACATTTTGTTTTTGCAAATTTACCAGACAGTTTAGGAAAAAGAAATTGTTCTATAGATACCTTGGAAGAATTCAGTAATACTAGCATTCCACCTTATCAAGGCTTAGATGACGGGGAAGTGGTGGCTATGTATTTACTCGGGGATACATTACTAGCTGGTATGGACTCGGCTACTTCCTCTGACCCCGATCTTATAATTCTAGATACTAAAAATTGGAATGTTGTTTCAAGGTTGAATACTGGTCCTGGTATTGCAGGGATGGCGCTCCAAGGCCACTATTTATATCTGGCTAACACCAGTGTAAACTCTCAGTTTCAGGTAGTTGATATATCAAACATATCGGCACCATATTTGCTCGCCAGCTTGAAAATTCCTGGTAGCTTGTCGTCTAATCCAAAGCTTAATCCTAAGGCCACTTCTATATCATCAAATATTACAAATGAAGGAAAATCTAGAATTTTTTTAGGAACAGAGAAATCAGATCTAGGTGAAATATTTGTTGCTGATTTTAATGGATCAAGTTTTTCTTTTGTGAACTCTTATTATGCTGGGTCAATTGTAAATGACGTATTTGCAGATGGTTCAGGGCTTTGGGCTACTAGTCCTTCTGATGACGAGCTATATCACTATAATGCAAGCGGCACCAAGGATTATGTATTTAATGCAAATGGCCAATCAGGAAATGGCAAGAGAATTGACATGCTAGGTCAGGATTTTAAAATACTCGGACGAACTTTTGGGCATGAAGAACTAGTTCAAATTGATGGACCATCGCAAAGAGTAGGTGGATCTATCAAGGATCTATTAATAAACATGGATTCAAACGGAAAAATACAAGTTTTAATTTTAGCAAGTATTAAAGGAGAGGCTGTTCTTCAAGTTTGGGACTCTGTCGACGCAAAATTAAATAAACTAATAAAGTCAATCATTTTGGAGGTTCAATCAAATAGGCTTGCATGCGGAGAAAATTCTGTTTTTATTGGAACGGCAAGTTCGACTTTGCCATTTATTATTTTTACACCATGACCAAAAAAAGAGGATTCACTTTGATTGAAGTTCTAATATCACTTGGTATTTTTGCCTACGTTTTTTCATCACTTATGATTCTATTTTTTCAATTTTCAAAGAACACCACTGGTGAAGAAAAGTGTTCTCCATTCACACTTATCTTGATCCAAAAAATTCTTACTGAAGATATGATGATGCAAGTGACCTCAACAACAAAGATGGTTCTATTTGATAGTGAGACTCTATGGGCCGAATCAAATGCACTATATCTTTTTAAAAACACAAAAGAGGATGAATTTTTAAGAAATAAGAATGATTTTCAGCTTGATTCTTGTGACGTATCATTTTATATAAACTCCAATATTACGGCACCACTCCTTAATACTTCAAAATGCTTAGATTTTCAATATAAAAGAGGCTCTTCACAAACTATATGTGCTTTAAAATGAATGTGCTAAAATATATTGGATATGATTCCCAGCACTCCAAATAATAGAAGGTACACCACACCATTTGGAAGCGGTCCCTCTACATCTACGAGCACCTCGTATTCAACTGGCCATCCTATGAATAATTCGGCAGACCTGGCACGCGAGCATGGAAGCGCAAATGAAGTTAATTCAGCAGAGCAATTACGAATGCAGCATCTCAAGGATCAGATGAAACGCAGTCAAAATGAAATTGCAAAGACTCAGTTCCATGAAAAGGAGAGAAAACTTGAGTTGTTGAATCAAGATAGGAGGGCGCTTGAATCTGAGATTCGGAGACTTGAATCCGAATCTGTGAAGCTTCATGTTGAATTAACCGCAACGGAAAGAAGAGTCAATGAGGGGGATGATGTTGCAAAAAAAGCAAAAGACGAAATTAGGAAAATAGAACTAGAAATCACTGAGGCACAAAGGAAGAATTTAGAAACGAGCAAAAAATCGCAAAACCAAGCTACGCATTTAAATTTGATACGATCTGACGTTCAGCGTCTTACTGATTTAATCAGGAGTCTTGAACTTCAAGTAACTAATGCCAAGCGAGATTTGGATGCCAAAAATCATGAGGTTACACGTATTGCAGGAGAAATTTCTAAGTCTAGCGAAGATGCTCGATCTGCTAGCGAAGCTCTCATGCAGCAGAAAAAGATAACAGATCAAAAAAATCAAGAAATAAAGGAACATGAAGCAAAGAAGGCGTTGACAAGTAAAGAAGAGGTAAACAAAAGGCGAGCAATAGAAGAATTGGAAACAAAAAAGCGAAACGACCAGGTTCAATTAGAAAAAGTAAAACGTGAAGTTGTTACTTTGGAAAATGAGATGAGATCTTTATCTACAAAGATGAAATAATCAAGCTGTTGCCTAGCATGAAATCAGGTTTTTGAATTTCCATAAGCTCTAGAATTGTAGGTGTGATGTCTGCCAAACTCCCATCATTTTTAAGATCAATATTTTGTTTTGTCACAATCGCGGGTACCGGGTTAATCGTATGAGCAGTGTGCTTTACCCCTGTTTGTTGATCGATGTTTACTTCGGCATTTCCATGATCTGCGGTAATAAATGCAACTCCACCTTTCGAAAGAAGAGCTTCAACTACGCGACCCAGCTGTAAATCTACTTCCTCAACAGCCTCGACAATGGCAGGAACATTTGCCGTATGCCCAACCATGTCAGGATTTGCCCAATTTATAAAAATAAAATTTGTACCATTGTTGATGTGTTCGATCGCTTTGTCAGCAATAGCCTCAGCTCGCATTTTTGGTGCTTGATCGTGTGTCTGTACGTCCTTTCTGCTTTGAAGAAGTTCGTGTGATTCTCCTGGGTAAGGATTTTCTACGCCACCGTTTAGAAAATATGTTGCGTGCGGGAACTTTTCAGTTTCAGCGATGTGGGCTTGAGTGTAACCTTTTAATGAAATTTCTTTTGCCAAAGTGGTTTCAATACTAACAGAAGGGAAGGCGACCAATGTGTCATATTCTGTTCCATATGAAGTAAGTGTTGCAAATAGAATATCTTTTTTCTCCATAATTTTCTTGGAAAGCATGCGAGCACGATCTGCACGAAAGTTGAAAAAGAAAACCGCATCATTTTTTGAAATCTTTTCTGCCTTTTGGAGCACGATAGGTTCCAAATGCTCATCTAATTTTCCTTCTTTATATAGGTTTTCAAGAAAATCCGATGGCTTTATTTCACAAATGTTTCCATTAGACTCGAAAAGTGCTTTTTCTACCCTCGATAATCTATCCCAATTGTTATCGCGATCCATAGCAAAAAATCTGCCAGAAACTGTAGCGATGAAGGCCATTGGAATTTCCTGGAGAACTTCTTCCAAATCTTTAATGTATTTTGAAGCACTTTGGGGTGGGGTATCACGACCGTCGGTAAATATGTGAATGGCAACTTTTCTAATATTGTGTTTTTTAGCAGCTCTTAAAAATGCAAACAAGTGGTCGGAGTGCGCGTGAACACCTCCGTCACCAAGAAGTCCTTGAACATGTAGGGTGGAATTGTGTTTTTTAACGTGATCGAAGAGGGAAAGGAAAACAGGATTTTTTTCGAACTCACCAGATTGAATTGCTTTTTTTATTCTGACGAGATCAGTATCGATGGCGCGACCTGCACCAATTGTAGTGTGACCGATTTCACTATTTCCCATTTGTCCTTCGGGAAGTCCAACTGCTTCGCCAGAAGCTTCGAGTAATGTGTGAGGATAAGTTTTCCAATACCTATCAAAATTTGGAGTTTTAGCAGATGCGACTGCATTGTCTTTAGTTTCTTCGCGGTAACCCCAGCCGTCGAGGATGATGAGGAGGGTTTGAGTGGGTTTTTTCATATTGAATTGATATTTTAGCGTATTTTAGGGTAAAGGGGTAGGGTTGTTGACACATTTACATAACCGTGCTAATGTACTTGACGCACCCCTTGGGCATACCAATAGATGGTCGACACAAATCGCCATTCGTATAAGGGACCCAAGTGATTGTCACTCTGGTGCAAGTACAAAACCCGTCACGCCGCTCGATTTAAGCTAATCACCGTAAGGTTCATCGACGGCCTGACACAACCCATGAGGGCACATGACCAGAGCACCCCCGTGAAATGCCAAAGGGCGCGGATCCCCCATAATCCGCGCCCTTTTTTCTTGCTTGATTTTTATACTTATCTCTTAAAAACCTTTTTCCCCACAAACACAGCATTCTTTCCCAACTGTTCTTCGATTCTTAATAATTCATTGTATTTCGCAACGCGATCAGTTCTGCAAAGTGAACCAGTCTTAATCTGTCCACATCCAAGTCCCACCACAAAGTGTGAAATAGTCACATCTTCTGTCTCTCCAGATCGGTGGGACACAACTGCAGTCATCCCCGCCTTGTGTGCCATATTAATTGCAGCAATGGTTTCAGTCACAGTTCCGATTTGGTTCAATTTAATAAGAATTGAATTTCCAGCTTTCTTTTGAATTCCCATTTGTAGTCTTTCAATGTTTGTAACAAAAAGGTCATCTCCAACAATCTGCACTCGTTTACCATCTTTTTTTGTCGCCAATTCGTAACCAGTCCAATCGTCTTCAGAAAAACCGTCCTCGATTGAAACGATAGGGTAGTTGTTCAACCAATTAGAATAAAAATCAACCATCTCTTCAGTTTTCAAATTCTTTCCCTCAGACGCTAATTCGTACACGCCATTTTTGTAAAGTTCAGAAGCGGCAGCATCGATTGCAATGGCAATATCATTTCCCGGAACGTAACCTGCTTTTTCTATAGCCTCTAAAATAACCTTTAGGGCGCCTTCATTGTTTCCAAGAGATGGCGCGTACCCTCCTTCGTCTCCAGTTGTTGTAGAAAGTCCTCGGTCATGAAGAATTTTCTTCAATGCATGGAAAACTTCTGCACCCATTCGAAGTGCTTCTCTCCATGTATTTGCTCCAACTGGCATAATCATAAATTCCTGAAGGTCAGTAGATTTTTCAGCGTGTTTTCCACCATTCAAAATGTTCATCATTGGAAGGGGAAGTGACATTGGCTTTCCAGTTTTTGCAATTTTTGCAAAGTATTTGTACAAGGGAGTTTTTTGAGACTTGGCCATTGCATGAGAGAAAGCCATAGAGATTCCAAGAATTGCATTCGCTCCTAATTTTGCTTTGTTTTTAGTTCCATCCAAAGCAATCATAGTTTCATCCAAAGACTTTTGATTAAAAGATTTATTGACCAATGCTTTTCGCAAAGTAGTGTTAACATTTTCCACAGCAAAGAGAACTCCTTTTCCACCATAGCGTTTTTTGTCACCATCGCGAAGTTCAACTGCTTCGTAGGATCCAGTTGATGCTCCTGATGGTACGGCGGCACGGCCAAATGATCCGTCAGATAAAGTAAGGTCGACTTCGACGGTTGGGTTTCCTCGAGAATCTAGAATTTCTCGTCCGATGATTTTTTTGATAGTGATTCCGGGAGCTTTCTTCTTGATAATCTTTTTTGCTTTTTTCTTTGCCATGGTGTTCGATTAATATTAATAGGGGAAAATTGTAGCACGTTTTATAAAAACGAAAAACTTAACAATTGACAATGGGTACACAAAAAATGTAAAAATAACACATGTCAACCTTCTCCTGGCAACACCTCAAAAAACGTCCCCTCTACGTCCTCGCCCCAATGGCTGACGTAACCGACTGCGCCTTTCGCGCAATTATTGCCAAATACGGCAAACCTGACGTCACCTGGACCGAATTCGTTTCAGCAGACGGACTAATTCGCGCCACCCCCGAGGGAAAGAAAAAATTACTAAAAGATTTAGACTACACCGAAGCAGAACGGCCCATCATTGCGCAATTATTTGGTTCAAATGTTGAAAATATGGAAAAAGCATCCATGTTATGTAAAGAACTTGGTTTCGATGGAATTGATTTAAACATGGGATGCCCCGATAAAAGTATTGAAAAACAAGGAGCAGGGGCGGGGATGATTAAAAATCCTGAAAAAGCAAAAGAAATAATTCGAGCTGCAATGAAAAGTGGCCTCCCAGTTTCTGTAAAAACTCGAATTGGTTACAACAAAAACGAATTGGATACTTGGCTACCTGCAATTTTAGAAACTAAACCTGCACTTGTAACCGTGCACGCACGAACCCGAAAGGAAATGTCCCTTGTGCCTGCGGACTGGAATCAAGTTAAAAGAGCTGTTGAAATTCGCAACCTACTTTCACCTGAAACTTTAATATTTGGAAATGGAGATGCTATATCGATTGAAGACGCAAAGCAAAAAGCAGAATTCTCTGGTGCAGATGGAGTGATGCTCGGACGTGCTATCTTTGGAACACCATGGTTATTTTCTAATGTAGTACCTGACTTACATAAACGCCTTGATATTATGGTTGAACATACAAAGTTGTTTGAAGAAAAGTTGGGCGGGATTAAAAACTTTGCCATAATGAAAAAACACTATAAAGCCTACGTAAGTGGTTTTGACGGAGCAAAAGAATTGAGAGATCATCTAATGACGGCTGAAAATGCTACTGAGGTGGCAAAGATCGTAAACTCTTGGAAAAAGCTCTAGAATATAAACTTGCATTTTGTGTGAATCTATGGTATTATACTGTTAATAAACAATTACCCAAAAATCCACATTTTACTATATAATAAAACTATAAAACACATGCAATTCAATCTAAAATTAAGTAAGGCATTATTGATGATAATTACAACTTTTGTTGTTGTGGTTCTTCCTACTAGCCTGTATGCAGGTACTGGTGGAAAGGATAGTACTTTTATAGATAGTGATTATTCTTATCCATCTTATGGAAGTGATACTTCTGATAATTACGGGTATGCGCTTTCTTCGTATGGAGAAGATACTTCTGATAATTACGGATATGCACTATCTTCTAGTCCTGTGTACTCTAGTAATAGCTACTCCTCAACCCCAATGTATTCAACTCGGTATACTTCAAGCGGTTCAAGTAATAGTAACTGTTGCAACACTTCAAGTTATGGTTCAAAGTATGCATACAAACTGTCCCAATACCCTTCAGGATATGGGGCTTCGACCGGTGCTGAAAATTATTATTTTGTTCCGGTTTCAAGATATTCGTACAATCTCTCTCAGTACCCTGCTGGAAATTCAGCAAGTGCTGACAACAGCGGTTCATACTTTTTTAATCCCGTACCAAGATATAGCTATGATGTATCTCAATACTCCGCAGGAACAGGTGCTG
The DNA here is from genome assembly GCA_043718245.1 of bacterium. Classification (GTDB taxonomy): domain Bacteria; phylum Patescibacteriota; class Minisyncoccia; order Phycocordibacterales; family CAIZLB01; genus JBAXAB01. The sequence goes on from JAYSWB010000042.1 coordinate 19,333, forward strand.
CGACTACAACTGTAGCAGGCGCCCCTGTCCCAGGCTACACTGCTAACACACAGGCTTATCCTGGAGGATCAGGTGCTTCTAATATGAACAACAATTATGCACGTGTTCCGGGCTTTTCTTCAAACGCAAATTATAATAGTAATTATAATGATAATTACTATACACCTCCCGCTCCCGGCTATACTAGTAACTACACAAGTACAGGTTTTAATTCGAACACTAATTACAATTCAAACTATAACAACAGTGGTGGCTTCATCATCACAGGAAGCGGAAACAATACCGGTCCCGGATCATTTGTGATTACATCATCACGCTAAATTTATCTGTATGATATAATCGGTTTAATATGACCGATCATACGACTCTGTACCGGAAATACCGACCTCTTTCATTTGACCAAGTATTAGGACAAGACCACATCGTGTCGGTTTTAAAACAGTCATTGGATCGACCATCTCACGCATATTTATTCAGTGGTTCAAGAGGTGTTGGAAAAACCAGTATTGCGAGAATCTTTGCGAGGGAGCTCGGAACCTCGGATAACGATATCTACGAAATGGACGCCGCCTCAAATACTGGGGTTGATAATATGAGAGAGTTATCAGAAGCCGCTAATACTTTACCTTTTGATTCAAAATATAAAGTTTATATTTTGGACGAAGTGCACATGCTTTCAAAATCAGCTTTTAATGCGTTCCTAAAAACCTTAGAAGAACCACCACGTCACGTTATTTTCATACTTGCGACAACTGAAACAAACAAAGTTCCAGAAACGGTTATTTCCCGTTGTCAGCATTTTGCATTCAAAACTCCGTCGGTTGAGGTGCTAAGGGAGAGTATTTTACATGTATCTAAAGCTGAAAAAATTAAAATTGAAAAAGAGGCAATTGATCTCATTGCAGTTTTGGGTGACGGATCGTTTAGAGATACTTTGGGGTTGTTGCAAAAAGTTTCTACCAGTGGAGAAATTACACGCGAAGCAGTAGAGAAAATTACAGGATCACCTCGTCATGTTTTGATTGCGGAATTTGTCGATGGATTACTTCATAAAAAAGCGGTGGTGGCATTAGATGCACTTGAAAAAGCTGGAAGTAATAATGCAAATTTGACCATCTTTACTGACCTTGCGTTAATGGAGGTGAGGAATGTGATTATTGGTAATATTCGAAAGGGGACTGAGGGGGTTTTACCGATTCATTTGAGGAAAGTCTTGGCGTCGCTTCTTAATGCGAGAGCGAGGATTGATTCGTCATCAATTCAGAGTTTGCCGCTTGAGCTTGCGATTTTGGAGACGAGTGAGTAGAATGCACAGTTATTGGGGGATCGTCTAATGGTAGGACATTTGCCTTTGGCGCAAAGTATCGGGGTTCGAGTCCCTGTCCCCCAGCACGTGAAGAAGCACTTTATTTAGAAAATTATGTATTGCCTAGTAAATATTCCAGAGTACATTTTAAAAGACGAATATATAAAATACAGACCGCTAAATGAAGTTGGTGAAAATACAGGCAATTGCTTATTCTGGGAGTCTACAAAAAATATACTCAGAAAAGAAAACAATAATTTGCTATCGATAGAGAAATACCTTGCGGAACCTGAGCACTATAAAGATAGAATTTCAAAAGTTGTATTTGTTTGTGCTAATTTAATAAGTAATTATGACATTAAAAGCACAGGATTAAATTATTGGAATGATAAAGTAAAAAAAATATTAGATTCTCACTTGCAAACTTTAAATTCTATAAAGTGTAAAAAATATTTGATTTCAATTGGGGCACAATCAAATAATTTACAGTTTTTTAAATTTAAAAAAAATCAGAAAGAAGTTCTTGAAAGCTTTTTTTCTTGTTTTGACGTCGTATATCTAAGAGGGCAGTATACCTATGATTTACTAAAATATAATGAAATTAATTCACCTCACATAACAAGTGTAGGTTGCCCCTCTTTGTTACTAAAGCCTATAGATACAACTAAATTGAAATTAAAATTAGATAAAATAAAAGAACTGCACATAAGTCAAATAAAAGTAGGTATTGTTGCCGGCAGTATGGTAGGTAGAAAGGATATAAGTAGCCATTTTGTTGCATTGATGTGTGATAAAACCATTCATACTTTGGTTCAATCAGGTCAAGATTGGTTAAAATTCATTAAAAAAGAATCATTTCTTCCACCTATTGAAAGTCTCGTTAAAATTCAAGAAGGCTTGATTAATGTATTAAAGTTTTTTTTCTTAAAACTAGGGATTGCAAAAAATAGGAATAATTTTGTATATAATGACAATTGTCTTGAATCGATAGATTATTTTAAGAATAATGTGCATTGTATGATAACCACAAGGATTCATGGCGCTGTGCTGGGAACTTTAGCAGGTGTGCCAACTCTGTGCCTTGTGACCGACAGTAGAACCTATGAATTATGTGAGCAAATGGGCATTCCATATATAAATTGTATAACTAATCCAAAATACTTTAAAAATAAGAAAGAATTAATAAGAATTTTTCTAAATAATTGCATTTACTCTGACAAGATAGATCGAACCGTTGAAAATATGAAAGAAAAGTATGCTGTCATTAGTCGAGTCTAGTTTTAAAATATAGTTTTTTGGTGACATGTTTTTGAACATATATATAAATTTAGAAACCCCCTATAAGTATAAACTGCATCAAATAAAGGGGATCGTCTAATGGTAGGACATTTGCCTTTGGCGCAAAGTATCGGGGTTCGAGTCCCTGTCCCCCAGCTAATCTTTGGAATTTTCTTGTGATTCTAGTATGACCGCTTTATTGCTTGATATTTTCGGTTCGAGAGTAAATTCCTCACTATTAAGTGTATTTACACGCTCAACAATGAACTGGAACGCCTTGTTAAAGACAGGTGTTACGATTTTATCTTTCAAACGTAGCTCGGCAAAAACAATTGAGAGTAATTTTCGTTTCTTCTCGGGTGATGCCTTTTCTGTATACAACTCTCTTGCTCGCTGGGTTAAATCTAAAATGGTTGAACCAAGTTCAATATAGCTAATATTTGCATCCTGGTGTCTTTTGGTTGCGCTAAGAATTTCATTAACTTCGATTGTGTATTGGGCAAATTTTCTTTCGTAAAATTCAGGACTGATTTTCTTATCAATCTTTTCATCATATAAAGTGTCGATTTTCTGTTGGGTACGAGTATGTCGGCTATTCAATTCCTGTAACGCAGTAGTGTGGTAAACAATTTCATCAGCATGACTTTCTTTAAGCGCTTTTTTAAGCCAATCGGCAAGTCGTTGATTTTTGATTTGAAGTTTATCTAAGTGGGTTAAAATCTGTTCCTCAATCTTTTCTTCACGAGTGTAACTTCGCTGAGTACAAGGTGTCTCATATTTAGTGCAACGATAATAGACATGGCTCTTGTGATTTTCACCACAAATTGAACGCTCGCATTCCTCGCATTTTATTAACCCTGCAAACAAAAAGGCGTTCTTCTTTGCTTTGCCAGTAATCTTTTTCTCCATACGAGCTTGGACCCGATAAAAGAGCTCGCTGGAAATTAGTGATTCATGTTTTGCATTTTTATAATGAGCGCCATTCCATAAAAACTCACCACAGTAAAAACAGTCTTTTAAAATCTTATGCATCTCTGATTTTGCAATTGGTCTGCCAGACTTTGACTTCCAGCCTTCTTTAAATAGGTGTTTCCCGAGAGTGTGGGTTGTGAATTCTCCTGTATCGTAAAGCTCGAACGCCTTTTTGATGTAGCCAGCCTCTGACGTCTCAGTTGTATTTATAACCCACATTTTGTGACCAATTTCTCCAATTGTTGAATACCCTCGTTTCGCATTGCCAGGGTAAGAATTCTGCGACGCTTTTTCATTAAGGCCTTTTCTGGTTTCTTCAGAGAGGTTGTTACTGTATTGTCTCGCTAGAACCAAATATATATCCCATTGAAATTTCTCATGAGACTTGGCATTTTTATGGATAATTAAACTTTGTTTTACAAAGTGAATCTGTCTTTCTTCATCCTGATTTAACCAATCATCTAATTTTTGTGCGTCTTTAAATGTTCTGCTGATTCTGTCTACTTTTTCCGATAACACAATTTTTATTTCAGGGTGCTCATCCAGATAATCCATCATTCGATTGAATTCTTTTCTCTCTTGTTTTCCACTTGCAGATTCAGGGACCACAAACTTCTCAGCAAAAGTAAAACCTTTGCGTAAACCGTACTCTTCAAGAAGTTTTTTCTGAGCATCTAGGGAGTAGCCTTCTTCTGCCTGTTCTTTTGTGCTCACACGAGCTGTTAAAATTGCTAGCATACTATAGTTGGTATTATACGCCTTTCGCAGGCTTTTGGATACTTAGAGTACTTCTCAATAATTGCTCCTCTCTAAGCCTCTCCAGAGCCTTTTGGAAGCCTTTTTCAAGTTCAAATTGATATTGAATGATGTCCTTAATTTCCTGACTATCTATACGGACCTTTTTAATATTGCGTACACGTTTCCTGCTTGAGGAACCCCAGGATTCATCAAGGTTCTCTTCCTCGCTAATTTCATTCTTTTGGTTTAGTAGGTTTCTTTCAATCTCCATTGCACGTTTTCGTTTCCATATGTAAGAAATAATTTTTTCACACAAAACTTTTTCTATTTCTGTTTGAGTAAGGGTCTCTGCTAGTATCTTATCCCTCATTTCCTCGAATTCTCGGAGGTTTTCACCCTTAATCAGTAGTTTTTTAGCCAGCTGGCTACGCTTTAAGGGACCTTTAAAAGGCGGTATCTCTTCTTGGGTTTTCTTAACCTCGCTTATTCCATTGTTATTTGCTTTTATTTTCATGGTTTAAAAATTCATTAAATTCATCGAAGTCTCCTTGTGAAAACGGGGGAGCGATGGGAGCGGTGTTTTCTCCCTTATTATGGCCTTTTCTATATATAATGATTTTACGTTTTTGACCACCAACTCTCTCGATGATGATTCCATACTCCTCTAAGTTGGTTTTAAGGATATTAATTTGGTAGCTGAGGGCCTGCGGTGTTTTTGGGAGTTCTATGCGTCTATTATCGTCAAATTTGAGTTCCATCATCTTTAGCAATTCTGAAGCACTGCCCTCCCAATAAGATTTTTCTTCTATTAGGTCTATTACAAACGTAGCAATGAAATTTTGGCTAACGATTTCTTCATTTTGGAGTTCAATATTTCGGAAGTAACTTTCTATGAATCTGTCCCCACCGTATCCAAGTGCATCGGCAATAGCATGTCCCCAAAGGGCGAAATCAGCCATACGGGGTGTTTCTGCTAGCTTAACAGAGAAACGTAGCCTAAGAGCGCCAACTACGGCATCCATTATTGCCCCAAGCAATCCAGGAAGGTCAGCATCGAATGCTTTCATAAGTTCCTGCTCATTCTTGCGTTCAGTTTTCGATACTCTTTCAAGCTCAATCAATAGGCTTCTCTCTAGTAAATCTGGTTTAATTGCCATTAAGTTAACTCCATTTACACTAATACACCTCTTAAAGGTATAGATAATATCGCTGTCATCGCTGTATAGCTCTCGTTTGGAGAAACCGCTTCCTGTGACAGCACGGCACAAAATATCTGATAAGTTTGATGAAATACCTGATATGTTATCGAACATAAGACCCCAGTGATGTGAAAGTTTTTGGACTAATTCCTTTTGGTCTTTTGGAATTTCAAACGTTTCAATTTTAGAGGGGTCAATTATTTTTTTGGTAACCCTAGAAGCTGTTGATTTTGCAGACCCTTGCGGACCGTAAATATAAAGAATCGGGTGGGGGAAGTCTGGGATGAAGCATGATATGAGCCAAACCAAAAATAATATTTTGTGGTCTTCATTTTTAACGTTCACATATTTGAAAATATTCCAGATGTTTCCACCATTTTGTGGTTTCACCTGCGAAGTTTGGTGGGTCTGCCTGCGAAAAAGAATTGGCACTTCTTTCACGATACTCCACCCATTTTGCGTAATGTGTACGGCTTCCCATTCATCATTACTTAGACAATAAAATATATCCCCATCCTTAAAGGCGGTTCTATTAGATAAGTTAAATTTTTTACCATCAAAAGTAGCGAAGCCTTGGAGGGTGGTAAGTGCATTGTTAATTGCATCGGCATTAGGAGATTTTTGGTATAAATTCCAAAATTCGTGCGCAAGCCACCATTTAGTCCTTTTGTCCTTACAGGACCAATATTCTTTATGATTTTGAATAGGAAAGCAAATAAATGGTTCATCAAGCTCGCTATGAAAAAGTGTGACTTCTGGATTTTCTTTCACTAAATTGACAAGTTTGTCTGCTTGGGTAGTCACTTTCTTTTCAGAAGATTCTTCCATATGGTAGCTTTTAATACTTTCCCAAATCGTTCCCAACTCAATATCTTCAAGAGGGGGTATATTTTTACTGTTCCAAATCTGGAATTGTTGCAATCCAATTGTGTCCCACAGTTTTGAATTACATGAGGATAATATTTTTCCAGCCATTGATGCCGCCGTTTCGTTCCTAGAACCTTCACTGGTACCATTTGAGCCAGCTAGCCACTTCTTATCTTTTTTATCTGGTCCTTTAAGGAGCCATTCTGGGGCATCTGCGATACCATCTTCAAAAGGAGATATCCATTCATATTTTCCACCTGTGCTGTTGATTGAGGGAGGAAGCACTATACACCCACCATCACCACGGATATCAACACCCAAACCCGATATCGCAGTCCTTGTTTCTACATTAGTACCTGGGTGCTTAAAGTAAAAGTGCTCTCCATCATTCCCTGATTTAGCATTTGCCGTTTTAGGAATATCGAATTCTGATGACTTTCTCCCATGTTTCTTATCTAAGTCTAAAGCAATTATTCCAGAGAGCTTACCTGTTACAAGGGTGGGATTTGCATCGGGCCATTTTGTCCACCACATTATTATTTGTTCAGCATCAGCGGACTTAGATTGAAACTGCTTCCACTCTACAAGTGGTATTTTTTCAGGTGAGGTTGGAATAATACTCAAACCCATCGCTTGGTATCTAAGGGCGGCCGAAAGTTTTTCATTTTGTATTGCGTTCTGATTCATGGAGTTACAAATTATTTTCCGAACCGTCTAATACTGCTGGAAATAGTGTGCACATGATTCCATTTGCACTTAATTTTGATACAGCATCTAGATAGAGCTTTTTGTGTTCATACGCTTCTAAAACTAACTCAACTATTTCAGGTGTATATATTCTCTCTAAAGCAGTTCTTGTTTTACTCTGGTCCAATTTATCTCCACATTCGTGACAGCGGACCTGGAGGTCCCATGAATGAATTACTCCTGAAACAGTTATTGGACTTTCGTGATGTTCGCAGAAGGTTGCGGTGTGATTACATTTTGACATATTTTTTTATTATTAATTTCTGATAAAGCTTCAATAAGCTTAACTAACGAAGTAGCAATATTAGAGGCCTCTTCTTTAGAGTACTCATAGCCGAACTCCTCAAGAAGGATAGTTTTTAAGTCTAAAATTGTTGCTTCTGATAACATAAATCCGCCCTTTCTATGATGGACCTGAACGCTAGGTCCACCAAAGAAAAGGCGGGTTGGCGTTCAATTTTTACCAAAATAAAGGCGTAGTGCGATTGTAGCAAGCCAATAAATCTAGTCGTTGTAATCAGGCTATATCCGATTATGTCTTTCTATTTCTACCGAATTTTCCTTAATTTCGTGAGCTCTTTTTCCAATTCATCGTAATCAATCTTGATGTTTTTTAACTCGGATTCTGGTATGTCATTCCTGAATTCAATTGCACTAGACGATACATTAGGGAAGAATAATTTACGTAACTCACCAACAAATTTAAGGTCGCCGAGAATCTGGTGAAATGTTTTCTCGATTATATTTTTAGTCGTGGCCCTGTATTGTTCTTTTGTTATCTTTTGTCTTGGTGTCTTAAAAATGAATCCGAAGAAATTGTCGTTCTCACTATTAAAATCAGGTTTAGTTAAAAGGTATTTATTATTAAGTATTATATTTCTATCATCGTATGTTATCCAGTATTTTATGTTTTCTGCACCCATATCCTCGTTCCCATTTTTGTCCACGCTTTCTTCTTTCAATGTAAAGGCTTCACTTTTAATTTTCTCAGATATTTTTTTAAAATTAAGTGGGAGCAATAATTCAGTAAAGGGTGCTTCCTCACCCGTGTATTCTTTTTCTAGCTCAATAACGGCCAGGGAAAGGTTTGTATAATCAAAAACTTTTTTAATTTGTATCTCTGGATTCTTTCTCGCTAAATATCGGAGTGTCATATCAAAATCCTCAAAATGTATGCCAATATCCTCAACGTCTCGGAGCATGATAAGGATTCTCAATCCGTCTTTAGTTTTGAAATCAGGTCGAATGCTAGGAGTAATTTCAAATTTGCGCTCAAGCAAGTTGATAATCTTTAAAATATCTCTACCGAGTGCGTCAGTCGGGGCGTTCATAATTAAAATCCTACTCTCTTTTTGGGGTAATAACAATGCCACTTAACTTGTAAAAATTACCCTAAGAGCGTAACAATTCCCAGGGCTCCATGTTCATTGCCCTTGCGATATCTTCAAGAGTTGTAATGGTTACATTCCTTTCGCCCCTTTCTAGCATAACGATAAAATTTCGGCTTAATCGAGCCTTCTCAGCTAGGGCCTCTTGAGAAAGGTTACGTTTCAGTCTCTCTACCCGCAATTTTGCGGAAAACTTCTTTAAGATTTGGTTGGTCATAACTACACTAAAAGTGTAGAGGTTTGACAACTATAGTTCTACCAACTATAGTTGGTATGTTACACACAGGAATAAGGCTTGGTGCTGTTATGAAAAATCTGAATAAAAACATCGGTGAAATAGCATACGGAATAGGGAGGTTAGTTATTATTTTGTTTGTTGTGCTGATTTTTCTTATGGGTTTTGGCAGGCTACTTGGTTACTAATAAAATCTCCATGTTTAATTTAATGAAAGAATCTAACAATAGAGGATTCATACAAATACCGATTTTAATAAGCATTATTCTAGGAGTGGTTGTGATAGGAGGTGCAAGTTATATTGGAATTAATAAATATCAGACTTCAAAAAAAGAAGATGCCGATAAGGTGGCTCAAATCGACATACTCTCTAAAAAAATTGAAGTTTTAGAAAACCAACAAGCTACAACTACGAATAATCAAAAAACAAACACTGATGAATCAGGCATAACTAAGGTCGTTGAAAGAATAATTGAGAGGCCAGTTGTCATTCAACAAAAAAGTGAAAGTACACCAGTTGTTCCTCATGTACAGGTTCAAGTTGTTGCCTCTACAACTGTAGATACTAAAAAAGCCGAAAAGGTGGCATTTGATATCTTTTGGCAAAACTCGCAAAAGGCGCTTAATGAATTTAATTCTGCAACAAAATATTTAACAGACGCACTAAATGGTCTCAATAAGTCATCGTATTCTACATCTATAGCCTATGCACAAAATGCGATTGATTCATGCAACTCTGGATACCAGGTGAATTTAAATAACAATGTCCCAACACTACCGTTTAGTGCAGATTTGACCAAAGCTAATCAAATAATCTCTACCCTCGGTGCAAAATGTAAGCAGATGGCACAGGCATATCAAGAATCATTTAAAAATTATGCTGACGTACAGGCGGACCCGTACAAGCCTTTTACTGCAGTAGACCTTGCTACAAAAGGAAGCAATTTTATGAACGAGTTTTATGATATTTGGAAAAACCAACTCGGTCCAGCGAGTGACAAGGTCGTAAAGAGTGCCGAAGGTTATTTTTAATCATTATTAAAATTCTAAATATCAAAATATGCCAACATTTAAAATAATTATTGCAGTAATCATCTTTAGTTTCCTAAGCTATACGGTTCTACCTACGATAGCTAAAAAACTTAGACTTAAAGATAGTGAAAGGTTAAAAAGCACACTACCAATCACAGCAAATGCAAAAGCTGGTTTGGTCATTCTTGCAGTTATTATTATATTTTTTGTGATTGTTGGTATCACTCAGTCTACAGGTATTTGATTAGAGATTTGTGTTTACCTGTGACATAATTCACCCAAATCAGTATGCTCAGGTCAAACCGATTTTATAACTAATGAGGAGTTCAGAAACGGTACTTTACATTTCTCCAGATTCATGATTAAATGATGAAGGATTCCCAATTCACAACCAACCCAAAAACCTACTCATGAACATTCCAGAAGAAGTCGTAAAAACCCTCCTCGCAAAGCGTCAAATCATCGTCCAAGGCAAAATTGAAGCTGAAATACAAGAAAGGGTCTGTAGCTTGATTGTCTATCTCAACGCCCTAGATGACACTCCAATCACAATCTTCATTGATAGTTGTGGTGGATTAATGAGGTGCGGTATGTATCTCTTTGACGCAGTCTCAACCTCAAAAGCCCCAGTGATTGGCATCTCAACTGGCGTTACTGCTTCAGCCGCTTTCAGTCTCCTCCTCGCATGCCATAAGCGTCTGGCACACCCCCATGCTCGCTTGATGTTCCACGCTCCTGAAGTGAAATTGAGGATTGATAAGGACATCAAGGAAGAGCTTGAAGGACTCAAGAAAATCTACGAGGAGCAACTTAAGGTCCTTTCGAAGCGGAGTGGCCAACCTATACATAAACTGAGGGAATGGGCTCGGAAGGAAAAATACTTTGACGCTGATGAGGCCAAGCGGGTCGGCTATGTCGACGACCTGGTCATGCCAACCAGTCCTGTCAGTATTTAAGCAACCCAAACTCAAACACCCGTCCACTGTGAAAGCAGAAGGCGGGTGTTTTCAAATAAAGATACGAACAGAAATTTAGCTAAATTCTGCTATACTAGGATTATGAAATCGCAAATTCTAAATTACTTCAAAAAAATCATTAATGCATGGATTGCACTGAAAGCTAGAATCTTCGAGGAATCGGTGGCTTAATTATGTTCACTAATTAAAATGATTGACTACACAAAATACATCTCAGGGAAAAAAGAATTAATTGATATGACCAAGTTATTACTTGACCCTGTTATTTTTAATTCGCTTATTGATGACATGTGCAAGCCTTTTACTAATAAAAAAATTGACAAAGTTGCGGCGATTGATGCTATGGGTTTTGTATTTGGTGCAAGAATTGCTGATAAATTAGGTGTAGGATTAGTGCTCATACGAAAAGGAGGAAAAATTGGAATAGAAACTAAATCAATTTCTTTCACGGATTACTCAAAAACAGAGAAATCGCTTAGCATGGCAACAATAGCTTTAAAAGGAGGAGAAAGAATCTTGATGGTAGATGAGTGGTCGGAAACTGGAAGCCAGCTGAAAACCGCAATAAAGCTTATTGAATTATCCAATGGAAAGGTAATTGGAATCAGTTGTATTAATCTTGACGATGAGGTTAAAAAAGACCCCATTTTGTCTAAATACGTGATTCATTCAGTTATGTAATTTGGTATAATATGTCTATGGAAAAACCCACATCGCAGGAGGCGTTGAAAATTGAAATAGAGAAAATAGTAGAAGAGGTAAAAGCGAGGGCGATGAGTTTGAAAGATGCAAAGAAAGCAACTAAAACTTTTGATAAATGGTATTACAGCGATAACAGAAGTCATGATGAGGAGCTTGAAGCTATTCAAGACGCTATTATGAATAGCTCCATCACCGTCCAGACTTTAGCAGAATATAGAATGGTTCTTGAAAATATGACTAATCCAGCCGAAGCGGAAGAAATACTTGCCCATGAAAATGCTCATGCGAACATAGCTCAATCTTTGGGCGCAGATTTTATAGGATACTCATTATTAATTTGTAAAGATGGCGATGAATTTGTATTTCGTGGCGGGGCACCGTATAGGCTTCCTAAAGAGTGGTCGGCTGAAAAGAAAAAAGCTGCCCACATTCGGATTTATAATGCACCAGAAGAATACGGAGAGGAGCTGTCTCCTACAGATGAAAAAGTTGTCGACGGATTAAGAAATAGTTAGTTCAGTATTTTTAAAAAATATTTTATCTATTTGGATTTAGTATTATCAAAAATTTCAAAAAAATATATTTCCGTATACATTTTGAAAATCGTATACATTTGTATGTTGTGACCTAAACGGACTTGTTCCACCCCGACGGCCTCTATTTTGGGGCTAAGCCCCCTAGGGGTAGGGGTTCTAGAGTAAGTGTCGCTATATTGAGTCGTGTAGGCTTGAGAGGTTCAATAGAGAATTACCCAACTAGACTATCTCTACGGCTATGTTAGATTAATGAAGTAATTCAAGGGCATTCTGAAGGGTTAGTTCTGGAAATGTAACAAGTTCCACCCATGTCGGAGTTCGTAAATCGTTCAGTGCCCCAGCCCATTTGTAGAGGTAGGATTTTCAACAAGTTTCGACACTAAGCAGAAGTAGAGCATTAAAAAGCATCTTAACTTCTTCATATGAGCAACTAGTGATATACTGCGGACCTTACGAAATAAATTAATTTACATTCAATACATGACAGACATTAAAGCAAAAGACTTAACAAAAGTGGCACCTAGAAATGCCTACGAAATGATGGGTGGTTTTGCGATCATCGCAAGAACAATAGACAAATGCCGAGCTCTCATTGGGGGAAACATCGGGGAATTTCATTTTGATTGCCCAGTAGATAGTATGCTTTTCAAGTTTAAGGGCATCAATGGTGCGGATTTTAAGGCTTATGTGGCTGAAGGTCATACTGATGAGGAAATTGCAGAATGGGTCAAGAACAGCGGTATTCAGAAAACAGATGATGAGATAAAGGCGTGGTCAGACAGCTTCAAGAGTGATTTCTCCTACTCAACAGACCCACAAAAGAAGGACTGGTTTCTTGGTGAATGTACACGACTTGGTCTTGATGCAGAGAAGACTACATTGTTTGACATGCTAGATGCAGATGATAAAACAATAGGATCAGCGAATCCGCAGGTTTGTGCGATAGATTAGTAAACTGCTGTAATGAATTATAATAGGCTTATGAAAAACAAAATCCTCGCACCCATCGCAGTCGCAATCTTTATAATTTTAGTAATCGCCGGTTTTAAGTCGTTTAACTCTGCACCTGTAACTTTATCAAACACCCTACCTATGTATGGGGCTTCAAGCTTTAAGCAGTACATTTCTAAGCGAAGTCCTGAAATGAAGGCTACCGATGAGGCTTTTATTCTTGAAGTGACAGCCTCTACCACAAAAGAAGAGGCTATTAAAAAAATAATTAATTTGGGTTGGAGTAATATTTCTCGAAATGATCTTGATGCTGGAATGGAGAACTTTAATCAAGTCTGGCTATTAGACCAAGATAATTTTAATGTACAGTGGGGCTACGGTGCAGTTTTGGGAATTAAAGGTGAACTTCAAAAATCCGCAGACTATTTTGATAAGGCAATAGAAATGTATTCGGAAGTAAAAGCCGTTACAGAAAAAGATTACCTGCCACTTTGGAATGATTCAGCCCTGAGTTTCGTAAACCTATCCGAATCATATTTGAAGACAAATGAGAAGACTGCAAAAAAATATGCCAGTAAGGCGATCAAGCTGTTGGAAGATTCTCTCGAACAAAGAGCTGGCTTGTCAAAAAGGACGGTTATGCAAGAGGCGTTTTTGCTTTCAGTAGCTTACTTTAATTTAGGTGACTATAAGACAGCATGGGGAATATATAACCAAGCGGTGACGGAATTTCCTGAAATAAAGGCAGATTCGGATGGAGCGGCATTTGAGAAAATGCTGGCAGAGAAGGGGGTTTAGGCTTGCCCTCGAACAAATGTTCGAATATAATTGATCGGTGGATTACAAGCAAAAAATTCTAAATTACTATAGAAATTATAAACGCATGCCTTCTGTTTCAGAAGTCATGAAGGTTTGTGGTTTTACCTCGCGCAGTTCCGCCTTTTATCAAATTGAAAAGTTGATTAAAGAAGGCGTAATCGAAAAAGATTCCAAGGGAAAAGTTATTCCCAAAAATTTACATGAATTAAAACTGGTTGGAAATATTCGCGCAGGATTTGCTTCACCTGCAGAGGATGAATTGGCAGATACGATTTCAATTGGTGAATACATGATCGGTCACAAAGAATCCAGCTTTATTTTAAAAGTTGATGGGGATTCGATGATTGATGCTGGAATCCTCGAAGGTGACATGGTAATTTTTGAACGTGGCAGAGACCCAAAAAATGGGGACATTGTAGTTGCGCTGACGGAGGACGGTTACACTTTAAAATATTTGAAAAGTACCAAGGATGGGATTTATTTAAAAGCCGCGAACTCTGATTATCCGAATATTTATCCAAAGGAAGGCCAGATTATTGGGGTGGTTACTGCGTCATTTCGAAAATATGTATAAAGTAATCGTACATTTTGATGGTGATTCTTTTTTTGCGTCAGTCGAGCAAGTTTTAAATTATAAATTAAAAGGTAAGCCGCTGGTTACAGGGGCCGAGCGTGGAGCGATCACCTCCGCCAGTATTGAAGCTAAAAAAATGGGAGTGGGTCGCGGGATTTCGCTTCGCGATGCGAGAAAACTTTGTCCAAAGTTGTTGGTGGTACCATCAAATTATATGGCCTATTCAATTTTTGCGAGGAGGATGTACAAAATTGTTCGAGAATTCACATCCGATGTAGAAGAATACAGTATTGATGAATGTTTTGCGGATATTACGGGGCTGGATAAGAAATATAAAAAGTCGTATGAGGAAATTGCGCTTATGATTAAAGGAAAGCTAGAAAAAAATTTAGGCGTAACCTTTGGTGTTGGGTTGGGTCCAAATAAAGTTCTGGCCAAAGCCGCTTCAAAACATCGAAAGCCTGCGGGGTTTACTTCCATTTTTAAAGAAGATTTAGAAGTATTTTTAAAAAATATTCCGGTTGGAAAATTGTGGGGTATTGGGGTGAAGACTGCAATATATTTGAATAAACGAGGGGTTGTAACGGCGCTTGATTTTAGAGAGAAGACGGAAGGGTGGCTTGCTGATAATGATTTGGCGAAACCGTACAAGGAAATGTGGATGGAACTTCATGGGCAGTTTGTGAAAAGCTTGACTATTGAGCATGAAGTTGCAAAATCAATTATCCAATCTAGAACTTTTAGGCCAGCTTCAAGTGATGCAAAAGTGGTTATGATGCAACTTTCAAAAAATATTCAGGGCGCCTGCTCTCACGCTCGAAGATTAAAATTAAGAGCTGGTAGAGCGAGATTTTATTTAAAGACTCAAGAGTTCAGTTATAGGGGTTTTGAAATTGAAATGAGTGTAGCGACAGCGACGCCAATGGAAATATTGAAGTTGGTGAGAGAAAATTTTCATAAAGTTTATAGAAGTGGTGTTCTTTATCGTGCAACCGGGGTTTGTTTGTACTCTCTTATTCCTGAAGGAAAGGCATCGGTTGATTTGTTTGGTGAGAGTGTGAAGGCGGATAGAAATGTCAAGATTTTTGAAGCGGTTGATAGGATGAGTCGCAAGTTCGGGAAGGATACGGTTTTTTTAGGGAGTGGGATGCAGGTGATGGGAGGTGCGCGGCGGGAGGGTCTCCTTGTTGGAGAGAAGGTGTTGGAGTTGCCGGTGGTGGGGTGATATATTTAAATGCAAATAGTAGGAAGTCTAAAAAAAACGTAAATTTAGCCTATTTTTAGGTACAATTTACGTTTTATTGAGAAACAAGGTGGACTGTTCAACGGCTTCTATGGTGTGATATACTGCTATATATATGAAAAATACGCTTAAAAAAGGCTTAGTTAGGCATATAATCTTTAAGGAAAAGGAAGACGACACCTGGTATGCGGTCGGCTTAGAATTTAATATTGTAGTAGAGGGAGATTCTCCAGAAGTAGCGTATTTTAATCTCCAAGAAGCGATCGCAGGGTATGTAGAATCATTAAATAAATCTAAAATTGGAGGATTAAGAACAGACCACCTTTTAAACCAAAAGCCTGATTCTGACTATGAAAATCTCTGGACAATTCTTAACGGAAATAAGCCAATTCCATCACCATATCAGCAGATTCACTCTTTTGGTCATCTAGTCGTATAAAAATATACTATGCCGAATGGAATAAAGAATTGGACCTTCGATGATGTTGTTAAGTTCCTAAAAGAAAATGGCTTTAGATATAATTATACCCGTGCAAGTCACCACTACTATATAGGTTCAAGCCAGGGAATTTTGAGACAGGTCACTGTGGCCTTTCATGGTAAGAAAACTATAAAACCAAGAACTATGAAAAGTATAATTCTCCAATCAGGGATACCGAAAGAGGTTTGGTTTGGAAAATAGGCCGATCATTCAGGAAAGAATGCTTCGTGAATGCGATTATGGCGATCTTACCCAGCATCCAAGTGAGGAGGTGGATGGTGAGAAGCTTAAGCGGCTTCATGTGCCGTTTCCAAATGGTGAAAGTTACGATGATACGACGGTTCGTAGAAGCGCGTTCTTGGAGGATTTGGTGAAGAATTATGATGGGAAAAGTGTTATGATAATAGGGCATAGGGCGACTCAGTATGGGTTGGATCATTTGATTAATGGGGGTGGGGATGGAGGAGTTGGTGACGAAGAAGTTTAAGTGGCAAGGTGGGTGGAAATATGTTATCAATTAAATAAAAATTTATGCCACAAAATATAGGAGAGGAAAACGAGATATTTTTAAAGACATTCCTTTTAATGATGTATGCGACTGGGAAGCCTATTGAGGGGGGTCATGGGATAGGTCTGATAACATCCTTAAGATTTTCACCCGAAGGTGAATTGCCTAAATGGAATCCAAAATATGCTGACTATTTAAAAAATAGAGATTATTTAAAATTGAAGAAGATTTTTCCAAAATCAACAACTAACGCTAAAGCAGATCTAGAAATTAATAGGATTAAATACAGTGTAAAAACTTCTCTGGGGGCCAGACCAGCGATTGTAAATCACACAAGTCGACGTGGTTTTTTAAGGATTTATAAATCATTAGAATTAGATATTTCCCCCTTGGATAGGATTATAGACGAGTATTGGAAAAGAAGAATTAAAGGAATAATTAAAGAAGACGTAAGCAATCAAGATGTTAATTCCCCATTTAAGGACCATAAGGATTATTTAAAACCTGTAATTGAGTATTTTTTGTTTACTGGTACTGGTTCTAAAGATTCAAGCTTTCCTGCGGACGAAATGTTTATTTTTGATCAGCCAGAAAATATGAATAGTTACAAGATTTTAAATAAATCTCAAGCGGTAGATATAATTTGGGACAAACTAGTCTTCTCTGTTAGAAGTAAAAAAGGAATGCCTTTCAGGGAGGATTCTAATGGTAAAAAATACAGTACTTACATTTTGCCAGATCATGACGACATGGCCCTTTGGGTTAGATTTTATCCTGAGGGAAGTGAGTTTCCAAAAGGTGCTTTACATATTAGGTACGAATAGATTCAAGTGTTTGAATTATCTCTTTTGCTACTGCCTGAATTGCATTCACAGCCACACTATTTCCCAACTGTTTCATTGCTTGTGTTTCTGAAACTGGAAATTTAAAATTTTTAGGAAATCCCTGCATTAGTTTTCCTTCTTCTGGACCTAAACGTCTTACTTTTCCATCCACTAGATAAGAATCCCAATTACGACGATCGTTGATTGTTGAACCTCTACCTCCACAGCGGAGAGTAAAGCCTACTTCTCTATTACATTTTCCACCCCAGATATCTGACATTGTTTTTTTTAGTTTAATTGGTGGGGGGAAGTTAAAATTTATATTTTTGTCCCTAAACCCAACCATGAACAAACGGGGTCTTAATTGAGGTAATCCATATTCACTAGCTTTGACTATTTTATAATAAAATGAGTAGCCCAGTTCCTCTTCAATAACTTTTTTAATAGTTGAGAAAGTTTTACCACCATCATGATTTAAAAGACCTCTTACGTTTTCAATAAAAAAAGCTCTTGGCTTTTTTATTTTTAATATTTCAACTATGTTGAAGAAAAGAGTACCACGAGTATCTGCAAATCCTTTTCTAAACCCCGCCTGGCTGAATGGCTGGCAAGGAAAACCACCAGTTAAAATATCAAAATCAGGAATTTCATTTTTTATATCTTTTATTGTATTTATATCTCCAATAAAATTCTTGTTAAATAATCCAGGGTTTGATTTCTTGAAATTTTCAATATAAGTTTTTCTAGCAGAAGCATCCCATTCAGATGCAAATACACATTCAGCACCAATGTTATCAAAAGCCATATGAAAGCCTCCGATTCCTGCAAATAAGTCTATTATTTTGTACTTCTTTTTTGCCATTTTATCGAGCAATTATAGCATTTTAGAAGTCGTAGTAGTCTTTAAACTGTTGGTTTTTCATGGCTTAATGATGATTGGGCCTTGAATGGGTATGATATATTGAGGTGGTTGTATGATAGTAAGTAAGACTGGACTTTGTTGGCTGAAAGGAATGAGATTTTCGACAGAATGATAACCACTCGTGGGATGAAAGGTTGCTATGTATACTTTGAAGACAAGGAAACAGAAACTTATTTTAGAAATTGCATGAAGTAAACTTTCCATGAAAAAATCCCCCCTCACTATCGGCATAGACCTCGACGACGTGCTCCTCGACTTCAACACCTCACTCTGTGAATATCACAACAGTACCTATGGCACTTCCTATAAACTGTCCGACATCGTCAACTACCACTTCGAACACGTCTGGAACATCCCAGCTGACATAGTCATCGACCGCATTGCCGACTTCTACCAACACGAACTACATTGGAATTCGAACCCTATCCCTGATGCTATTTCATCCATAAAAAAACTTCTCTCTCAAAACCACCGCCTCGTTATAGTCACCGCCAAGCCTGATACCTTGAAAGATAAGACACACGAATGGCTTCAAAAGCACTATGGAGACGCCTTTCATTCGGTGCATTTTGTCGGGTCATATCACAGCAATATTAATGGTAAAAAGCGTACCAAGCGCGAAGTGTGTGATGAATTGGGAGTGCACATATTTATTGAGGATTCGATGGAAAATGCGATGAATATTGCGAGTGATGGGAGGCAGGTTTTTCTCTTGGACAAGCCGTGGAATCAAGGGGAATTGAGTGGGAATATTAAGAGGGTAAAGGGGTGGGAGGAGGTGATTGAAGTTTTGGGGTAGGGCCACCTTGAGATGCTAAATTGGATATCGCAAATTGTGACTTCCAATACTAGCTTAGAGGGTCTATGGACAATCTTGAGGTCACAAATTGTGACCTCAAGATTTAAATTGTTGCAAAATAAGGCTATTTTGCCATCTTGAGGTCACAAATTGTGACCTCAAGGTTAATTCAGGTTTTCTTTATGTAGGGACAAAAAATATAAATAAAGCGGTTAAACGAAATCCTGACAGATTCTCATGTGTATTCTGTCGTCAAACAATTGATTAATGAGCCGACAAAACCGAAAGAACCGATGGGTTTTAGAGTGAATAACAAAAAATAAAAAACCGCACGAATTCTCGTACGGACTAGACCTATTTGGAGCCGGTTTAATTGGGGCTTGTGAGTCGGGAACTACTTCCGCTTTTGATTGAATAGCAAGATGCCCTGTTTTTTCCTCGGGAAGAGGATATTGATAGACATTGCTTTGCTCTCGATCATGCGGACTGCATAGTCCTCGACGATTTTTCCAAGTTTCTCCTTGTAATCCTTCTCGCTCACGATTCCGCTTGCCTTTGAAATGGCCTCGGTGATTTCCTTCTGCATGTTACTCATAGCATCCGCGTTCGCCTCTGGCAGGGCTGAAAAGACAATGCTCATGACGGGGAGTGCCGGCGGTACATCCCAAGGGTTGTACATGTGGATGGTCAGGTTCACCCGTTTGACCTCTGTCTCGATGCCTGCGTTCAAGGTGAGGGGGCAAAGGGCGATGAGGGCGATGATGAGGTACTTGATGGTTTTCATAGTGCTGAGTTTCTGTGTGGTTGTGGTGGTTGGTTTTAGCCGTAGTATCAGAAAGTAAACTTAAGTTACTCGCTGAATTCTACGGCCAACCAATGAAAAAATCTTTTAATAGAATACAATGTTTAAGTAATTCAGTCAAATAAATGTATCCGTCCACAACCTCTGGCACTCCACCCCTGTTAATTGATTACAAATATACCTCAAAGGAGAGATCAGTCCAAGTGTCC
>JAYSWB010000043.1:0-12773 GCA_043718245.1 bacterium
CTCGAATACTACAACAGCAAACGACTACATCTCGGCATCAAACTGAAAACCCCAATGCAATTACTAGCAAAGTGCGTCCAAGGTGTTGACTAGATTACGTGCTAAGTTTTAGTATTTTACCTTAATATAATTAAAACAAAAACCCCACCGGTATTACCCGGCGGGGATGAGTTTGTTGACCGATTTCTCGGTTACTTGCGCAGTGTGGCGATCAGTGTCGGCGAGTCGATCAGTAGATCGAGTGCATCGTTAATCGATGTGACGACGATGTCAGAATTGAGAAGAGTCTTGATGTGAACTCCCTCAGCTTGAAGTGTCACGATTCGAAGCTTAACAATCTTCATCAATTCAAGATCGATTAATCCGTTGCCGATCGAGACACAGGTTTTTGGATCGAGTTTCCTTGCCTGATTGCGTTTTTCAATTCCGCTTTCAGCGAGAACCCAATCGATACCGAGCGACTTTGCGATTTGGTCTGCATTGCCGCGTGTGTTGCCAGTAAAGAACAGGACATGATATCCAAGTCCTTTAAGGGCAGAGAGTCTTTTCTTGACCCCTTTGACGATTTTACCCTTAACTGTCAGGGTGCCGTTGAGGTCTAGAATGAGGGTTTTCAGCTCGAGGCTGCCGATATTTGGTACTTTGTATATCATGGGGGAATAATACTATATTGTCGCTTTTTGGCTATATTTGGTAAGCTTACATTATGAAAAACCTCACAATAACAATCCTTGTAGTCATTGTAATAATCCTAATCGGATGTATTGGCTATATTAATACAGCAAAGAGCAATACGAACAAAGAACAACCGGTTCAAACTACCATTACACAAGAAGAAATTCCTTCAGCAGATGAAAATGCTACTGGTATAATAACTTCTGCATATACAAAAAACGGAAAGAATTATATTGATATAGATTACATCACCTTAAGACACGAATCCGGCGACATGCCATGGGGGAGTATAGTAAATATCAATCCAAGAATCAGGACTTTTGAAGTTTCTACTGATGTATATATTCATCTTCAAAATAGAGAAGTTAACGGTATTTTGTCTACGGGTAGCTATGTTATTGATTTTCCAGAATTTAAACAAATTTTTGTTACAAAAGATGATTTTAGGAAAAGCGGTCTATGGAATATTGCAATTAAGAATGGGGTAGTAGTTCGAATCGAAGAAAATTTTAGGTCGTAATATAAATATGAAAAAAATACTATTCTACCCTATAACCTTCAACCCTCCACATCTTGGCCACGCGTCAGCCGTTAAAGTAGCCGTCAGTAAAATTAATTTCGATGAAGTTTGGATTATGCTTTGCGGAAAGAGAATACACATCCTTTCTTGACTCTAAGTTTCCCTAAAGCGGTGAGGAGTTAGCCTCGATCCCTGCTGTACACCGTAGACAAAGATTATGTCTTCCAAGCCTGGAAGTATGCTCCTGAGATCCTAGACGGAACTGTACTACAGGAGTATTAAATGTAAAGACTCTTCTTGTTTGTGTAGGTACGATAAAATCTGCTAAAATATAGATATGAAAATCACCAAACTCGGCCACTGCTGTTTACTCCTCGAATTCAAAGACGTACGCATTTTAACTGACCCTGGAATCTACACCACCGATGTTCACTCCAAACTTAAAAAAATTGATTTCGTTTTCATCACCCACGAACACTCGGACCACTACCATCTCGACTCTCTAAAAATCATCATCGAAAAAAATCCTGAAGTTTTAATTTATACAAATACTAGCGTTAGTGAAATTTTGACTCGTGAAGGAATTTACCACCACTTGATAAAAGACGGATCAGAAGTGTTAATTGATGATGGCCGTATTTCAGTCAAAGGTATTGGTACTAGTCATGCCATGATGCATAAATCTATACCCCTATCTGAAAATACTGGTTTTCTTTTTGATGATATGCTTTTCCTACCAGGTGATGCGCTCACAGATCCAAAACAGCCGATTGATATATTGGCGCTTCCAGTTGCTGGTCCGTGGATCAAGATTTCTGAAGCGATTGATTATGCTTTAGAGATAAAACCAAGAGTTTGCTTTCCGATTCACGATGCGGTCCGGTTTGGAAGTAATCACCGATTGCCAAGTCAGATTTTGCCCGAGAATGGAATTGGATTTGTGGTAATGGAGGAAGGGGATAAGCATGAGTTTTAGATTTTAGAAGTGGCGGTCCTGAACCGCCCGTTGACAATTATTTTAAAAAACTCTATGAAAACAGGGTTACACGCCAATAATTGTCAATGGGCGAGTTGGAATGCATAGGTCTAAGTAACCCATTGTTAATTAATTTGAAAGCCTGAAGAAAACTTCACATTGAATATTTATGAATTTTCGTACTTAATTGACAATGGGCGAGTTGGACCCACCCCTTGGAAACCCCACTTTGCCCTCCACTCCTCAATATCGTATAATAAACCCATGAAAACGCATTTAAAAAAATATTTCGCAGAACTTCTCGGAACATTTTCATTATCATTGGCAGTAGTCGTTGCGGTACACGCAGGAGGGCCTATCTCAGTACCGTTGGTTGCGGGGCTAACACTCGGATTGTTTGTATATTCTTTGGGCCATATCAGCGGTGCTCACTTTAACCCAGCGGTGACTCTCGGCGCATGGACTATAGGAAAAGTTCGCCACCACGACGCGATTGGATATTTAATCGCACAATTTATAGGAGCCGCACTTGCGATGATGCTTGCTGTAAATTCAGGTGCAGGTATTAACTTAATCGTCGCTAACACTGGCGCGATTGCTCTTGCGGAAATTATCGGAGCGTTCTTCTTCACTTTTGGAATCGCAGCAGTACTTTATGGAAAGACTCCTGCACAAATGAGCGGACTTACAATTGGCGCTTCACTTACACTAGGTGTTGTAGTTGCGTCAGCACTTGGATCAAACGGAATTTTAAACCCAGCCGTTGCACTTGCTCTCGGATCATTTAACTTGATGTACCTTGTTGGTCCAATTGTCGGAGCTGTCCTTGGAATGAATGTTTACCGAATCTTCACAGAATAATGAAAAAAAATATCCTTATCATCACCGCACATCCGAGCTCGCTCGGGTTCACACATAAGATTGCCGAGGCTTATAAAGCAGGTAGTATTGATGCAGGAAACACTGTTGAAGTTCTAGATTTGTACAAAACAGATTTAAAACAAGACTTTCTAAATTTTGAAAATCCTCACGACATAGGTAATCCGAACACGGTTCGAGACATAATGAAGAAAAAAATTACTGATTCTAATGAATTGGTCTTCGTTCATCCGATGTGGTGGGTAGGTCCGCCGGCAATTATGAAGAACTGGCTAGATAATAACTTCACAAGTGGATTTGCTTTCAAATATGAAAATGGCAAGCCGAAAGGGCTATTAAAGGGCCGTACCGCAAGGGTTTTCATCACTTGTGACGGACCTATGTGGTTGTATTGGTTAATTGCAAAACCATTCTGGACTGTTTGGAACTTCGGTATTCTTGGCTTTTGCGGTTTAAAAGCTAAAGGTATTACAGTCTTGTCTCAAAAATTCAAGCGAACAGATGCAGAGAAGGAGGCGTTTCTTGATAAAGTTAAACATCTGGCAAAATAATGGATGATGAGACACTAAAAAATAAAAATCCAGAACTTTATCATGTCGCTCGCGAGAGGGGAACCGAAGCACCTTTCACTGGAAAATTTGTACACACAAAAGAAAATGGCACTTATAATTGTGCAGTGTGCGGAAACCCACTTTTCTCTTCCGCTACAAAATTCGACTCGGGAACAGGTTGGCCAAGTTTTGACGATGCACTTCCAAATGCTGTAAAGCAGATTGTAGATGACAGTCACGGTATGCACCGTGTCGAGGTGGTCTGCTCAAAATGTGAATCGCATCTAGGGCACGTTTTCGAAGATGGTCCAACAAAAACTGGAAAAAGATTTTGCTTGAATTCGGTCTGTTTAGCTTTAGATAAGAATGAAGAAAAAAACTAAGATATTTTTGGTATTTTTGGTGGGAGCAGTTCTTGTTTTTGATGTTTATTATTACTTTTTTTACACAAAAGTTGTACCTACAATTAACAAAGTTGGTGATATCAGGAAAGTTTCTACTACTTATGCAACTTTTCTCCCTAAAATTAACCTTTTTATAAACGATAACCAATTTTTAGTCGAAGTCGCACAAACAAATTCTGAAAAATCTCTTGGATTAAGCGGTAGGGAAGGTCTAAACACCAATGCTGGGATGCTTTTTATCTTTTCAAAGCCATCAAAGCAGTATTTTTGGATGAAAGACATGAAATTTCCGATTGATATTGTCTGGATTGATGAAAACAAAAAAATTGTAGGATACTTTGAGAATGCAAAACCAGAGGATTACCCTGAAGTGTACCCGTCGCCACAAAATGTTCCGTATGTTCTCGAAATTTCCTCTGGTGCCGTGCAAAAAAGTAACCTAAAAGTCGGCGACACTGTAATTTTCGACCTTTTCAACTCAGAAGACAAAATCTAGTTTTAGTGTTCTTAAATTTGTCTCAAAAATACCCTTAAATTTTGTTCAAGAATAATGTGATTTTTCATCACCTTATTTACATTCAGTACAATGTGTTTTCAGCTATCAAATTTTCGAGTTATCCACTCAAAAAAGCTCGTAAAAAAGGTATACTTTACTCAAAGAAATTAATAGAAAAAACACTTAATCAATAGAACAAATGGATATATTCATAGGAAAAATAAATGGCGCAAAAGAACCTTTCAATGCTGATAAAATCAACCGTTCAATCGAACGAGCCTGTAAAGGTTTGATGGATCCAATTTCTATGACGACGCAGATCGCGACTGAAACCAGATTGACCTTGTATGATGGCATCACAACAGAGGAAATGGATCAGGCGACTATCAGCGCAGCTCTCCAGAATATAAAAGAAGATATTGCCTATGACAAAGTGGCCACACGACTTCTATTAAAGACAATTTATCGAAAAGTTTTAGGTGAATACAACAAAGATGACGAAGAAGATTTGGATAAAAAACATAAGGAAGGCTTTGTAGCATATATAAAGAAGGCGGTGGAGATGGGAAAATTAGAGCCAAGAATGAAAGACAAGTTCAATCTCAAAGAACTAGCGAATGCACTTGATATCGAGCGAGACGAATTGTTCCAGTACGCAGGTCTTTCAACTTTTTTGAATAGATACTCTCTAAAAAACATTCAGCAGGTGGCAATGGAAACTCCACAGTATTTTTTCATGCGAGTAGCGATGGGTCTTGCCTTCAACGAAGAGAATCCAACTCAGTGGGCTAAAAAGTTTTACACAAAAATGTCAAAATTTGCGTACATCGCAGGAGGTTCGACGAATCTTGGAGCAGGAACAAAAAATCCTGCACTTTCAAACTGCTATCTTCTAGAAATACTTGACGATATGGGTCATATTGCAAAGTCTGTTTCAGACGTGATGTTGCTTTCAAAAGGATCTGGTGGAATCGGAGCGTGCGTGACAAAACTTCGCGCCTCTGGTTCTCCTTTAAAATCTAATAACGGGACTTCAACTGGCCCTACACCTTTTGCAAAGATTATCGATACTGCGATCCGCGCGATCCAGAGAGGTGGAAAGAAAAAGGGTGCACTCGCTTTCTACATGGAACCATGGCACTTGGATTTTACGGATTTTATCGATTGGAAGCATAATGCCGGAGACGACTACATGAGAATGCGAACAGCTAACACTGCTGCCTTCATCCCAGACGAATTCATGAAGAGGGTTAAGGCGAGCGAGGAATGGTACATGTTTGACCCTGCAGAAACTGCTGATTTGTGTGAATTATACGGTGCTGCTTTCAGTGTTCGTTACAAGGAATATATAGAAATGGCTAATTCTGGCCAATTGCGTACTTTCAAAAAGATGCCTGCAACTGAATTGTACCGAAAAATGTTGGTTTCTCTTCAAACGACGGCTCACCCATGGATGGTTTGGAAGGACACAATCAACCTCAGAGCTTTGAACAACAATACTGGAACAATACACATGTCGAACCTCTGTACAGAAATTTGTCTTCCACAGGACAGAGAAAATGTTGCGGTTTGTAACCTAGCCTCTCTTAATCTCGCTGTACATGTTGTTAACAAGGACGTAAATTGGGGAGAATTGGAGCAGTCTGTGCGTCTTGCAGTTCGCCAGCTTGATAACCTTATCGACATTAATGTGTTACCAATTCCAGAAGCGGTAAAATCAGACAGCGAAAACCGCGCAATTGGACTTGGAATTATGGGCCTTGCGGATGCGCTTGAGAGAATGGGATTGGCCTACGACAGCGTGCCGGCTTTTGACTTCACTGACAGGATTTGCGAATTCATTAGCTACATGGCAATCGACGAAAGTGCCAACCTTGCCGAAACACGAGGCAGTTACAAAAACTTTGCAGGATCGGAATGGTCAAAGGGTAAAGTTCCATTCGATACAATCGAAGTACTTGAAAAAGATCGAGGTGTTAAAGTCAGCGTTTCAAGAGAAAGTCGCCACAAAGGCTTGAACTGGGATATCCTCCGAGCAAAGGTCAAAAAGGGAATTCGAAACGCAACTCTCCTTGCAACTGCACCTAATGCAAACATTGGACTTCTTGCGGCAACAACACCAGGATTTGACCCACGATTTGCCCAAGTGTTTTCTCGAAATAAAATTTCAGGAAAGTATATGGATATCAACCACAACTTGGTTAAGGATTTGAAAAATTTGGGACTTTGGGATGACGTGAAGGAAAGAGTGATCCAATATCAGGGAGACATTTCTGCAATCCAAGAAATTCCAGACCACATCAAGGCAATTTACAAGACGTCATTTAGCACCGCACCAACCGCATTTATCGAAGTGGCCGCCCGCGCTCAGAAATGGATTGACCAGGCAATCTCTAGAAACATTTACCTGCGAACAAGAGACATTGACGAAATTATGAACATTTACACACTAGCTTGGGAGAAGGGTGTAAAGAGTACATATTACCTTCACATGGAACCTCGTCACACAGCGGAACAAAGCACGGTTTCAGTTAACAAATCGACAACTATGGGTAGATCAGGATTCGGTGGGATTAAAAAGACTCCAGTTGCCGTACCAAGTGATCAGTCAGAGCTGATTATGGATTCTGCTCCGTCTACAATGACACTAGATTTACCAGTCGTTTCTCCTATGGAAATGGCAAGGGTCCAGGAAACCGTAGCGGTTGAGGCACCTAAAAAGACATCGCAAAAACCAAATGTAATATTCGCCGGTGCAAAGACTTGCCCAATAGATCCCGCAGAATTAGCACAGTGTGATTCGTGTCAATAGATCCTGCAGACGATTCAGCAGAATCGCCACTGGGCTCGTGTCGGGCCTGTGTCCATTGAGGACCGACGTTGACTTTATAAAAATTTAACATAACACAAAAATATGTCACTAATCGGAAAAGCTTCGCCAGAAGATATGAATTTACATCCCATTAAATACCAATGGGCTTACGACTTGTACCAACAAGCCGTTCGTAATACGTGGTTCCCGCACGAAATTGCTTTGAAAGAAGACTTGGAAGATTGGGCAAAAATGACTGATGATGAAAAGCATGCGGTCGAATTTTTGATGGCATTTTTTAACCCAGCAGAACTTATCGTGAATCGATCGATTGCCCTCGGAATGTATCCGTACATCAAGGCACCGGAATGTCATTTGTATTTAGCAAAAGTAATGTGGGAGGAGGCGAATCACTGTGTTTCATTCGAGTATGTACTTGAAACTTTCCCATTTGATAAGGAAAAAATTTACAGTGTGCACCTAGATCTTCCATCAATGCAGGCTAAAGAGGCGTACATTATGAAGTATCTAAAAAAGATGACCGATGAAAGGTTGGACATCGATTCAGTAGAGGGAAAGAAAGACTTCATCAGAAACCTAGTGGCGACGAATATTGTGATGGAAGGAACGTGGTTCTATTCTGGTTTTATGGTGGCTTTGTCATTCAGACAGCGAAATCAACTGCGAAATTTTGGATCAATGATCAGCTGGGTTCTTCGTGATGAAAGTCTTCACTTGAAATTCGGAATTAACCTTGTGCATACAGTTTTGGAAGAAAACAAGGAACTTTTGACAGAAGAATTCGCGGAGGAGATTCGTTCTATTGTTATTGAAGGAGTGGACAGGGAAGTTGCTTACAACAAAGATTTGTTTCCAAAGGGAATTTTGGGATTGAATGCAGATTATGTTAATCAGTACGTGCAATATGTGGCTGATCGACGATTGGAAGAATTAGGGCTTGAGAAGCACTATAATGTGACAAATCCTGCAAAATGGATGAGCACCGCGACGGATGTGTTGGAATTGGTGAACTTCTTTGAATCGCAGAATACGAGCTATGAGGTGGATAGTAGTGCCTCTGGACACAAAAAAGCGTAAAAAAGAGGATTTATAAGTGATAGGAAACCACCCAGTATTAATCCATGGTCAATTAGTTGACAATGGGTGTTTTCGGTTATAGCATTGTTTTTAGTCAACCGAACAACCCTAGCCAGAAATGGCTATACAATCAAATAGAAAAGGAGAAGAACAATATGGCTTTCCCAAAAAAGCAAACTACAACCTTCGGAGGTCGTGTGATCTCCAGGATGAGGCATAAAGGGCAGAATGGATGGTGCTGTGGTGAAAAGAAATGCACGGTTCACAAGGATAGTTTTCACACATCATTTCTCGATGCAGTATTCTGCACGTGGAAAAATGCACCAGTCCAAGAT
Organism: bacterium; assembly: GCA_043718245.1. Classification (GTDB taxonomy): domain Bacteria; phylum Patescibacteriota; class Minisyncoccia; order Phycocordibacterales; family CAIZLB01; genus JBAXAB01. Next base: position 8,747 of record JAYSWB010000043.1, read on the forward strand.
GTGGCAAAAATGCTCACTACCGTCAAAGGTGTCACGTTGGATGATTACGAGCGAGCCGAACCAGAACAACTTCTCGGTTTTTTGCGACGGATGTTTGCAATCAATCTGGTCACGCTTGGAAAAGCACACGCTACGACAAATCGGCTAATTGTCGAAGAGGAAATCAAGTGGCTGAACTACCTTCAGGGGTTACTTTCAAGCCCCTGTGGAAGGATTTGGTACTTTCTTGATGACTCTATTGCAATGTACAAAACGGTCCTCGCTGTGACAAGGAACTGACCCCCGCCCCAACAGGCAGACACAAACCCCGTCTGCAAGTTGAGGCGGGTTTTGTTTTTATAAAAAGAAAAACCCACATCGCTGTGGGTTTTTCAATTGGTTTTGCATCTATAAGCCGAATTCTGTACCTGTAAACAGGTGACAGTCATTTATCTGGGATTCATGTTGCCATGAACCTCGAGCGGCTCTCCTCATCTTGCGATGGGCACGGCCTTGCACTCGGGTAAGAATTTTGCCGTTTCACTTCCAACTTTACATTGGAATTATCCTTGCAATAAATTGTTTAGGATTGTACAAACTTTCGAATGTACACGTCACTGCTCGCATCTCACGGATTGCTCCGGACGGGCGTTACCCGCTACCTTTTTTCATCAGGCTCGTAGGGATTCGTGGGGGGGGTCCTAGTCGCCCATTGACAATTAATTGTCAATGGGCGACGGATACACTAACCTCTACGAGCCCGATGAAAAGTGTTCGGACTTTCCTCTAACTTTCGTCAGCGACTGTCCGATGCAAACCAATGATGAATATACCACAAAACAGCTTGGAGGTCTATCACTTTTGCGTTATACTCTTATATTATATGGTTAAAAAGTTCGTACAGTTTGTGTCTAAAGAGATCGCGGGAATCCACCAAGCGGCGTACGTCATAGGATTCTTTACGTTGATGTCACAGGTCTTGGCATTGTTTCGAGACAGAATTTTAGCAAATTCTTTCGGAGCTGGACCGACTTTGGACTTGTACTATGCATCGTTTAGAGTTCCAGATTTTGTTTTCGCGACACTCGCATCCTTGGTTTCGGTTTCGGTCTTGATTCCATTTTTTACTGCTACAAAAGAAAAGGGAACTGCGGAGGTTAAAAAATTAATCAGCGAAATATTTTCATTTTTCATAATAATGATGGCCCTTGTCTCTCTTGTCCTTTTGTACTTCATGCCACAACTAGCGAATTACCTGTTTCCCGGATTTAATTCTGTTGAAATTGATGAAGTTGTCTCGATGTCACGAATATTATTATTGCAACCAATATTTCTTGGAATCTCTGGCTTAATCTCTGTTATTACACAGATGAACAAACGCTTTTTTATTTTTGCTATTGCACCGATTTTCTATAACATTGCTATTATTTTCGGAACGGTTGTCTTGTATCCAATTTTCGGTATGCAGGGGATTGTCTCTGGGGTAGTAATCGGTGCAATCCTTCACTTTGCCATCCAAGTGCCATATGTGTCATCTCTGGGGCAATTGCCAAGGTTTACTTTCAAATGGGATATTAAAAGATTATTTAAAATTTTAGCTCTTTCTATTCCTCGAACCTTGACGTTATCTGCAAGTCAGATCGAATTGGTTTTTATTACTTCGTTCGCGTCACTTTTAACCGCAGGATCGATTTCAATTTTTAGTCTAGCGACAAATTTGCAGTCAGTACCGTTTGCAATTGTAGGAGTGTCGTACACCCTCGCTGCGTTTCCTCTCTTGTCGATGTATTTTGTAAATGGCAAGAAAAAAGAATTCTTGGAAAATGTGCAGGTAGCGGCAAGACACATTTTATTTTGGTCGTTACCTATTACTGCTCTTTTTATAATTCTGCGAGCGCAAATTGTACGAGTGATTTTAGGATCGGGATCATTTAATTGGAATGATACTAGATTAACCGCAGCCGCTGTCGCTTTATTTGTTATTTCACTTTCAGCACAAAGTCTAGAGCTTTTATTTATCCGTGCGTATTATGCAGCTGGAAAGACTTTAAAACCCTTATTTATCAACATATTTTCTTCAGTGCTAACTGTAGCATTGCCATTTTTATTTTTACAAATCTTTGCAAGTAATCCTAATTTTGTTTATGCAGTTGAAAAACTTTTCCGAGTAGTAGGTATTCCTGGAACCGAGGTTTTGATGCTACCACTTGGATATATGTGTGGAACTATTGTTAACATGATAATTCTTTGGATTGTTTTTGAAAAAGATTTCGGTGAAGGTATGTTTACTAAAAACATTTCGCGTACACTTTGGCAAAGTTTCGAATCTGCAGTTATTGCAGGTTATATGGCCTACATTACTTTGAATCTTGCAGAACCATTTATTGATCAGACTAGAGTGCTCAGTGTCTTTACCCATGGGCTCTTAGGTGGACTCGTCGGACTTGGTTCATGGGCGGGCGTACTCTTCCTGCTTCGAAACGAAGAAGTGATAGAAGTGTGGAGCTCGTTTAAAAGGCGCCTTTCGTTTGGAAAGACTCCTATTGAAAGTATTGTAACCGCGGATATAAGCGACAAGGTGGCCGAAAGTATTCCAAATCCGATTGTGACGGAGGCAGATACTACGAGTCACTAGACAGTTTGAGAAGATCCTTTCTTCGCAGTAATCTTGTTCAGTGCTTTAACAGCAACAAAGACCGATAGTGCGACAATCAAGAAATTGATGACTTGATTTATGAAACTTCCGATGTTCATAAGCACCAACCCGTCATAAGAAATCACGATGCTAGTGAAGTCTGGCTGTTTAAAAATCGCCGCAATTAATTGCATTACAATATCCTTAACAAATGAATCAACAATTGCATTAAAAGCTACACCAATAACCACCGCCACTGCTAAATCGATTACATTTCCTTTAACCGCAAATTCCTTAAATTCGTTTAAAAAGTTTTTCAAAATCATAAAATTATTATAGTAATTTTTAATATATAATTAATCACTATACATAGCATATTACACTATATACAGTTATCCCCACAAATCATCGTTTTTACCCCCTTTCTCCTGTATAATTTACCTTAATCTCATGTTCAAATTCCTACTGCAGATTCTGAGTGTCGTTTTGATATGCACCTTCGTATCAAAGAATGTTGCATACATTGTTCTTATTGATCCAAAGGACATACCAATCATTCGGCAGGAATACATGCAACCCATGTATGCAGACAAGAATTTCATTGTCGCAAAGCTCTTTGGTGTAAAGATTGCATATGGAGAGGAGATTAAGACTTCTACCTCTACAGTTAGTAAACCAAGCATGTTGGCTAACATCTTCACTGCAATCACTAATTTCTTTTCACAAATCTTTAACCCAGAAACTGTCATTGTTTTCCCACCAGACACAACTACTACCACTACAACCACAACAACCACTACTCCACCAATCAAAAGAGAAGAAGTGGTTACTCCAGATGCACCCGTCATTGTTCCAAGAAGTCAATTAGTCATTCCAAATGTTCAAACTACTCCGATTGTTAAAGTAATTAACACAGGTGGTATTACAACAGAAGAGGTTGACAGAAGAATTGCTACTGCAATATCTAATATCAATATTACCAATACAGAAAAAACAGTTTACGTAAACAATGGTGGTGGATATTCATACTCAGTACCATCAAACATCGTAGTACCAACAATCCCAACTACATATTCCTCAAACTGTATCACCGGCACAATGGCAGTGACATCAGGAGGTACTGGTACATCAACACCACCAACATTGGGACAATTGTTGATGGGGAATGCAAGTGGTACTTACAATCTTGTTTCTACAAGTTCGTTGGGGATTGTAGGTGGAAGTGACGTAGACAACCTTTCACCTATTGAGGTGGGGTTTAGTAATACAGCAGCGGGAACAAATGCAAGTGCGGTGGGGTATTGTAATACGGCTTCGGGAACAAATGCAAGTGCGGTGGGGTATTGTAATACGGCTTCGGGGTGTCTCAGCTCCGCTTTTGGCCGCAGTAACATTGCCTTAAGTATTTGCAGT
>JAYSWB010000044.1:0-12630 GCA_043718245.1 bacterium
TCATCCAACTAGTATGACAAAAGTAGGTGATTAAATCAAAAAACCCTTAATTTACAACGTTTGAGTTTTTGAAAAAGTGGAGGGTGGAGAAGTCGGGAGCGGCAGAGAAATATGGATTGAAGGTTTTGGCTGAGGCGTTTGAAGACCAGGAAGCGGTTACGACGTTCTTCTTGATTGCGCCGAAAGAACACAAGGTTGCAATTGGGAAGAAAAATCGCGCGCTGATTGTGTACAAAGTGCTTCACAAACCTGGGTCTCTTGTTGATTCCCTTATTCCGTTCAAGACGGAAGGTTTGAACATGATTCAAATCCATTCAGTGCATGCGGGAAATGGCGTTTATCATTTCGCCATTGAAGTTGAGGTGAAGGAAAATGAAATGGGTCAGTGGCAGAAAGCCATGAAGGATTTCGAAAGATGTGTTGAAAAACATTTTACTTTTGGTCCTTTTGAAGTTCTTTCGAGGTGAGTATCAGGGCCCGCGACCAATGTCGCGGGCCCTTTATTTGGTATAATAATTATATGGCAATAAAACCTAAATGCGATAAATGTAAAAAGGAATTGAAAGAGTTCGGTGCAATTCTACTTAGTCCACCGAATGCGAAAAATCGTGTTATTAAATTTCATATTTGTAAGAAGTGTTATGGAGAGATGGTTAAGGGTTTAACAAAATGAAATCATTTGCCGTTGTAGGACACCCATTAGATCATAGTCTGTCACCAACATTATTTAATGCTGGATTTAAAGCATTAGGACTAGACTACACATACAAAAAAGAAGATGTGGCGAGTTCTGGTTTAAAAAACTTAATCGATAAAGTTCGCTCCGGAGAATATTCAGGATTAGGTATAACTGTTCCTTATAAGGAAGAGGTTATTCAATACTTGGATGTATTAACTCTGGAAGCAAAAGAAATTGGAGCGGTTAACACAATCCATCTATCAAATGGAAAAATTACTGGAGAGAATACAGATTGGATTGGTTTTATGAAAGCACTAGAAAATCATCTGTCTCTAGCGGACAAAAAGATTCTTATATACGGAGCAGGCGGTGCTGCACGAGCATGTCTATATGCACTAAAAGCATTTAAAGATAATGTTTACATAACAAATAGAACTGAGGAAAACGGGGTAAAACTTGCAGAAGAATTTGGAGCGAAATTCGTCGTAAAGGAAAATCTACCAAAGGTTGATGTTTTTATAAATGCGACATCAGCAAGTTTAAATTCAAAAAATGACTTACTGATTTCTGAAGACTGGCTGAAGACGGTCTCAGTGGTTTTTGATCTTATGTATGGTGATACTTTATTGACAATGGGTGCCGAAAAATTAGGTTTACAGATAATCGATGCAAAGGAAATGTTGCTATATCAAGCAGTTAAACAGTTTGAAATCTTTACACAGAAAGAAGTACCGATTGAGGTGATGAAAGAATCTATTGGAATTAAGTCCTAAAATACTGTGCAGGATAAGGGAATCGAACCCTTGTCTACTGCTTGGAAGGCAGTCATTCTACCACTAAACCAATCCTGCATGTGACCAATATAACAGAGAGTTCCCTTTTATACAATTTCTACCTTTTAAGCTTCCAGCTCTCTATTTTCTCCTTCGCAAACTCCTTAGCCACATTTGCCACAGCCTCTATATCATCATCCTTCTGAATCTTGTTGTTTTTCTCAGCTGCGCACTTTACACACTTGTGAACTATCTGCATTCTTTCAATCCCAGTACCCTCTACGCGTACAGGTTTCATAAGCCCCCCGCATTCATTAGCCCGATCCCCAGGTGAAACATCTACATGTTTACTATAAAGACACTGGGGGCAGTGGTTTGTGTAGCCTGTCCCTTTAACCTCCTTTCGGCACTTTTCACAGGTAAAATCCTCCTTGTTTTTGATAAACTTTTTCATTGATAGGGTCAATATAGCATGTAGGGCTTAATTTGCACGGAATCCCATTTTTTCTTTAGGTTCTTCCTTTTCTGTGATAAGTAGTCTGATTGCTCTGAATATCTCACTAAAATTAACCTCATTGTTCTTTTCCATCTCCTCGACCTTTTCGCGAAGTTCCTTGTAAGCGTCGATCATTTCGCGAAGTTTTGTGAAAATTCGAATAATTTGGATGTTTACTTGGATGGCACGTTTACTGTTTAGGACACTTGAAAGCATGGCGATTCCTTGCTCGGTGAAGGCTATAGGGCGATATTTACTATACTTACCTCTACCAGTTTCTAAGGTCGCAAATTGCGACCTTAGAACTTTTTCCTCTGGATTGGATATGCCAATTTGGCATATCCAATTCTCCATCTCCTCTTTTGTAAGTTGAAACATAAAATCTTCAGGGAATCTATCAATGTTTCTTTTAACAGCTTCATTAAGTCTTTTAGTTGAAACCTCATACAGGATAGCGAGATCCTTATCGATCATTACTTTTTTACCCCTAATAATATAGATCTTTTCCCTAATGACTTCATGACTTAGTGTTATTTCAGCGACAATATTTTCATTCATATCACTATGGTACAGGTCGCACATGAAGAGAAAATAAAGAAATATTAAAATCCGCTTAACTGGAAGTCGCAATTTGCGACTTCCAGTTGATTAATGTTTCTAAGGTCACAATTTGTGACCTTAGAAACACTTCAAATTACCCCCACTTACTTTCAAGATCACAATATTTGATCCTGAAATTGGATATGCCAAATTGGCATATCCAATTCCTCTAAAAAATTGTCGGGGTGCAGGGATTCGAACCCTGAGTCGCCTGTTCCCAAAACAGGAATGTTAACCGTTACACTACACCCCGATTCGTTGAATCCTAACACACATGTCCCTATATCTCAATCTATTAACGTATTTGTATAACATCCAAAAATTTCCATGTCTATATTTTCCATATAAGTCGCCAAAACTCTCATTTTTCCCTCAGTGAAACATTGTTTCAAATCGTCTAACGTCGAAACCTCCCTCATACTATCTGGTACCAACTGTAGGAAGTAAGCGTCGAACTGGCGTTTTGGGTAGTTAATTTCCCTTTTAGTAAACCATTGGGCGCACTTTATAATCTTGGACATCTTATGACGGGTTAGTCCAATGTTTTGCAGATCTGTTTCATCCTTTGCTTTTTTTACAATTCTCGTTTTAACTTCGTTGAAGTAAATCGTTTCGTCCTTTGCCGAAACAATATCTATCTCCCCTTCCCATTTTTTATACCTAGTCCTCAGAATTTTATGACCTTTAGCCTCTAGTCTTTTAGCGACCAGTAGTTCACCAAAGTCTCCTAAAATTTTTGTACTTATCATTCCTGCATTCTACTTCTATCAAGACAAATAAAGCTTAAATTAAAATGAAGATTTCTTAAGGTGTTTATGTTTCACGTGCGACATATAGAATCCAATTTTTTGCATTATACGTTGATAAATAAGGATAAAATGTCAAAAAGACCATATTCGTCATGTCTTTTAAACTCTGTCTTTTATACACATATCCCCCGAGTTATCCCCAGTTTTCCACATTTTGGCAATACCTATTTCCGTGTAACCCTTGCAAATTAAAGCTCGAAACTTGTGCAGGTAGAGAGAATCGAACTCTCGTCTCGTCCTTGGCAAGGACGCATTCTACCACTAAACCATACCTGCTCTTTTGTCCCTTATCTATTGGTGCGCTCGGCAGGATTCGAACCTGCAATCCCTTGGTCCGAAGCCAAGTGCTCTATCCATTGAGCCACGAGCGCATGGAAACAATCATACATTAAATTGATATAAAATCAAAAAGATACTAGTATTCATGGGTGAAGATAAACACTAGTAAAATTCCTCAGGAAATCAAAGACGTTTCTGCAAAATTGATTGCGGGTGGATATGATGCGTACATAGTCGGTGGATGTGTTCGCGACTTGATCATTGGAAGAAATCCAAAAGACTGGGACCTGACGACTAATGCAACTCCTGAACAAATGATTCCCCTCTTTGAGAAAACTTTTTATGAAAATGACTTTGGAACAGTTGGTGTAGTAATTTCTGATGAGACTACAGTCGAAGTCACCCCTTATCGCCTAGAATCTGCGTATAGCGACAATAGACATCCAGACAAGGTGACTTTCAGCGATAAATTAGAAGACGACCTTAAACGCCGAGATTTTTCGATTAACGCACTAGCAGCTGATGTGGTCAAAGGTGATGTTGTAGATAATTTTAATGGCGTTGTTGATCTTGAATCAAAAACCATTCGTGCGGTTGGGAATCCTGACAAGAGATTTACAGAAGATGCACTGCGCTTAATAAGAGCAATCCGTTTTTCTGCAGAATTGGGCTTTACCATTGAACACGAAACTCAGAATTCGATTATCAAACACTCAGACTACATTAGGAATATTTCGATTGAACGAATCAGAGACGAAGTGACAAAAATAATCGCATCAGACAACCCGATGATGGGTTTTGTATTCCTCGAAAAACTTGGATTGTTAAAACATTTTCTTCCTGAAATTTCATCTTCTGTTGGTGTGACTCAAAACCAAGCGCATTCATTTGATGTGTTTGAACATTTACTGCGAAGCCTTCAACATGCTGCTGATAAGCAATACCCTTTTTATGTACGTGTTGCTGCACTACTTCACGATGTTGGAAAACCTATTAGTAAGCGCAATATTAAAGGCGGTAAAGACTGCACGTTTTACGGACATGAAGTTATTGGTGCGAGAATGGCAAATGAAATTTTAAAACGAATGAAATTTACAAATGAGAATATAAAACTTGTCACTACGCTTGTTAGATGGCACATGTTTTTCTCTGATACAGAACAGATTTCTCTTTCTGCAGTAAGAAGAATAATTCGAAACGTTGGACCGGATCATATTTGGGATTTGGTGAATCTTCGTATTTGTGACCGTATTGGAACAGGTCGTCCAAAGGAAGATCCATATAGATTGCGAAAATATATGTCGATGATTGAGGAAGTGTTACGAGAGCCTGTGTCTGTTTCAAAATTAAAAATTGGGGGAAATGAACTTATGAAGCTTGCGGATTTGAAACCGGGACCAAAAATCGGTTTTATTTTGAATATTTTGTTGGAGGAAGTAATAGACAACCAGGAAAAGAATAATTCGGATTTTTTAAAGGATAGAGCGCTTGAGTTAAATAAGTTTAGTTTAGAGGAATTGAAAAAATTAAATGAGCAGGCTTTGAAGGCTAAAGAAAATGCCGAGAGTTTGGAGATACAGGAGTTGCGGGATAAGCATAGGGTGAATTAAATAAAATAAGTAACAAAAACCGCCAGTGGGAAGATGTGGCGGTTTTTTAGACCACCACGTAAGTGATGATCACCATGTTGTGCTTCAAGTGTGAAGCAGCAATTTTTAATTGTAGAAAGAACAGTTTAGGGTTTTGACCCTGTTGTGTACTCACGGAATGGACTCCATGAACCTGGTGATTTCAGAGAATCAACGCACGAATGGCACCTGCTAGAACAAAATAAGATAAAAATTGTGTTTCTGCTGGCCAAGATGTTGATTGCCTTTCCTTCATTTGGTTGACACCGGGTTTGACGCCCTCCATGACACTGATCGGAATCTGTGTCGGTACCGAAAGATCTCTAACTACCGAAAGCTTAATTAACGAACTAACGAAATGAAACGAATCGACTGGAAATCAACTCGCGAAACAAAAGAACTAATGGTGACATGGATTCTATTAACAGTCCGCTAGGAACCTGCTAAATTGAACCTCGAATTCGAAACTAACTACTAACAGATTCAAATGATCTAATTGCGCAAACTTGTAATGCCGCCACCTGAAGATATTATAGTCCTTTATAAATTATTTGTATAGGACACAATATGTGGATAACTGTCCTTTTGTCTTTTATAAAGGACAACCCCTTATATTTCAATCTCTAATGATATCGGACAGTGGTCTGAACCGAATATTTCATCGTGTATAGTCGCCTTCTTAACATTCTTGAACAAATTAGCCGTAGTAAAGAAGTAATCTATTCTCCACCCGACGTTTCTTTCTCTAGAACGGGTCTTTACATCCCACCAAGTGTATTTCTTCCTCTCGTCCTTGTGTGTTTCACGATAAACATCTGTATAGTTATTATCTATAAGACTATCCACCCAAGCCCTCTCCTGAGGTAAGAATCCGACATGATTTTCATTCTCCTTTGGCCGTTCGATGTCAATTTCCGTGTGAGCCACGTTCAAATCCCCACAGAATATGATTTTTTTGTGTTTTAGCCTTATTTTGTTTAGTTTCACGAGAAACGCTTTGTAAAATTTCATTTTGTACTCTAATCGGTGACTTTCCCCTCCTCCATTAGGAAAATAACAGTTTATAAGTACAAAATCCTCAAAATACAAAGTGACCATACGACCTTCCATGTCCAATTCCTCAATATTTAAGCCGTATTCTACCTTTTCTGGTTTAATTTTTGTGAAAACCGCTACCCCACTGTACCCTTTTTTGATTTTAGGATATTCAAAGTATGTAAAATATCCATTTGGAGCTAGCAATTCCGCTGGGAGCTGGTCCGGAGTAGCCTTTGTCTCCTGTAAACACAGAATATCAGGTTTCATATGTAACATCTGGTCGAAACTCCCCTTTTTGTGCCAGGCTCGTATTCCGTTCACATTCCAACAGAAGATATTAAGTTTCATATGTAACATATTACCTCTTATGGAACTTTTTGTGAACGTCTCTAAGGTGCCTATCGGTTAAATGGGTATAAATCTGGGTTGTTGATATGTCAGCATGTCCTAGCAACATCTGGACTGATCGTAGATCTGCACCATTCTGTAACAATCCTGTAGCAAAGCTGTGTCTTATAACGTGAGGAGTCACTTTTTTAGAGATTCCTGCGGTGACAGCATAGTGTCTTATACTGCGCTCTACTGTTCTTGGTGTCACATGAAACAACTTGGCACTATCGATTGTCTTGTTGGCCTTCTTGTATGCTATGACGGCATCTCTGGCCGTGTCCGATAGGAACACAACACGAACCTTTTCCCCTTTCCCTCTGACGGAAAATTCGTCCTTTGTTAAGTCTAAATCCACGGGTAAGCCACAAAGCTCTGAAACTCGAAGCCCTGTAGAGAACAGTAACTCCAAAATAGCCTTATCCCGTAAGCTTTTTATAGTGTCCTTTTCTTGTGACGGCGCGTCTAATAGCCTATTTAGCTCGTCTGTGGATATCATCTCTATAGATCTCTCTGGCACCTTGGCTAATTCTATAGAATCCGCTGGGATCGTCTTAATGTCCTTCTTATTCAAAAACTTCAAGAAAGATCTAAGGGCTATAAGGTAATAGTTCTGAGTCCTCTTCTTTAATGTTTCATGTGAAACATTACCTACCTTGGTTTCACCTGAAACATCGCCCAGAACTCTTCTGTTGAGCCATAATCGATACTGTCTAATAGACTCTGATGTTACATGGGAAACCTTTGGCTCGGGTATTTCCTTTTTCACGTATCCTATATAGCTTGAAACATAACGATCATAGTTCTCAACCGTCTTTAGACTTCGACCTTTTTCGATTTCTACGTATTCGAGAAATTGGTTTTTGTACATCTCCAATTCACCGATTTTGCTGTTAGGGGACTGATTGTGCGACATTAAAATGATTATACCAGTAATAGTTTCTACTACATAGTCCCACTAATCCTTGCTTTTTTAACCTATTCATGATAAATTAAGTGGACCATGTTGACCAAAACAAAAAAGGCAAAAGTCATAAAAGAAGTTGCACTACACGCAACTGATACTGGATCCGCTGAAGCTCAGGTGGCAATTCTTAGTACAAGAATTACTGAACTGACAAAGCATTTGAAAAAACACAAAGGAGATAAAGGTTCTCGAAGAGGATTACTACAACTTGTAGCAGATCGTCAGAACCACTTACAATATTTGCAAAAAAATCATCCTGATAGACACTCGAAGGTAGTGAAGGCTCTTGATCTAAAGAAAAAGGCAGCTTAAATCTATTTTTTCAACTTAGTTTCTATATATTTTCGCCTTAAACACACGGTCAACTTGGGTTTTACAATTTTAATTAAATAAAAAATGTCAGTCATTAAACACAAAGAACAACGAGTTGGTATTTTTATTGATACTCAAAACTTATATCACAGTGCAAAAAACCTTTACCACGCAAGGGTAAACTTCGGAGCAATCATGAAGGAAGCCGTAGCAGGGAGGTCATTAATTCGTGCAATTGCATACGTAATCACAACAGAATCAGGAGAAGAAAAGAACTTTTTCGAAGCACTAGGGAAATTGGGCATCGAAACCAAGACAAAGAACTTACAAATCTTCATGGGAGGTTCTAAAAAAGCCGACTGGGACGTAGGGCTTGCGGTAGACGCAATTTCTCTGGCTCCAAAGTTGGACACAATCATCATCGCGTCAGGGGACGGGGATTTTTGCCCGTTAGTAGAATACTTGAAAATCAATCAGGGCTGTCAGGTTGAGGTTATTTCATTTGGTAAGTCATCTTCAGCAAAACTTAAAGAAGTCGCAGACGAATTCATCGATATGTGTGAGAACCCAAAGAAATACGTTATAAATCCATCAATGTACGGATCTTCTTACGGAAACAGGACTCAGGATAACCGCGCAATAGGAGAAGTTCCTGAAGTAATGGGGGAGAACGCAACCGAAGATATGCAACCTGATGAATCCACAAGGCTTTCAAAGGCGCGAAACCCAAAATTACGCCCAATCGGAAGAGGGGCACAGAAGCCATCGTCTCGGGACTTGGCCAAATCTATTTTAGAAGAGTTTTCAGGCGGGGGAGAATCTCCGAAGAAATAAGATTGTATTTTTATTCCATTACTGCAATAATAGAACGACATGGACGAAACCAATAAACCTAAACCATCATTTTCTTTCCCGAATTCTGACAGACCATTAGATTCAAGGGAAGAAACAAAAGGACCTGTTGTTCCAAATCCAGAACACGATACTATAAAGTTCAAGGATGTGATGGAAAACAAGGAGGCTCAGTTTATTCATAATGAATCGGGGATACCTCAAATAGAAACCTATAATTCTGATGTGGCACAGGCTATCAAGAAAAATAGTGTCTCTGCCATGCAGATAGCTTTGGCCGAGAGCAAGAAGCAACAAGACCGACAGTTCGCGGGGGGGATAGATACTGCGGAAAATTCTCACTCGTTAATCATAAAAATATTGATTGGGATTTTGTTTATCGCAATAGTCATCCTCGGTTATTTGTGGTGGGCAGGGTACTTAACTCCAAAAAATGAAACTGTCCCAAGTCAAAAAAATATAACACAACCAGCCCAGCAGGCGGTGGTTCCGATCAAAATCGAACAACGCCAGATTATTCCAATTGAGGACAAAGATTCAATTTCGATCAAAAATGATATAAATAAAGCTAGAAATGGGAACGTTGATGCAGCTACTATAAAAGAGATCGCGCTCGGCACTCAGGCGAACGGTGTAGTAAACGTGGCAAACACAGAAGCTTGGTTCACCAGATTGGATACGAATGCATCACCTCAGCTTGTCCGGGCACTTGGAAGCGACTATCTAATGGGAGTATACGGAAGTTCGCCTAGAGAAACTTTTATAATATTTAATGTAAAGTCATACGACAATGCTTTTGCAGGAATGTTAAACTGGGAATCCTACATAAAAGAAGACATCGGAAGTATTTTTGAAAGAAATCTGCCACAAACACAAAACGCTACTAGTACTACAAATCAAAGAGTATTCACTGATAAAATCTTATTTAATAAGGACACTAGAATTTTGAATAACAATCAGGGGCAAACAGTTCTCCTGTACACCTTTATAGACCCAAGGACACTGATCCTAGTTTCAAGCGAAACAGGCCTTCGAGAGTTGATTTCAAGGCTTACAACAGGGAAAATTACCCGGTAATATGGTAACATTAAGAAATATTCAGGATAAATTTATCAGCACTTAATATTAGCAAAGCTAAAATCATGACCATAGATATACAATCACAGAAGGAAAAATTAATAGCGGAAAAAAATAAAATAGAGGGAGAGCTTTCTAATATCGCGGTAAAAGACGCGCATGGAGTTTGGCAAGCAAAAAATATTGATTCAGATGACTCTAAGGCAGACGATGAGGAATTGGCCGAAGCAGCTACTGAATTTCAGGTTAATGAATCTATTGCAGAAGATTTAAAAAATCAAATAGCAGATATCAACGAGGCCTTAGTAAATATTGAGGTCGGAGGGTATGGAATCTGTGTTGTTTGTCAGCAACCAATAGAAGAAGATCGCTTGATGGCCAACCCACCAGCAAAGACTTGTAAGGCGCATATGTAGAGGGGACTTTCTCTTTCAGAATTTGATAAAAATAAAAACGTTTTGCATCGATAATTTAGTTGCAAGAGAGATTTCTGTTGAAACAGATATAGCAAGAGGTTTGTATCATTTTTCAATCATAGGAATGGGGGATAAGGCCATAGATGAATCTAGGGGGAGAATTCAGTCTGCCATAAGGAATTCAAGCCTTGGTATAAAGGGAGTTAACCAAAAAATAACCGTACTACTAGCACCCGCTTCGATTAAAAAAGAGGGGAGCGGGTTCGATTTGCCGATTGCGGTTTCGTATTTGTCGGCGATTAGTAGGATCAATTTTAATACTGATAAGTATATTTTTATCGGAGAGCTTTCATTAAATGGGGAATTAAGAGCTCCAAAAAACTTTTTATATTTATTTAGAGAAATATTAAAGAAAGAAAAGGGAAGTGTTATTGTGACAGCAGAGGAATGTAGGGGATTGTGCAAGTATTTTATAGATGAGGGGATAATATACTGCAAAAGTTTAAAGGAGGTGGTGGAATTACAGAGTCAAGTTAAAGGAGAGAGCGACATTTTGTACGAAAAGTTTGCAGGAGGGAAGACAAGGAAGCTCGAGACTTTTGACCGCATAACGGGGTGCGAGTCAGCAAAGAGGGCGGTTGCAATAGCAGTAGCGGGCCGACACAACCTTTTAATGGTCGGCCCGCCAGGGACAGGGAAGACATTACTTGCAAAAAGTATAAATGAGATTGTTCCTACACTTTCAAAAGAAGAATCATTCGAGTGTACGGCGCTTGGTCAACTTAATAACAGAGACATAACTGAGCCGATTATCTTTCCACCATTTAGAGAACCTCATCACACTTCGTCATATAGTGCGATTATAGGAGACGCACAATTAAACGCGGGGGAAATTACCAAAGCGCACAATGGTTTTTTATTCCTTGATGAAATTCCGGAATTTGAGTCTCGAGTAATTGACTCACTTAGAGAACCATTAGAATCAGGAAAGTTGGTGTTATCGAAACAAAAGGGCTCTGTGAGTCTACAAGCAAACTTTACATTGATTGCAACAATGAACCCATGTAAGTGCGGGTTTAGAGGAAGTAGTTACAAAAGATGTATTTGCAGAAATGTAGATGCTATAAAATATGCGAATAAAATCTCCGGACCGATTTTGGATCGGTTTGATATGGTGGTGCATGTTGATATTACGAATGAAGACGCTAAAGATCAGGAAAGTTTACATACGAAGATAAAAGATGCGATAGACTTCTCACATAAAAGATTTTCAAACTTTAATGGGAAGTTGAAAATTATTCATACAATAAAGTTAACAGATATTGCAAAGAATTCCTTAGATCAAATTACAAAAGGATTAAATTTATCAAAAAGATCTATTGTAAAAATTATAAAAGTGGCACGAACTATTGCGGATTTAGAAAAAAGTGAGGAGATTCTGCCACAACATCTTTACGAAGCAGTGGCGTATAGGCAGGGGGTGGTTTAAAAGAAAAACCGCTCACCTCAAGAGACAAGCGATTTTCTTGTCTCGCCGAGGTGGCGGTCTTATTTCGTGGGGATCGGAATCCGGAACACGAACCAACTGTCCGGCAGAGCACCGTAGTTGTCGACACGGAACATATCAGCGAACTTCTTTTTTTCACTGAGGGACAGTGCGAAGAGCCGACTTGTGTCGTTCGGGAGTTGACATGACGTAGTTGTTGACACGAAAAGCTTTTTCTCCCGAAGCTGATGTGGGAGATCCTTGCTTTTGATGTGTCCAATCGCAGAGACTTCCCGAGCGACGGTGGTCACGAGTCCGAACTCCGCAGCCCATTTCATGGCTTTAGGCAGTCGTCCTGTTTTTTTCATATCGAGCAGGACCAGACTGACCTCAGCCTTGCGTTCATCCTTTGCGCTGAGGTGTGCGAACTGGTTCGCAAACTGATCCGGCTCGTCAAAGCCCGGTGGGCAGAGGACTTCCTCCCACTCGGTCGAATAATCGACCACGAGCTTGAGGAAGACGATACGTCCATCTTTCGGTGGTTTGATTGCAGATTTGTCAGGCACTGCGGGAGCCGTCGATTGTGGTAGTGTTGTATTCATCCAGCTAGCTCTATCTAATAGGGATAAGTGGATGAGTACAACTCATATTTGAAGAACTTTAGTTTATAGTATTGTAACATAATATACATATATGTCAAATTGTAACTACCGATTAGCCTAATACTTTAGAAATGCATAAGTTCACATACATATGGCACTCTTTAAGCAATTAAGGAAATGGCATATTTTAACAAGTTTAGAGGGACAAAAGGATTCATAACTATGTGGG
>JAYSWB010000045.1:0-3917 GCA_043718245.1 bacterium
TTTGATTGCGTGCGCGTGTAGCTCAGTTGGTAGAGCAAACGACTGATACTCGTTAGGTCCCAAGTTCGAATCTTGGCACGCGCACGCAGTTCGATTTTAGTTGCCTCTTAATCCAGGTAATATTTCGAGTCTCGCAAAATATTAATAAATAAATCATTAGAATAAAATGCATCTAGGTAAGAAAACAAAAATAGTAGCAACTATCGGTCCAGCAACTGAGTCACAGGAAAACTTGGAAAAAATGTTAAAAGCAGGAATGAACGTAATGAGAATGAACTTTTCACACGGAGATTTCGCTGAGCATCAGAACAAGTTGAATAACTTGAAAAAAGCTATCAAGAAAACTGGAATTCCCGCTGCGATTTTACAGGACTTATCAGGTCCAAAATTCCGAATTGGTGCATTCTATCAAGAACGAGTTACTTTGAAAGCAGGAGAGCATATTACATTGACGCCTGATGATATTATTGGTGATGAAAAGCGAGTTTCTATAAATTACCCAACACTTCACAAAGAATTGAAGGTAGGAAACATAATTATGGTAGATGACGGTAAAAAGAAATTTGAAGTAGTAGAGATCAAGGGTACTGACATCAAATGTAAAATCCTAGTTGGTGGAGAGACAAAAGGAAAGAGAGGGGTGAACTTGCCAGGTGCATATCTAAAGGTCAGCTCTCTGACTGATAAAGATAAAAAAGACGTAGTTTTCGGCATTAAAAACAAGGTAGACATTGTAGCGTTCTCATTCGTACGAACACCGGATGACGTCAAGGAGCTCCGAGATATTTTGAATAAGGCAAAATCAAAAGCTCTCATCTGCTCTAAAATAGAAACTCAGGAAGCGGTTGAACACATCGAGGACATTATTGAATTGTCAGACATGATTATGGTCGCCCGCGGAGACCTTGCTGTTGAAATCGGATATGAAAATGTTCCTATCATCCAGAAAATGATGATTGAAAAGTGTAAGGCTGCTGGAAAACCTGTAATTCTAGCGACTCAGGTTTTGGAATCAATGATTAGCTCTCCTGTGCCCACAAGAGCCGAAGTTTCAGACATCGCAAACGGAATGCTTGATGGCGCTGATGCTATTATGTTGTCAGAAGAAACAACCCTTGGAAAGTTTCCTTTTGCTGCAGTTGAAATGATTACTAAGGTTGCATTGAAAGTAGAAAATGATCCATATCACAAGTTTATGGTAACAGGAGATCGAGGAGATCACGAGAACGTGAGCGAGGCGATCGCGTCTGCGGCTGCAAAAACTGCTGACAGAATCGAGGCGACTGCAATTGTAGCTTTGACTGGTTTTGGACACGCAGCACGATTCGTTTCTCGCCACCACCCAGCTCAGCCGATTATCGTTATGACTCCAAACGAGACTACTTATAATCAAGTGTGCGCACTGTACGCATGTTACCCAGTGATGGTTCCTAAGGTTAAAACTTTTGAAGATGCATTAAAGATGGTCAAGCCACTTCTACAAAAGATGAAGTTGGTAAAGAAGGGGGATGAAATTGTTGTACTTTCTGGAGTTCCGTTTGGAACGAAGCACCAGACAAATTCGATGTCTGTTGAGATAATATAGCTACATATGTTGAGGATTCAAACAACCGATGATCCTAAAGGAAATGTTGCAGCATACATAAATAGTCTTCTTGCAACTCATGCTGATAAGCCGGTGCTTCTTATGCTTGCAGGCGGTTCGTCGAGACAAATAATAGATTTACTTGATGGTGAACTCTTAACAGATCAAGTCACAATCACCGTCACGGACGAGAGGTATACGGATGATTTGGAGGAAAATAACTTTGCACATATTCAAGGAACAAGTTTTTACAACGCTTCAATTTCAGCTGGTAGCTTTTGTATCGACACACAAATTTTTTCTGATGAAAGTCACGAAGAACATGCAAAGCGGTTTGACAAAAATCTTCACGAATGGAAGCAAGATTTTCCGAATGGAAAAATTATTGCACTTTTCGGAGTGGGGAAGGATGGGCATATTGCGGGGATGATTCCGGGAACTGAGAATTTTGATGCAAAGTTTAATAACCCTGAAATCTGGGTAGTGGATTTGAAGGATACAAAGTTTGAGAGAACAACGACAACTTTTCCATTTATGAAGTTAGTTGATTTTCCACTTGTATATATAACAGGAGATGAAAAGGCAGAGGCACTATCACTTACAGTGGCGAAGGTAGGGGATTTACACCAAACACCTGCACGGATTCTGAATGAGATGAAAGAACCGATTGTGTTTACGGATATTTCGGTGGAGGGTGGTATATAATATTATTTATGAGTGAATTATTTAAACCAGATACAGAACCAATAGAAGACTTAAAAATTAAAAGAGAATGGATCGCAGAAATCGCTCCAGCTTTGAATGAGGTTATAAAAGAACTCGGTCCTGTAATAGAGAGTGGTGAATATGACACGTTTATCGGCGAGGATGCATCTGGACGTATTCCAGCAATTATTATCTGGCAGGCCGCTAAAGAGATAAGTGAATGGAACGGAAGCTCACAACCAGATCTTAGATTTATAGCGGGTAATGCCAATGTTGGGCATATGCCACCAGAAAAGTTAGAGGGAGTCAAAGCGCTTTTGCAAAAAACAGATAGTGCTAAAAAGAAATTGATAATAACAGAATTTGTTTTTTCAGGTAATTCTATGAAGACAATGCTTGATATTATAAAGGAGGCTGGATTTAATGCGGACGTTGTTGTTGTACGCAGTGATTACATGAATAAGCAAGATTTAGAAAAAAGATTAGGTTGTAAAGTTTATTTAGGAGAAGTTGGTCCTCAGCCCGGCATCTACAAAGCACCATTTTCAGGAGTTAAAAAAGAACCAGAAAGATTGTTTTCATCTAAAAGAAAACCATACGAGGTGACCCAATCCGAGATCAATGAAGCTCGTACAGAGTCATTAGATCTTGGCAGTTACTTAGCCGACTCTTATGTAAAAAATAAACAACAGGAGGGACTTGAAACTGCTTCTAATTTTAAAAACCCACTATAATTAATATATGCAAAAAGGCACCCTCTACGTAGTCGCGACTCCAATCGGAAACCTCGAAGACATAACTCTTCGCGCTCTAAGAATACTTAAAGAAGTAGATGTAATCCTATGCGAGGATACAAGGACTACTAAAAAATTACTTTCTCACTACGAAATCACCACCAAAACCGAAAGTTTCCACACCCACAGTACTGATTCAAAAATAGAGGGAATAATTACTTCACTTGAAGGTGGCGCAAAAATGGCCATGGTCACCGACGCCGGCACTCCAGGGATTTCCGACCCTGGTGCGGTATTGGTAAACAGAATAATAACTTCCAAAAAAGATATTAAAATCGAAACCATCCCCGGTCCAAGCGCCCTCACTGCAGCATTCTCTATCTCAGGTGTTGTTACTTCAGACTTCTTGTTCCTAGGCTTTATCCCACACAAAAAGGGAAGAGAAACAATGTTCAAAGAAATCGCCACTTCCGAGAGGGCCGTTGTCTTCTACGAATCCACACATCGCATTATAAAAACCCTCCAAGCACTTACAAAACATCTACAACCCGAGAGAAAAATTTCCGTAGCTCGCGAACTGACAAAAATCTACGAAGAAGTACAGTGCGATACTCCTCAACATCTGCTAGAATACTTTGAAGCAAATCCCGTTAAAACAAAAGGCGAATTTGTCTGCATAGTATGGCCACAATAAAAAGAAAAAATAAAAACAGAATATATTTCGCCCTCTTTTTATATCTAGTTATTATCATGTCCGTCGTATCTTGCATCTCCTCGCTTAAAAATATTTTCATAGATAGCATAGTTAGTGCCCAAAAAACAGTAATTACCCCAATCGCAACAACTACGCCACCTGTAAAAGTTGTCACTCACGTAACTGTTCCTGAATCAGT
>JAYSWB010000046.1:0-12374 GCA_043718245.1 bacterium
CCATGTAGTTAAAGCAAGTAACAATCCCCACAATGCATTCTGTATCTTCCCCTTCCCATCACTCTTATCAAACAATGAGTCAGTAGTAGCATATTGAAATCCACCTAAAACTATCATCACTACTGCTAACATACCTGCAAGTGCAATACCAATCCTAAACCATGAGTTTAACAAGGTACATAACCCATCCTTGTCATCTTTGTTGATTGTGTATATACCATTTGAATCCCCCAAAAAACCACCTATTGGTGCCATGAGAACATATGTACAACCTGTTGTATTGTCACATGAAGAGGTGGCGTCGTTTTTGTAGGTGGGGGAGGAACCAGAGGTTGAAGGTTGGTTTGTATAGGTTGGTGTCATGGCAAAAGTGTTAGCTAATTTTTTTGATTCCTCAGCGAATACATCTGTTGCGTCGTTGCTTCCAGATCTGTACTTTCCACCATCTACTCCGTTTCTAACCTCGTTGTTGTTAGCCGAAAATGTCCCTAATCCTGAGACTTTTGAGGCTGCTACGAGATCTGCCGTTGTTTTTATAGTTGAATCTTGGATTTTTCCAAAAAATACTCCAGCAGTCATGCTTTGGAGTTCTGCTTTTCCGCCTACTTGTAGCATCGTATCATTGTCAGCATACAAACTGGCGTTTGACTTCGCCGAATCATTCCAGGTAGATATTAGATTATTATATTTTCCCGTATCTGCTCCATCTTTCCAATTTACGATATTATTTCCGCTACCGTTTTGACCCTCAAAGACTTGTTTTAATTGAAATTTATTATCACCAATTTTTTCGTATACAAACTGAAAAAGTTGTGATTGACCAGTTGTTTTATCTTGGTACGTCCATTTTGAGGCGTACTCCCCATCTTTCAATGTAATATTTCCTGCACTGTTTGCGGTTGCTCCAAAAGAAAAAAAAGGAAATAAACTTATTATTAAAACTAGGATTTTATATATAAATCTTTTTTTCTGAATCATTACTATTCAATTATACCAGAAAACTAATACCGCAACTCTAAAGACGCCCTCGCCTGCTGTAAAACTTTATCACCATTTGACGCACTAACAGCAACTGTCGACTGCCCTACTTCTTGCTTTAACTTTTGTAGCACAAGAAAATCTTGATTTACTGAAATATTTTTTACTTCATTGTTGTTAATAGACCACTTGTACTCGACACTCTTCTTATTCGCAGTACTGTAAAAATATGGATATGCACCAAGTTGAATATCGTCTTGATTGAAATTGAAGGCCCCTGTTGCTGCGGTATTAAATAGTGTCCCAAACGTTGGGTGAACTTCGTATAGCAATAATATTGGCTGTATATTTTCAATATCTACTGAACCCACCCCGGTAGAGCTTTTGTCCAAAGGGTCGTAAGCCGTCACCCTAACATTTGTTGGTTTCCCAAGAATTGAACCAGAAAAATTGTAATAGTTGACTCCGTAACCTGAATTTGCGGCGTCTGGGTTATAGTCCAGTTCCCACTTGTAAACAGTGCTCTGAGGTTGGATTTTTGCACCATTTTTCCTAGTTATGTTTGGCATAGCTACGAATTGGACATCCGCTTGTGCTGTGTAAAGAGCCTTTCCTTTATAGAACGGAGGAGTGTAGGTGTCGGCCTGCCACAGGATATCTACTTCAGAGGGGTTGAATTTAAAATTTCTTACAACCTCGAGCCCATATTGAGGTTTAACACGCAATTGAACAGTCGTAAATTTACCATTGCCGGCTGGGTAGAATGAAAATGCTTTTTTACCAACACCTCGCAGGGTGCTTTTTCCGTCGACTATCCAGTCAATTACAGATGAATTAACATCGATGCCCCCATATGCGCTAACTGATATCTCCACCCTTTCTCCAGGGCGAGGAACCTCTGGGGTTACTTCAATAGAAATTTGCTCTTTTATGTCATTCGGCATTCGTGCGCTTAACGGCAGTTTGTCATACTCTTCTTGTGAAAGATTTCCGTATGGATTGTCTTTTGGGGTTGTTGCGTCTATGTATTTTTGTTTTTCGGATTCTATGTATTCTTCTCTTGTGAGTCCACCGAAAGGATCAGTGCTGGTGCTTGGGAATGTAAATTCAGATTGGGCAAATGAGATGTTTGTTGCAGTGAGAACTGTAAAAAATAGTATGGCAATTTTTAAATTAAAATTATAGATTCTATTCATTGCTTATATTATACGATATTATTTTCTTACGAGCTAGAGTTTCTTGAGGCCTTTCGCCATTGTGTTTTTAATTCCCCTGGGCACAGGTAAGGATTTAATCATTTTACCACCATAGACTTCAGCTGATGAAATTATCATCAAAACAATAACTTCACCGGTCCATTCAGGAATAGCATTCACAACAGGTATAAATCCCGCCATGCTGGCAACCATTGTTACATACTTTCTTGCTCCCCTAAATAACGACACCCCTGTGAGTAATGACCATAACCAAAATATCAAAATTACTACCGGAGTTAAAAAGATAGTTTGAAGAACCCCACCGATGATTGGAAGTAAGTTTATTAAAAAAGAAATAATATCTATTAAGATCGCAAATAAAAGCATTATCCAAAGTCTAATCCATGGTACGTGAGGTTTCGGAGCCTTTTGTTGCATGGCTTTTTGTTGTTGAATTACTTGCAGTCTGCTATTTTCGCTTTGCTCATACTCTGCCACCTGTGCATTCTGCCTCAATCCGTCTGCTGACCCTTCGTATGGATCTGTGTTTTCTTCAGGATTCATTTGATTTTGTTAAGCCCCTAATGCCGATTTCAATCTGTCATTTCTTTCAACACTGTCCGCCATAGTTTTTGTAGCCAAATCTTCTTTTGCCTTCTTTGCCGCTAATACTTCTGAAGGCTTTGTGGTGATAATTTGCTCTTCTGTGTACGAAGCAATAATTTTAATCGCAACATGTTTAAGTCCCGCGAAGAAAATCCCTTCCCCCACGTCGGATTCAAGTAATAGGAATTTTTCTTCATCAGTAAGGCTGAAAGTTTTCTGCACCATATCGATTGATGATGGAGATTGTTTTAATAACACTTGGATTGAAGAGTTGGTAATAATCGGCAATCCATAAGGAGATTTCAAAAAGTCTTCCACGTCTTGCGTAATTGTTGCCATTCCGAGGTAGTATTTTCGGCCTCGTTTTGCCAATCCGTATAGGAAAGAAGCCGTATCGTCAGATTTCATCATCCACCATGCTTCATCGATTACTAGTAGGCGCTTTTTGATATCTTTTCTAATTGAGTTCCAAATAAAGTGCATCACGATATACATCGCAATTGGTTTCAATTCGTCTTCCATGTCTCGTAGAGAAAACACCACGAATTTTTTATTTATATCCACATTCGATGGTCGGTTGATAAAACCTGACCAAGTTCCTTTTGTGTATTTTGTCAGACGTTGTGCAAGAGATTCCCCTCCTTCCATGCCCGCAAGTACCAATTCGAAATCTGACATCAATGGTGGCTCTACAGCTGCAAAATTTGAATCAGCGGTGATGTCTTTCAACGCATAAGTTTCTGTAATTGCGCGGTCAATAATCGCATCTTCTTCAGGTGTGATTCCTCCCATCATAATTCGGAAAAGTCCTACAAGGTTTACAATATTTGATCGCAAAACGTCCGCCCCAGATTCGTCTTCTCGAGGTACTGGAAGGTCAAACGGGTTGATATGGTGTTCAGAAGTAAGAGAGATATTAAAATATCGTCCGCCTGTGGCTTCTGCCAGGTATTCGTATTCTTTTTCTGGATCGAGAACGATTACATCTGTATCAAACATCAAACTTCGGAGGATTTCCAACTTTGTAGCAAAGGATTTACCAGAACCAGCCTTTGCGAATGTCACCGAATTGTAGTTTTCAAGTGAAAATCGGTCGAATAGGATCAAGCTCGAATTGTGTCGGTTAATCCCATACAAAATTCCCTTGTCCGATGTAAGGTCAAAAGAAATGAATGGGAATAGGCTTGAAAGTGGAGAAGAATTCAATTTTGAATGTACCAAGAGTTCGTCTTTTGCTATCGGAAGGATGCTTCTGTACCCTTGTTCCTGTTGGAAAAGCGCAGGTTTTACATAAATGAGGGCAGATTCAAGGATGGATTTGATTTCAGATTCAATTTTATCCAATTCTGATTCAGTTTCTCCATAAATTGAGATGTAAAGCCCAACATCGAAGAGCTTCTCTTGTGCTTGTTGCAAGTTATCTCGGAGGGCTTCCAAATCCTGATATGCAGTATCGAGCATTGGGTCTCGAACGAGCCCCTTCTCTTCTCTGATGTGTATCTGACTTTGTACCTCGGCTACTTTCTTTTGAAATTGTCGGAGAACTGTTGCTGTGTCAATCGGATGAATGAATATTGAAATATCAAAAATCTTGTCGAGGTTAATGATTGGAGAAAACCAACCTTCGTTTAGGAAACGTGGGTATGAAATTACGAAAAATGTTCGAACGATTTTGTCACCGAGGTTTAGAGACCTTGGCGTGATTTTTAAAGCAGATGGTGCAATAATATCCTGCAATTCCAAAATCCCGGCCTGGTATATTTCCTGTGGCAGGATCGATGTTGTCGCTGTTTTATTTTCCGCATCCTTTTTTGATTTTAAGAAGTCAAATATTCCCATGTTTTTTATTTTTCGGGCACATGAATCGGCTTTTCAATGTCGCCAGGATTGAATATTTTGTAGAAGACTTCGACCATTTCTTCTGTACCTAATTGTACTACGCGAATTCCGCAACGAACTAATCCTTGCTGTACAACTTCAAGGCGTTGGATAAGTTGGCTGCGGTGCTCTTCAAAACTTGCAGTTTTTTCTGCGGACTCTTCCGCTTTGTTTTTCTTTGAGAAAAGAGAAGATGCGAGACTTCCATTTCCCCCACCAAGAATCGGAGGTGTATATGGAACAACCACAAAGAAATTTTTTGTCATGATGTTTGTTTGCTCGGTAAAGCTCTTGATGAATTCAATGTATTCGCGCGTCTGTAATCGCATCAAATCTGTCGGCTGTTCTTTGTAACGACCTTCTAAAAGCGCAATATATGGCCTAATATCAAGTCGGCGCGACTGGATGCTAATTTGAAGCGAGAAGTTTAATGAGTTTAAAAAGTTTTGAAACTGAAAAATAATTGACTGCTGCTCATCGGCTGATTTTAAAGCAAAGTTTAATGACGAAGCAAGTAAGATTGCTCGCATAGAGCCGTCTTTTAAAATGATGACGCCGTCACGCACTTCTTGAATCGGTACGAATTGTTGTGTTGGTGATGCTTTGATTGCCATTTGATTTTGCAATTATACCAAATTAAAACGGTTTCGTATTAGGAACTGTTCCGCCCTGTCGCAACCCTTGATCCTTTGAATAAATTGTTTCGTTAATGTCCAAGCTCCAAGTCAGTTCTTTTAATTTACTGTCCGATAATTTAGGTATGCCGCTCGGCATAAACCCTTCCAAGGCTTTTTCCTCAACCTCCTTTTCTGTTTTTGGTTTTTTCTCTTCTTTCTTCCAAATATATAGACGATTTTTAGTAATATATTCAAAAGCAGATTGCAGGACATCCACAAATGGCCGGCCGTTTACTTTATAAAAGGCCAAAGCTGCTCCAAAGGCTGCAAATGGTATCGCGACTATAATTCCTATTATGGATGGTAAAAATCTGTAGCACAAAAATGCCGCTCCTGCTCCTCCTGCGAGGTATGCAAATTGTTTAAAAGTAAAAGGTCCGAAAATTTTATCCTCTACTTCGATAAATTGAGGTACTTGGTACTTCATGTGATTTTGCAAAATTTATGACCATGTCACGAATCTGCGGATTCATGTCGCACTGGTCGACTAGAGTGCGACCGTATTATACGATATTATCGTAACTTAATATACCGAGTTGCTCGGCCCAGTCCAATTCGTTCAATCAATCCTAAAGTTACAAGTCGTGCGAGGGCTTGTTTGATGGTTATTTCGGGGACATGTGGCAAATTCGCTTTTATATCCATGACAGAAAGAGATTCTGTTTGAAAAATATTGTAAATTTCTGATTGCCTTCCAGAAAACAATTTTGTCGGGTCATCATTTTCTACAAGTTCCTTTGCCTTTTTTGCTTGTGCAAGAAGGGTATCTAAAAAGAAAGAAAGCCACTGATCGATATTTTCAGCCTCGGTTTTGTGATGTTTTTGCGTTTGACGAAGCGCACTGTAATAAGCATCTTTTGCATCTTCTATAATTTCTTCCAGCGAAACATACGGTGTGTATTCATATCCTGCTTGTAGCAAAAGAAGGTTTGTAAGGACACGAGAAAGCCTTCCATTCCCATCAGTAAATGGGTGGATAGCTAAGAATTCAAAAATAAAATTAGCAATAATCAACAATGGGTGAAGTTTTTTCTCATTAAATGCTTGATGTGCCCAATAAAGAACATCATCCATCTCTTTCTTTGTCAGCCATGCTTCTGTTGGTTTGAATATTACTACTTGTTCTCCTTGATCATTCACTGCAACGACTAAATTTTCCTTCATCTTGTACTTCCCCTTGTGAAGATGGTCTTTTTTTGAGTAATGCAACAAGATTTCATGAAATGAGAGAATGAGAGACTCTGACAGCTTTAGCTGTTGCCAATTATCAAAGACCTTGCCAAGTAGGTCTGCATACCCAGCCACCTCCTCCTCATCACGATTTAGGGGAGGGTTTGATTTGAGAGATTTTAAGAATTTTTCAACTGCCCTATCTGTCATTCGGGACCCTTCGATACGTGTAGAGGCTCCGGTGCTTGTTACAATTACAGATTTTTTCAGTCGGGTTAAGATTTGTGGATTAATATCAAGACTACCCTTCCAAAGCCCTTTTAGCTCATCAATTTGAGTTATTTTTGAAAGTATTTCTGAGGTGATAGGTATTCTCTTGATATAGCGATTATTCATATGTCTTAGATACATACGATTATATACGATTATATACGAAATGTAAAGAATCGTTATTTAGCAACATATGTGGATATATCCGATTATAGCGGGTTATAGCGGTAAATCCCCTATACACTCTCCTTATACGGATCAGTAGGCAGAATATCAACCGATTTTACAGGTAGCGTTTCGATTTTATTTGGTGCAGAGACCACAACAGACGAGCTTTTCATGGCGATAAGGTCTATTTTTGGCGCTGGGACGGGTGTAGGTGGTGGTGTGGGTTTGATTTCAACCACGGGTTGTGGGTATACAGGTTTTGTAGTTGTGCTCCCTCCCATGATATCTGCATAACTCTTTGAACCAGAGGCTGTTCGGATTGGGCTGTTTCCGCCGATTGATGGGTGCGGGTTTTCGATGCCGTGTAGGACGTCAGATAGGGTAAGTTTTGTCTCGTGGATTGGGGCGATGTGGTGAACGATAGGGGCGTTTTCTGTGATGGGTTCGTTGTAGATGGATTTGGGGTGGAAGGGTTGTGGGGATGGGGAGGTCTTGTTACCATCGTTGTTTATTTCTGCAATTTCTGATTCATCTAGTTCGACGTCCTTGTAATATTCTGCCTCTTCCTCTACGTGTTTCATCAAATCCTTTTTAACTGGTTCTACGATTGCAGTATTTATATCATCAGACAGTTCTTTTGCAGTTCCAGCAGGTAGTGATAAATCAGATGCAAGTCTGCTTGTATAAGTAACACCATCCATGTCCCCAAACATTATTCTGAAGGTAAGATCTTCCAAAATTTCAGCTTGGTCTAGGTGGAGTTTGTATTTACTAACTACCTTTGTAAATCCACCAGTGAAATCAAATGCCAAAACAATCTCAGCGAGTTCTGATGGTAGTTGGTCCGTTTTTTCGAATAAGTAGTCAAATCCTTTTTGCATATTTTTGTTTTATTTACCCGCGTCCTCTTTTTCTAGGATATTTTTCATAGAAGTCGCTTTAGCTAACACACCCTTAATTTCTTGGTTAAAACGCTTGTCATTTTTTACATAACCTGTTAGCGCGTCCAGGTCAGCTCTGGTTGGAGGGTTACTGATTCCCCCAAGGTTTTGTACCACATCGTTTATAGCACTATTCAATTTATCCCCCTTAATATCATCATAAGGGTTACCTGCTTCATCTACGAACTCGTCTATTCTAACAGCAAACCTTCCTGGGGCTCCCCCGTAGACTATTTTGATATCCTTTTCCCCTTCTAACACACTATGCAACTTTAAAGCCTTTTTTTCATCTAACTGGACTTTACCTTCTGAATCTAGATCAGGACGGCCCCCCTTCATTTTTATAAGATCCATACCGGTGAGATTGTGCAAACCATCCCATGTAGATTGCTTTGACTGTGCGCCCCTCTCCTTAGCTTTTACCTTTCCTTTCGCCTCTTTTGCCTTGCTGTTTCTGTATGTTCTATAAGCACCACCTCCAAGTATAGATCTTACGGCGTTAATAACACCACCTTCCTTTTTTCCTTCCTTGTCAATTCCAAAACTCGCATTCGCTCTCTCCTCCGCAGCATCTTTTCTTTTCTTGTAATCAGCATCTGTCTCACGGATTCCTTGTGCACTAACAGTCGATTGATATTTATGTTTCGCTTCGAGGGCCTTTGTCTTTTTGTCACGTAGTGCCTGCACTCCTGTCTTCTCAGCCACCTTAGAAAGTAATCCAGAAGTTCCTGTGTATCTAGCAAAGGTTTTCATCTTGTCAGATTCAGCAATAGTCGTCGCCAGTCTTCCAACAGTTCTAGTCGCAGTGCCTTTAGTTGCACTCCAAGCTCCCCTTCCCACCGCCTTTGGACTCATATATTTATCCGCAAATCCATGTATCGTCTCCCCTCCCTTGATCCCAAGTTTTTTTGCAATTAGTAAAATTCCGACTAGGAACGCGAGGTACATGCAGAAAATAGCTAGCCCGCTTATCGCCCCACCAGTGGTAAATATTTTTGAAAAGTCTATTGCTCCAGCTTTAGTAGTACCCGCAACGAATATGTAAATCAGCCCCATAAATATTGGGGCAAATATCGCATTATCGATTAATTTCTTTAACCAGTCATCAAAATGACTCTTTGTCGATGGAAGTGCCCTTGATGCAACAGCTAGAGATGAAAAAAGGAATAGGAAGAATATTGTTACTGTTCTCGACAAAAAGAGAAAAGCTCCTGCAAAGAAAACCACCATTACTGCAAGAACAAATATAGTTCCAAAAGTACAGATTAATGCGATTTTCCACCAGAATTCGTCCTTGTCTGTGTAGGTGTTCGATCCTCCTACCGCTGTTGAAACAGATTGTAAAATAGAACTGCGACTAGCTGATGTGTCCCCGCCATATATGCTTTGCAGATTAAAAAGTTTCATAAAATGTCCAGTGAGGCTCCTGCCGTTAGCTGTAGAGGTGGTAGTATTAGTGTTATTGGTACTTGCCGGAGTTATAAGGTTATAAAATTGTAATGCTGCAATATTTGTTGCATCAACTATTACTTTTGCTCCAAATAAACTAAAGTTTACAAAAACCGCTGTTACAAGAACTTTCGCAATCATGGATTTGTCTCCGTATCCAGAATTTCCCAAGATTATATTTATAGCTATATATAATAGGATAAATATATATCCAAGATTTGTAACATCTCTTAGGATCGCCCAGCCGTTTGTAATGAAATTAAAATCGGTCAATCTCTGGGACATGTTTAAGCTGTATTCAACAGCATAATCAAACAAAGTTCCTGCCATTGTCAATAGGTTTGTAGCTAGAGAAAGTATCCATGCTGTAGTTTTTGCTATGTGACAGCTTATTAAACCGATAACTACGCCCGCCCCAGCATTACAAGCATCCTTAACTAAAGAGTCCTCCGCAAACGCCGTAGTCACCACCCCTCCCGGAGGCAAAACAAACATGAAAAACACACCCACTATAACCATCGCTTTTAAAAATTTGTTCATTTTAATCATCGTCGTCATCTGTCGTTAACACCTCGTTTAATGCGACCTTTATCAAGTTATTCACCACCGCCTCAATCACTTGATCAAATTTTTGCACCGCCACCAATCGATCCTTTGACAAGTTAAGACTTTTCTCAAGAGAAGATTGAATAACTGTTCCTGGAGTTACAGTTTTACAAGATTTTTCATTTACAGTTCCATCGCTTTTTTTCTCACATTTTTTATAGTTCAAAAATCCATTATTTAGACCAAGCTCTAGTTTTGCCGTATTGTTTTTAACAGACAATCTTCCATATAATTCATCAGTTGCAAGTATTGTCGCACCGATTTTGTTGTTGCTTGCATTTTGTGTCATTGAAAACCATCCTTCCCACCCACCCTCTTCAAAATTTCCCTCCATGAAACTGTCCACATTGCTCACGATTTTGGTCAATGTACAAGAAGAAGTTTTTGAATAAGAGCTCTTGCTGTAATAATTGGATAGTCCGATTGATATGCTGACTTTAAAATTTGAACAGAGATTGACCCCGCCATTTGTAACGCTTTTTGCAATAGAATTGATAAAGTTCCCAGCTTCTTGGTCCGCCAAGTTTTCAAAGAAAGAATCAGTGTTGCTGACGAATGATGGACTACCATTGAAGCCACTATTTGCCCATGCAATGGTGCTCTCTGCGACGTATTCGATAAGGCTATTGGCGATACACCATGCTATTCCATCCCAACCCACGCCGATAAGCACGTTTGTATAGGGTACGGTAGGTCCCACTTCCTTTTGTTTCTGCGCCTCAGTTTTGTCCTCATGGGTTGGATTGTTTACTTTAACTGAGTCAAACATATTAGTTATTTTTTCCCCTACTGTGCCTAGTGAATTGATCGCGCTTGTAATAGTAGAACTGATCGAAGTAGAAAGAATGGTCGATGCGAGGCAAGAACCAGAGGTAGAAACTACGCTTTTTGCCCCACTAGTATTCCCGCCCGAGGTGGACCCGCTTGTGAATGCTGTTGCCTGGTTTGATGAGGTTTTGTTCGCGGTAACCACGGTTTCCTCCAAAGTCGTTATTTGACCTGACGTTGTTTGCGCGAAAATGAGTGTTGGAAAAGAGGTAAATAAAACCGCACAAGAGATGGAAATTGCGCTGATTTTTAAAACCACCTTGTTTTTAAGTACTAGTTGCATTGGATGGTATGTTTAAATACTGGTTCCACAGAGCTCCTGCTTCACCATTCCCAAATATTATATCATTCCTATTGAAATATGCGCTTATGTTTGTTAACACTTCGGCTTGTGACTGGCCGATTTCCTTTAAAGTTTTGACACCAAGAAGGGCTTTGACGGGATCTTTCGATTCTTGAGCAACCATTTCCATGCCTTCTGCGCTTAAAACATATGAATTTGCAAGAGATATGTGGTCTCTGGCTAGGCTTATAGGCACCCTCTGGTCAAGAATTGAATTGCCGATTGTTTTGAATATTTTGGCAATTCCAAGAAGATCATTTTGATAGCGTGGGTCATTTGCAATTTGCTGGTAGTTTGATTTTATTACACCCGCAATGTCATTTCCGTATTGTTTAATCTCTTGGTTTGAAGTAGGAGAAAAAACCTTGGCTTGGTTTAATGAAAATGTTGGTACAGGCAGATCTTTTTGGTTAATTTGTGATAGAACTGCGTCAGAAACCTCGTCAAGTGTGGCACTAGTCACTCCATCTGCCTGCTCGGCGTATAAATAACCACTGAAAAGCTTCTTAGAGACTCTGTCACTAACCGAATCCCCGCTCTTTATAGCAAAAGGGCTTAGATTTTCATCATCTTCGGCTAACATGGCGGCTTGGGAATCGACTATTGCAGTATTTATGATGTCAGCAGGGTCAGTCGTTGTTCCTGCAAGTCCTTGTATGTTGTTATTTGCTTGTGAAGATGTCTTTTGAGACAGAGTAATCTTGTAAGAGACCGAAGCTAAAATAACAGAGAGACAAACAGCGCCAGTGACTAGGATAAATTTACTAGGCCCTTTTTGAGAAGGAGAATTTTTTAAATCCATTGTTAAATTATATCACACCTTACTTTGTTTTTCTCCCACCGCGTATTTTTTTAGCAATCTTTCTTCCTAAAAAGTTTTCTGCGGTGACTACTCTTTTACCAGTATGGTTTTCTATTTCTTTCCGGGCGTTCCCAGAAACTTTTCCACCGTCTTTAGCATCTTTTTGAAGAGAAGGTAAGTTTTTTGAGTCTCTATTTTTTGATAATTCCGTGGTTGTTGCTTCTCCCAGCATGGTAAGTATAAGCTCTAGTTCATTCATATGGTCACGAGGGTTGTCAGGGTTTCCTAGTTTTTTGTATTGCTTGATCTCTTTAGCTGTCATCTCAAAAATACCCTTGTAAATTTCATTCGTCAGTATTGCAAAGTCCCGACTTCTCCACCCTCCACTTTTTCAAAAACTCAAACGTTGTAAATTAAGGGTTTTTTGATTTAATCACCTACTTTTGTCATACTAGTTGGATG
>JAYSWB010000047.1:0-12125 GCA_043718245.1 bacterium
TCATTGCTTGAATCTTTTCGCGTTCTTCGATGCTTAAATGCTTGTAATTCATATCACTCTAGGTTAACAGAGTGGTGCACTTACTTGTTGAACTCAGTACACCAGTAGCACTCCCACGTTACAGTCTTACCTAAAACTGTAACTACAAGTACTTTAATATCTGATAGGCAAATAAAATT
Source organism: bacterium (assembly GCA_043718245.1). Lineage (GTDB taxonomy): Bacteria > Patescibacteriota > Minisyncoccia > Phycocordibacterales > CAIZLB01 > JBAXAB01. The sequence goes on from JAYSWB010000047.1 coordinate 180, forward strand.
AAAAAATAACTGAAGTTTTCTTTATTTTTTTCTGCTATAATATTAATGAAATGTATATTGAACCCGAACAGTTAAAAAAAGGTCTCGTTGACTCTGCTCTCGTCTCTCGTGCCGATGTAGATGCCGCCATAAAAGAAGCGACAGAAAAAAACAAACCAATAAGCGATGTTTTGATTTCCCATGGAAAAATCAGCGAAGATGACTTTCGACGTGTTCAAGCCCGTGTCCTAGCAATCCCTTTTATAGATTTAAAAAATCAAAAGTTTGAATTTGAAACCCTTTTAGTTATCCCTGAACCAATTGCTCGAAGTCACAATATTGTCGCGTATAAGAAAACCGCGGATTCCCTAGAGGTTGCGATGTTGGACCCAAGTGACTTGGCAGCAATAGACTTCGTCAAGAAAAAGACAGGACTAAAGATTTTCTCGCGACTGACAACAACCGATTCTATAAAAAATGCACTCATTCAGTATCAAAAAAGCCTGAAGTCTGATTTCGGTGACATTATTCAACAAGAAGCTGCAGCTTTGAAAAGCTTGGCGACAGAACCGTCAACTGGTGACATATCAGGTGATGCTCTCCGAAAACTGGCGGATGATTTACCTGTAATTAGAATCGTAGACACTCTTTTAAAGCATGCAATTTTACAAGATGCATCAGATATTCATATCGAACAAATGGAAATGGAGGTAGTGGTGCGGTATCGCATCGATGGAATGCTTCATGATGCAATGATTTTACCTAAAAACGCAGGAGCAAGTATCACTGCGCGTATCAAGGTGTTGTCTAGTTTGAAACTTGATGAAAAGCGTTTACCACAAGACGGTCGTTTTAAAATAGAATTAAACGGAGAAAAAGTTTCTTTTCGTGTGTCTATTCTGCCGACTAATTATGGAGAAAAAACAGTTATGCGACTTTTGCGCGAAAATGTTTCTGGATTTACTTTGGAAAAATTAGGCTTTCATGGAAGGGGTTTAGAGATTTTACATGAAGCAACAAACCTTTCGCACGGACTTATCCTTGTTACAGGACCTACTGGATCCGGAAAAAGCACGACACTCTATACAATTTTGGATCTTTTAAACACTCCAGATGTAAATATTTCAACCGTAGAGGACCCGATTGAATATCAGATGAAGCGAATTAATCAAACTCAGGTAAAGCCTGAAATTGGTTTTTCATTTGCTAACGGACTGCGATCATTGATGCGACAAGATCCAGATATTATTATGGTGGGGGAAATTCGAGATAATGAAACTGCATCACTGGGTATTAATGCTGCATTGACGGGGCACTTGGTGCTTTCAACACTCCACACAAACAGTGCAGCAGGATCGATCCCAAGATTGATTGATATGCATTGTGAACCATTTCTACTTGTTTCGACTTTGTCAGTTGTGGTGGCCCAGAGACTGGTTAGAAAACTTGCCGATACAAAAGAGAAATACTTTTTGACTCCTGACGAGCTTGCAGCGCTTGGCAAAAGAATCGATATTGACCGCGTGCTTTTAGAGTTAAAAGAAGAAAATGTGGTCGGGAAAGATGCGACATGGAAAGATGTGCCATTTTATAAAGCAGTACCAGTTTCAGATTCTGACGATGGATTTAAAAGTCGAATTGGTATTCACGAAGTTCTGAAGATGACACCTACGATAAAAGAAATCGTAATAAAAGGAGGAACCTCAGATGCTATTGCCGCCCAAGCTCGCAAAGAAAACATGGTCACAATGTTTGAAGATGGAATATTCAAATGCGTTCTCGGACTTACAACAATTGAGGAAATTTTGCGAGTGGCTTCTGAATAATTGGGGTATAATGTTAAGTATAAATAAATGAAGTTTGCATACACGGCTAAAAAAAGCGACGGTACAAACTATACGGGGACTTTGGAAGCACCAGACCGCAGTGCGTTTTATAATGAGTTTAGGAAAGTAGGAGATCAGCTTGTTCACGTTAAAGAGGTAGCAAATGGAAAATTTGCTCGTCTAAATTTTAACATCAATTTCAGCAGGATAAAGGTGATGGATAAGATCGTTTTTGCCAGAAATCTTTCTGGTATGCTAGAGGCAGGTCTTTCATTATCAAGAGCCATCAGTGTTTCCGAGAGGCAGGCAAAAAACCCAAAACTTAAAGGTATTTTTACAAATATTAACGCAGATATTTCAGCTGGAAAAACTTTTAACGAGGCGCTTGCTGTGCACGGAGATGTATTTCCTCCAATCTTTGTTTCAATGACAAAAGCAGGAGAGGAAAGCGGTAACTTGGCAGATAGTTTAAAGCAAATTGCCAACCAGATGGAAAAAAATTACATGATCCAGAAAAAAGTGAAAGGCGCTATGCTTTATCCTGGAATTATTTTGTCCGTGATGGTGATTATTGGGATCCTAATGATGATTTTAGTAGTTCCAAGACTGACTAAGACATTTACTGATTTGAAAACCGAGCTTCCTACTTCGACTAAATTTGTTATTTGGCTAAGTGAATTTCTATCGAATCATTACATTGTCGGTATAGGTGTAGTGATTGCAGGTATAGTGGGTCTTTACTACGCTTCAAAAACCAAAAAGGGAAAAAGAGTTATCGATTTTTGCGTATTAAAAATACCGGTTGTTAGCGGTATTATAAAAGAGAGTAATTCAGCAAGAATGGCACGAACATTGTCATCTTTATTGACTGCAGGTGTGGATCTATTAATTGCTGTAAAAATCACAGGGGACGTTCTTCAAAATTCTTATTTCAAAGAGGTTCTGCAAAAAACCGAAGGGGTTGTAGAAAAAGGACAGCCTCTATCTACTCTTTTTGAAAAGCAAGAAAAGCTTTTTCCAATTTTTGTTAGTGAAATGATGAATGTGGGCGAGGAGACGGGTAAGTTGGCGTCAATGTTAATTGGGGTCGCTAATTTTTACGAAAACGAAGTAGAGCAAAAAACCAAAGATATGTCTACGATAATAGAGCCGTTCCTTATGGTTATTATTGGGTTGTCGGTTGGATTTTTTGCGGTTTCAATGATTACCCCAATGTATTCGGTGATGAACAATATCTAATATATGCAAAAAAAAGGATTTACACTGGCAGAAATAATGATAGTCATCGGAATAATGGTGGTTTTGGCCGGTCTCTCCTCTGTCGCTTTTGTTGGCTTCTTGAATTATCAATCACTTGATAATGACGTATATTCTGCACTCTCGCACATACAAAAAGCCCGATCCTTGGCGAGTAATTCATATAATTTTTCAGAGTATGGAGTTCGCGTGTCGTCTACTTCTCTTTCGGTATTTCAAGGGAAAACATATTCTCCAGCTTCTACAACCCTTACATTTAATCTTTCCTCTAAGGTTATTGTCTCAACTCTTAGCTTATCAAACGGATCCACGGAATTTTATTTTAACAAAGTGACTGGAAAGCCAAACGCTACAGGCACTATAACTTTCAAGCTGAATTCCAGCACGACGACAAAAAGTATTATAATTAACTCTACAGGTCTACCTGAAATCCAATAATATGAAAAAACATTTTAACCGAGGAATTTCGCTTGTTGAAGTTATAGTCGGATCGGCAATCATTGGAAGTGCTGTATTAGCTACGCTCGGGGCCTATGCCACGCTTAGTAAGATTTCCTATCAAAACATACCTAAAATCCAGGCGGCTTATTTAGCAGAAGAGGGCGTAGAAGTAGTGCGTACCATGAGGGATGCTGGCTGGTCTATTAAAATAGCAACACTCTCTACTACGACTTCATATAGTTTGTATTGGAATGGAACAAGTTGGACCGCAACTACGACCAGTTCTTTAATTGATGGTATATTCAGTCGTACTTTTACTTTGTCTGATGTTGGGCGCGATGCTAATTTTAATATTCTATCGAGCGGTGGAACATATGATTCGGGAAGCAAAAAGGTCTCAGTGACAGTAAGTTGGCCTAGCAGTAGCGGCACTTCTACCAAAAATATGCAAAGTTATATCTTTAATACTTTTAAAAACTAACATGAGAAATAATACGAAAGGCTTTACTCTTATCGAAACGCTTGTCTATCTAGGGCTCTTCGTAATGCTAATAATCTTTATTATTGATTCGATACTCGCCGTCTCGACTTCGTATAAGAATGTTAAAGAATTACGAGCTATAGAATCCTCAGTAATGATTTCCATGGATCGAATGATTTCAGAGATACGAAATGCGGTCAGTATAGATAGCGCCAATTCAACATTTAATTCGAATCCTGGCCAACTCTCGCTCATAAATGGGACTTCATCCAAAAGATTTTACGTATCAAATAATAGAATAATGATTAATGAAGATGGATTAGTCGGACCTCTTACAGGGTCCGATATAAGTATCGTTTCCCTGGTGTTCCGTTCAATAGCGACAACTACTGCTTCAGCTGTTAAAATTGAATTGTCACTTAGGAATGTTGCCTCGTCGACTTCACTTACGGAGAACTTTTACATGACAGCAACCCTTCGCGGGTCATATTAATATTATGAAATATCCTCAATCACATTATAAAAAAGGCCAAGTCGTACTTATTGCCGTGATATTTTTTATGGCCATATCTCTTGTGATGGTGCTAGGGGTAAGCTTTCCCATTGTCCAGCAAATTCGTGGGGGTGTTGAGTCCTATTCTTCGAAGCAGTCGTATATTCTGGCAGATTCATTAAATGATGATGTTATTTATCGATTCAATAATAATAAGACAACACCAACTACCCAAACTGTGTCTTTGAATGGTGCGTCGAGCACCGTTACTGTTACAAATACTGGTACCAGCCAGCAAATCCAAGCCACAGCAAACTTAAATAATTTGATAAGAAAAATACAGTCAGAAATATCTTTAGGAAGCGGAGTATCTTTTCGTTACGGAGTGCAAACAGGAGAAGGTGGTTTTAGTATGAGTAATAGTTCTTATATTAATGGCAACGTGTATTCAGGTGGACCAATCATTGGAAATAACAGCAATTACATATACGGGGATGCTATTTCAGCTGGACCAAGCGGACTGATTTATGGAGTTCATGCGACAGGTACTGCTTATGCCCACACAATTGGAAATGCCGCAGCTTCCACTGTTATTGATAAGGATGCGTATTATCAAACCAAATTGAATACCACGGTGTCGGGTATTAGTTATCCAAGTAGTCCGGACCAAGCCACGTCATCACTGCCGATCTCGGATGACCTCATTAATCAATGGGAAGCAATTGCAGCAGCAGGGGGAACTCTTGCGACAAGTACCTGCAATACGTATAGCTCTTCAACCAATACCTGTACTATAAGTAGTAGTAAGACCATAGGGCCTGTGAAGGTGCCGTTTAATCTTATAGTAAGAGGTAATTCCACAATACTTACTTTAGGAGGACATGTGTGGGTGACTGGAAATATTACTACTCAAAACGGAGCTACAATTAAAATTTCTCCTAGCCTGGGGAGCACCAACGTGGCCTTTATAGCAGATAATCCTTCAGATCAGCTGGCTAGCAGTATTATTACTATGGGTCAAAATACTCTTTTCCAAGGCTCTGGATCTTCGAACTCTTATGTATTTATGATTTCTCAGAATAAAAGTGCTGAAAATGGTGGATCTACGAATGCAATCTCCATAGGTCAAAGCGCAAATGCACTGGTAGTTTATGCAAGTCACGGACTTATTACTCTAAGTCAATCAGTTAGCGTTTCCGAGGTAACTGCTTATAAAATGACCCTCACACAAAGTGCTAATGTTATATACGACCGAGGGCTCCCGAACGTGGCATTTTCTGCCGGACCTTCAGGAGGATATAATGTTTTAAGTTGGCAAGAAGTGTCACAGTAAAGTACAATAGGGGCATGAAGTCCCCAAAACCCCTGATCGTCGGTAACTGGAAGTTGAATCCTAACACTTTGAATGAGGCAAAAGAGCGATATTTAGGCATAGTAAAGGTGTATAAAAAGTATAAATCAGCAGTTGATGCGGTGCTTTGTCCGCCGGCTACTTTTATAAGTGCTTTAGGAGGATTAAAGAAGAACAAAGAGGTTGCAATTGGTGCTCAGAACGTTTCATTTTGGACCTCAGGTTCCAAAACAGGAGAAATCTCGGCTTCGATGATGCGCTCATGTGGTGCAACATACTCAATTGTCGGACATTCAGAACGTCGTGCAATGGGAGAGACAGATGAGGTGGTTGCCGAGAAGGTAGCCGAAGTCGTAAAGTGTGGAATGATCGCAGTTGTTTGCGTTGGTGAAACAGAGCGTGATGAGGAGGGAAATTATTTGGAAATTATAAAGGCGCAGATTAAGAAAAGTTTAGGAAGGGTTTCAAAGCAGGAAATTCACAAAGTGATTGTGGCATACGAGCCAGTGTGGGCAATTGGACGAACTGATAATGTGGCTATTACTTCACATGATTTGCATCAGATGGCGATTTTTATTCGGAAGTATTTGAAAGAGGTTTTTGGAATTGCAGGAGATTTGATTAGAATCATTTATGGAGGGTCAGTCACTGCAGAAAATGCATATGATTTGTATTTGAATGGAGGAGTGAGTGGATTTTTACCAGGAAGATCAAGCTTCGAGGCGGAAACTTTCAAAGGAGTGTTTGAAAAAACGGCGGATGCAGTGAGGGATTTGAAAAAGCGATCTAAAACTGTGAATAAAGTAAAACCACCTCGAAGAAAATAATGAAAATAAAATCAATTAAGGAAGCGGGGAATTTAAGTGGAAAGAGAGTGATGGTTAGAGTGGATTTTAATGTGCCTGTGATCGAAGGAAAGATTTTAGATGATTTAAGGATAAGAGTGGCGATGCCGACAATTGAATATTTAAAGTCGGAGGGCGCGAAGGTAATTTTAATTTCACATATTGAGAGCACTTCAACACTTGAACTTGTGGCAGAAAAAATGGGGGTACAGTTAGTGAAGGATTTTATGAATTGGACGCCAGATATGCAGGACGGTGAGGTAGTATTGTTTGAGAACCTACGATCAAATGAAGGAGAGAAAAAAAATGATTTAGAATTTTCTAAAAAGCTTGCTAGTTATGCGGATATTTATGTAAATGATGCTTTTCCTGTTTGCCATAGAGAGCATGCATCGGTTGTGGGGATTCCAAAACTCCTTCCACATTACGCAGGTTTTCAATTACTAAAAGAAATAGAAAACTTGAGTGCATTTTTTAATCCCGCGCATCCATTCATTTTTATTTTAGGTGGAGCAAAGTTTGAAACGAAACTTCCTTTGATTGAAAAGTTTTCTAATACCGCAGATTATATTTTTGTTGGCGGAGCATTAATGAATGATGTTTTTAAAATGAAAGGGTATGAGGTTGGAAAGTCTTTGGTTTCCAATTTGGAAGATAATAAAGAATCGATGAAAGATATTGTGGCGGATCAGAGAATTATTTTACCAACTAATGTTGTGGTTGATAGTGGAAGGGTTTCTGATGTTAGGGAAGTTCAGAGAGATGAAACAATAGTGGATGTCGGTCCCGATTCAATCGATGCTTTTGCGGACAAGATTAAGACTGCGAAGTTTATTTTATGGAATGGGCCTTTGGGATTGTATGAAAAAGGTTTTAAGTATCAGACTTTGAAGTTGGCAAGGTTGATTGCAGAATCTGGGGCGAAGTGTGCTGTTGGAGGTGGGGATACGGTTGCGGCGATTGAAAGTTTGAAGGTAGAAAATCCGAATGTGTTTATTTCGAGTGGTGGGGGTGCGATGTTGGAGTTTTTAGAGCAGGAGACGTTGGTGGGGGTTAGGGCACTGGAGGATTAATTCTAGAAAAAACGAAACCCCCTCTTTTGGAGGGGGAATCTCAGTTGGCCTAAGGGCCGTAGTGGTGTTATATTAGCAAACTCGACGTGGTTGTCAAGTTTTAAATCAACTCTTTCTTAACCTTCTCCCCAAACCCTTCCATTTCACCCTCCTCGTAACTTTTCTCCGGCCAATCCTTCAACCCATCATCGTTAAACCTCGGAATAATATGAATATGCGAATGTAAAACATGGGGAGGATTTTCTCCGTTGTTTATAAGCAAGTTTACTTCATCTGCATCAAGTCCGTTCTTTACAGCAATGCTCATTTTCTTAGCAGTCAAGATCAGCCTGCAAGCTAATTCATCTGACCATCCATAAGTAGTCTCTACGTGGTCTTTGGGGATTACTAATACATGTCCTTTATTTACCGGGTGAATACTTAAAAACGCCAAAGTTTCGTCATCTTCGTAAACTTTATGTGCGGGTGCTTCCCCTCTAACTATCTTACAAAATATACAATCTGAGTTCATGACCATATTCTATGCTAAAATTGCCCAATGGCAAAATACCGCATTCGAGATATAGCTGAAGGAAACTTGATAGATCATTTACTTTTCCATCGAGGTATTAAAACAAATGAAGAAAAGCAGGTATTTTTAAACCCTGATTATGACAAGGGAACTCACGATCCATATTTGATGAAGGATATGGAGAAGGTGGTTAACAGAATATTTGATGCTGTAAGTAATAAAGAGAAGATTTGTATTTATACAGACTACGACGCAGATGGAATTCCCGCCGGAGTCGTCTTTCACGACTTCTTTAAGAAGATTTCATATGAAAATGTAATGTTTTACATTCCACATCGCCACAAGGAAGGTTTTGGATTAAATAGTGATGCAGTAGAGAAGATTGCTAATAGTGGAGCGAAGTTATTGATTACAGCAGATTGTGGAATCGCTGATGTTGATGAAGTTGCTCACGCGAATTCATTGGGAATGGAGGTGATTATTACCGATCACCATTTGCCGCATGAAAAACTCCCCGAATCATATGCCATTCTAGATCCGCAACAGCCAGGGTGTACTTATCCTGAAAAGATTTTGTGCGGGTCGGGGGTGGTCTATAAATTGATTCAGGCTTTATACAAAAAATTTGGAATAAAAGACGGAATGGAAAAGTGGTCACTGGATATGGTTGGACTTGCCACTTTGTCCGATATGGTGCCTTTGATAGGAGAGAATAGAATTTTGGCTTCGTATGGGTTGAAGGTGATGAGGAAAAATGTGCGGGTCGGACTGCAGCAATTATTTCTCTCACTTAAGCTTGATTCAAAAAGTGTCTGTGAAGATGACATTCAATTTTTGGTAACACCTCGCATAAATGCTGCGTCGCGTATGGCTGATCCGGTTATTGCTTTTGAATTACTTTCTACTGATGATGTGGTAAAGGCAAAAAGCTTGTGTAAAGTTCTTACAGATATAAATAATGATAGGAAGGTTCAAGTCGGTCTCATCTCAAAGGACATCAAGAAAAATCATCGCGATGTGGATTTTAAATCGGCACCTCTAATTGTAGTTGGAAATCCGAATTGGAAACCGGCGCTATTGGGGCTTGTGGCAAATTCCCTGATGCGCGATTACAACAAGCCGGCCTTTGTTTGGGGAAGAGATGAAGAGGGGGTTCTAAAGGGATCGTGCCGTTCGAATGGTTCGTATCACTTGGTGGATTTGATGACGGCCGTTGAGACTGGTGTGTTAAAAGAAGCGGGTGGACATGCCATGTCAGGAGGGTTTGCTGTTCACGAGGAACATATTCATTTGATTTCTGATCATTTTGTAAATGCGATGAAGAAAGTTTCTTTAACAGAAGTAGATAGTGCGATTGAAGTTGATAGTGTATTAAAAGTTTCAGATATCAATTGGAAGTTTTGGGATTCGATTGAAAAAATGGCACCTTTTGGAGAGAAAAATTCTAAACCGCTTTTTATGCTTCAGAAGGTGACTGTGGTTGGGTATAAAAAATTTGGTAAAGCAGGAGAGCATGTTGAAGTGCGGGTGGAGGACGGTGATTCGATTTTACCAGCGATTAGTTTTTTTAATGCGGAGAATCCGGCGTATCATGTGGAAGTGAATGATGTGATTGATATGGTGGCGACGGTGGAGAAATCGAATTTTAAAGGGCGGCCGGAGTTGAGGTTGAGGGTGGTGGATATTTTGAGAAACAAGAGTGCTATTGACTAAGTAGCTCTTAATGTAGTATAATATAAAAAGTAGAGAACTTTAAAAAATATTTTCAGTAGTCATAGCCAAAAGACCTTGATCTATCAACGTTTTCTGGCTATGACTACTACGGTCAAGCTCTGCCTCGGATTAGAGGAAAAATCCAACGTGCAATTTAGCACAAGGAAGAAGTATGTCAGAAGATAGATTCGCAATGGCCGACCTTACAGGTGGGCAAATGAATGCCGTCGTAAAAAAACTCGGAGGCACTCCTGGAGCGTTGAAATTCCTACGAGGCGAACTCGTCGTCGTTCCTCTCGAACACGTCCTCAAACCTCAGGTCCTGAAGATCGACCGCACCAATCCTTTCGACCCCGCCACATTCATCGGCGAAGGTTGGATCATCTGGCGCGGTCCCAAGGACGGGAAAGGTCTCAAAGGAGATGAAGAGCAGGACAAGCGCTCGCTCGCCATCACTGAACTTGACCCGACGAAGCTCATCGCCCAGACGGGTCTGAATGAAGGCGAAAGCACAGTCACCGGCGAAGAAAAACGCGCCCGTCTCCTTCTCAAGGCGATTCAGGCAGACGCCAAGATCGGCGAAGCGCTCTACAAGGAAGAGAACCAGACGACTTTGAAGTGGCTCCACAAGACCCTCAACGTCACATGGCTCGAATTCCTCGGAACGACCCTTCGCTACCCGGACGGCGACCGTGGCGCTCTGTATCTCTACCGGAGCGGTGACGGTTCCTGGGACTGGCGCGGCCCGCTGGCTCGACGACGACCGCAACGCCCGCGGTCCTGCGCTCTGTTTCGCAGAGTAGCTCTCGGGCCTTGATCACTGTGGTCTCCTCTGACCCTTTGAACTTTGCCCTTCGGCGCAAAAAGTTAAGGAAAGGTTTCAGCTTAGAAAAACCTTCCAGCCCCGTTGCATTTGCGCGGGGTTTTTATATATCTAAATTTAACTTTTTAATATAAAATGAAAAACGGTAGTAGGTGAATATGGGAGAGATTAAGGTTTCTCCCTACCGAATCCAGTATCCATGCATCGAGAGTATCTGCGGTCAAGGCTTCAGGTAGAGTAGTGCATGCAGACACTTCAACAAAAATGAAGATACTTGGTGTAAGGCACTATGGCATTAGCCCAGTAGGTCATCCTGCTGGATGAGATGCCGAATACGATTCAACTCTGAGATCGTCACGCGACTTCAAAGGGTGGTGGAATAGACGGTGCTTTATACAATCCTTCGCAACCCGAACGGCAACCGTAACGCTCTGTATCTCTACCGGAACGATGACGGTTCCTGGAACTGGAACGCCAACTGGCTCGACAACAACCGCAACGCCAACAATCCTGCGCTCTGTTTCGCAACTCTTTTCATTTCTCCTCTGTCTATATGGCGGAGGAGTTTTGTTTTAGGAGTTGTGCTGATATCTGTCCTTGCCATCCACCGAGCATTTTCCCTATCTCTTCTAAGGGTGTGGAGAGCGCAATATATTTCTTACTATCAAGTGACTTGGTTTCCCACAACACCATTAAAAGTATCTTTGCAGTATCAACTTTTCTTTTGGCCAATCGGACCCATGGCTGCTTCTCATCTTTAGGTAAAAAACTTGCAACCGATATTGCTTCAATGGTTTCTACAAATAATGTATCGATCCTCTGACCAAGAGAGTGTCTATGGATTTTTGGGATAGTTTGGTAATAGCCATACCAGAGAATATATAGCCTCTTTAAGCATTGAAGCACTGGTAGTATTTCTCGGGGGGGGGTAGTATTCATAGTATGTCTTTTTGTATTTTTAGGTATAACGATATCATCTCCTTGGAAAATTTGCTTGAAGCTTGGCGGGAATTTATTAGTGGTAAAAGAGGAAGAAAGGATGTGCAAGAATTTGAGGAGTAAAGGCGATTTCTAGGTGCTAAATTAACTCTTGTTAAGTAATTCAGAGATTACTTTGTACCTTCGGTCTTTGCGTAATCCATGATGCTGTGCC
>JAYSWB010000048.1:0-11230 GCA_043718245.1 bacterium
AGCAAAATTACTGGAAATATCATCAAATCAAGGAGTGAGTTATCCACAACTGCTAGGGAAATACTGGAAATGTCGTACTAGTTTGGAGAAGTCGGGAAGAAGAACGTCGTAACCGCTTCCTGGTCTTCAAACGCCTCAGCCAAAACCTTCAATCCATATTTCTCTGCCGCTGAACGAGGTCCAAGGGCTGCATATGTAGAATGCTCCGCACTTTCTGCCACCAAACGCGCCGCTTCACCATTGCTGGCTGCATTTACCGTAGGCCACTTGATCTTGCCCTTACAAGCTCCCAATGCTTTCGGGTGGGCAATAATACCCTCAATCTCCGTACCTTCTCTCGCCATAAGACAAAAATGAAGTTTCATCTGAATCGCACCGACGATGTGAAACTTGCAATCATCTCCTTTCAAAAGCTCGATGAATGACTCCACCGGCTCTGCCACTCTGCCTTCAGCCAAGGTTTCCATGGAGATGGCACCATATCCTCCGTGTTCAGCAATCAGGCGGAGAACTTCCCCGTTATTTTTCGCTTCAACGTAGTTTTCATTTGTAACGGCCGGTGCGCCGTAGATTCCCGCCAATGCAGTGTATGCATCATGCGAGAATGTTGCCCCAATGGGACCGAGGAATGTGATTTTGTGGTTTTTCATATGGTTGGTTGTTGTTGTGTGATACTTCCAAATAAAAAAACCGCCGGTCCGGAGAGGATTAGCGGTTTCTTTATCTAGATTTTACAATGCTAATTCACTCTTCGGTTTGCCGATTGATTCCAGAAGCTAAAGAATGAGTTAGTTTGTTGTATCACGGGATTAAGGGTAACTTAATTTCAAAACTTATGCAAGAAAATAAAACACGTTAGCTGTTATCTCTTTAATCCACCCCATTCTACATAAGAAAAACCATGTCTGTCAGTCTTTTCTACTGTTTGAGGGTTAATCGATATTTTTGCAGCTAAAGGTTCCCAATCGAGAAATGTTCTGAGTACAGAGTCGGGTGTAGGCACGACTTTCATTGGGAAAAGCCGGTTAACTTCTTGTGTATTAAAGAAAGAAATTCTATAGAACGGCGCCCCAGTTTTTAGCATTTCTGGGTACCAAAATTCAATAAAATCACCCCTTTCTGTATCCGTGAATCCCATAAGAGATAATTTTTCATCCAAAGAGTTTTTTAATTCGTTTTTACTTACAACAAATCCATCCTTAACAATTGTGTAGTCACTTGAAACATTACCAGACCAATAAATATAAGGGTATTGATTATTTTTGCATGCTTCGTAAGCGTATTCACTTCCAACATCAGCATTTATATAATCTTCGCAATCTTCTCTATTTTGAGATGAAAGTATCCCAGACGGATGAGCTAGAACATCCCACCCTCCTTTATAACTAGGAATCTGGTGGCTGAAATTGTTCACATTCTGAACTTCTAAATGAACAGATGTATCAGTTTTTGGATACAAGTAGATCACTGGCTTACCACAACCTCCGTCTATTACGTAATCATTCTCACCAACTGCAACTAGTCGGTTCCAAGCATCCTTGAAAAATAATACAGGATAACCAGTAATATACTCAGAGAATGTGGGCACGCGAGTGGCGTCGATAGAGCTGTTCAAGCTTAAAAACTCGTCAGGTGTGTATTGAGAGACTTTTTCTGCGTACTCTGCTCGCATGATTAAATGATTAACATTTTTCAACACATACAAATCAGGTCCATGTTTCTTGACCCCGCCAATGTGGCCAACTTGTTTCAATTCGTCCATGCTTACATTCTTTATTACATAAGAATTTTGACCTTGACCGCACGGAGTCGGAGTTACTGAAGAGTAGTTTCCATAATTTCCTATATCAGATATGAAATCATTAGCGGAAAAAATATTATTATAAGGTTTCTTAATTGTTTTTCCTGTTATACCAACAACTACATCATTCATTTCAGTGCTCAAGTTTAGGCTATATTCAGCAACTACCCCGTTTTTGTCTTTCACATGAATATTTGTTCTCCCTTGATAATAATTTTTAAGACCATCGAATTCCCCTTTTCCATCATTGCCTTTTGCTTGGTAATATTTGTATCCAAAACTGCCTATATTCTCTGGATTGAAACCCCCTTCGTATATATCTAGGTCGCCAATTGATCCAAGCTTTTTCCCAAGGGGTTGAGGGCTAATGTCGTAGTGCATGAAATTATAGGTAAAATCCCCAATTTGAATTTTTGCAGTATGGGCGAAATCAATACCACTTACAGTGCCGATCACCTTTTTTTGATTAAATGACCCTTCCGACATGTAGTTAGTCACTATTGTTGATGTACCATTGTCAACAATCTCAAATGTAATGTAATCCTTGGTTATAAAGTATGTAGGAAAGCTTCCGCCTAGATCTCCGTTCTGCGAAAGGAAAGCAAGGACTTTGCGATAGCCTTTATATGTGCCACTTTCAACGTCTCCGGCATTTACATATTTTATTTCGGTAGCCCAAGGATTACATATTGGGTTTTGTGGGTCTCCACTCGTATCATAGTAACTTGGCTTAAAAAGCTGATATCCTGTCGAGTAAACATCTGTAGAGGAGGCGTATTTCGCACAAAGATCTTCAGCGGTAATATTAGGCTGTGTCGGGGTGTCGATTGTTACTGTTATGGTATCGGGAGTACGGGATGTAAAAACTACGTATGTGCCGACAATTACAATAGCTGCTAATAATAGAAATATTAAACTTATAATTTTATTTTTCATAATTAAAGTGAGTATATCATGTGCCCAAAACAAAACACCCGACGTGATGTCGGGTGTTTTGTTAAGTGGGTTTAAATAACCTAAAGATTATTTAACTGCGTCTTTGAACGCCTTTGCTGCGCGGAACTTCGGAACTCTCATAGCTGGAACCTTAACTGCTTCTCCAGTTCTAGGGTTTCTAGCTGTTCTAGCTGCTCGATCCTTCGCTGAAAAAATACCAAGACCGGCAATTGAAACCTCTTCTCCTTTCTTAACTGACTTGATGATAGCATCGATAACAGAATCAACTACTTGTTCAGCCTGAACCTTAGTTGAGTTAATGATACCGTGTACTACATCTGCAAGACCTGCTTTGTTCATGATTTATTTTTAAAAATTTCTTTTTAATTAATTTTCGACCACCTAGCGTAATACCATTATATATCAAGGTTTTTTGAATGCAAACAAGGCGGTTTTGCAAAAATGTGTTGTAATTTTTACTAGCGCGCGACCTCTATTGCACGAGTTTCCCTTATTACTGTCACCTTAATTTCCCCTGGGTAACGAAGGTCACTCTCAATTTTTAGGGCGATTTCCCTTGCTAGATTGCGTGCTTCCACGTCTCCAATATCCGCTGGATTGATAAAAACCCTTATTTCTCGGCCTGCTTGGAGAGCGTAGGCTTTTTCAACGCCCGGGAATGACGTGGCTATTCCCTCTAATTCTGCCAAACGCTTTGTATAGCTTTCGATGTTATCCTTTCTGGCACCTGGACGTCCTCCTGAAATAGCGTCAGCGGTTTGGACGATGCGCGATTCGACGGTGTCGTAAGGGTATTCTTCATGATGTGCCCGCATAGCGCGGATAATGTCGTCGTGGACTTCAAATTTTTCTAGTAGTTGGATACCAATTTCGACATGAGTACCGGAAACTTCATGGTCCAGTGCCTTACCAATGTCATGAAGGAGGGCTGCGGTCTTTGCAACTCGAACATTGGCCCCAATCTCCTCTGCGATAATCCCTGCAATATGTGAACATTCAATCGAATGCTGTAAAATATTATGTCCGTAGCTAGTTCGGAAGTGTAAGCGACCAAGAATCGCCACAAGTCGTGGGTCCAAATTTAAAATTCCACATTCATATGTCGCTTCTTCGCCTTTTTCCTTAACAATTTTTCCGATTTCTTTTTTAGCGCTCGCTACTTCCTTTTCAATTCGCGCTGGTTGAATGCGACCATCTTTAATCAATGCATCTAGTGCCATTTTTGCAACTGTTCGTCGCACAGGATCAAACGAAGAGAGCGTGATGGTATTTGGTGCATCGTCAATAATAACTTCAACACCGGTTTCTTTTTCAAAAGCTTTAATATTTCGTCCCTCCTTACCAATAATTTTCCCTTTCACATCTTCGGATTCGATGTGAACTGAGGAGGTAAATAAATCAGACGAAACCGAAGTTGCTAAACGTTGAATAGACATAGCCAGTATCTCCTGCGAAGCATTCCTGAGCGTATCTTCTCCAGCAATTTCCAATTTTCGTAGTCGAGATTTAATTGCTTCCTCCTCCTCCTCTTCAATTTTTTTGAAAAGTTCAAACTGCGCTTCTTTTTTATCCAATTTTGCAGTACGCTCTAATTCCTTTTCTGCCTGCTCTAATGCCTTCAAAACCCCCTCCTTATTCTCTTCGATTTCTGTTTTGGCCTTATTTACATCCTCTATTTGCTTGTCGGTCTCTACTTGGCGGGTATCTAGAAACTCTTCTTTTTTTACTAAGCGCTCTTCTGTTTTTTTAATATCTTCTTCTCGTTCTTTTACTTCTTCGCGTGCATTTTTTAAAGTCTCCGCTGCTTTTTCCTCTGACTTTAAGATCACATGATTCGCTTCTTCCTTAGCACTAGCCATCATTTTTCGAATATCAATTTCAAGAGAGCCTTTTTTTCCAAGTGCGATTAAAATTCGAATGATATATCCAAGTGAAAAACCCAACCCTCCTGCGAGAGTTGCGACGAGGAGTGCTGTTTGAAGGCTTATCATTTTGTTTTGGTTTAGTTAAGAGAGAACCTTGTCGATGATTCCGTATTTTTTAGATTCATCTGCTGTCATCCAAAAGTTTCTATCCATATCCTTGGCAATTTTTTCTACAGACTGTCCGGTGTTCTTGGCCATCATTTTATTAAGTCGCTCTCGAAGCATGATAATATTTTTTGCTGTGATTTCGATATCAGACGCTTGACCTTCGATTCCTCCTAGTGGTTGGTGAATCATGACCTCGGAATTAGGGAGAGAGAAACGCTTGCCCTTCGCACCAGCGGACAAAATATGAGCTCCCATAGATGCTGCCATTCCAACACAAATTGTCGAGACATCATTTTTGATGTGATTCATTGTGTCGATGATTGCCATTCCGTCTGTGACACTTCCTCCAGGAGAATTTATATAAAGTTGAATGTCTTTCTTTGAATTTTCAGACTGCAAAAATAGCATCTGCGCAATTACGATGCTTGCAGTGTTGCTATCAATCGGCCCACCCAAGAAAATAATATTCTCCCGTAAAAGTCGTGAGTAAATGTCGTAAGCCCGTTCCCCAAACTGTGATTTTTCGATTACTGTTGGTATAAGCATTGTTTTTGTGTTAGTTTTAGACAGTATAACACCCCTGTCAAATATTTAGGCTAAAAACACATGAGACAACATAGATTTTTCGTCGGTCAAGATTTAAGCGAAGTTTTAGGGAGAAATCCGAGGGTTTTTGATTTTGATCCATTGGTGGGGTGGTCTGGTTTTTCATAAGAAACCTTTTCAAGAAAGACAAAAAGTGATTATGCACTCAGGGTTGGAGAAAACCAACCTGGTACCAAAACAAAAACAGGGCGCTCTCCAGTCGGAGTTGTCGCAATGGGTTGATCAGTCGATCACCCAGTCTGTCTACGAATGTAATTCGTACTGATGAGTCCAAAAGGACGAAACAGAAGAACATTTCAACAAACAACAAGAAAGGAAAAAAGAAAATGGCACAGGTAAAATACGCAAGTCCGTTCCTAAAGGAACGTAGGATGAGACTCGGTCTCGAACCCTTCGAGGTGGCCGACAAGATTGGCGTTCCCCACGGAACATACAGGCAGTGGGAATGCCGCGGAGAATTGCCCGAAGCGCACTTCGCAAAGCTCGCCGAAGCCCTCGGAGTAACGGAGAACGAGCTCAAGACGGAGAAAGTGGCTGCGATTGTCCTCGCAGAATTCGGGATCGCAAAGGCGGACACTCACGGCTTCATTGCCAAGGCTTTGCGGACATAGGACCCACCGGTTCCACAGGAAAAACTCTGTGGCACGATGGTGGGTTTTTTCTTTTGTTAATTTTTATATTTCTCCTTCGCTAATTTAAATATTTGCCCCATCGCTTCAACAGCTCGTGGATTCTCTATAATAATCGCTTTCAGTTCATGTCCATCTACGATACGTACAAATTCTTTTGTTACTTCGATAAAATCAAGACCGAGACCTCTATTTGCTCCAGTGATAAAAGCAGATTTCATAGTTTAAAGCATATCAAGATTCTTTATACTTGGAAGGTCGCTTCAACTATTCTTAAGATATTCTTCACCAAAAATTCATCTCCACCATATAAACTTCAAAAATCCCAACATAATAAAAGGTCGAAGGGAACTTGTATCATGTTTAACTTATGTTAAACTTGCTACATGAAAAATACTAGATCAAAAAAGCAAATAAATATGGAACCAAAAGTCGTAGGTCTTCGCGAACTAAGAGAAAACATGGATAAATACGTTGAGCGAGTAGCGAAAGGGGAAAGTATCCTTGTGCTTCGCAAGTCAAAACCAGTTTTTAAAATCATGCCGGTGGATGAATGGGGAGATGAGGGACATTGGGAGGATATTGATATGAGAGATAAAAATGGGGAGGGTGTTCCTATGGATAAATTTTTTGTCATGCTTAGAAAACATATAGAAAAAGATGAACAAAAATCAAAAGTTTCTCAAAAAGTTAAACATAAAGGAGGGGGAACACGTAGCTAAGGCGATAGAGTCTATTTTGTACAGGGAATCAGAAGGTTTGGATGTTAAGAAATTAAAAAACTACACTGATCTATTCAGGGTTAGAGTTGGGCGCATTAGGATTATTTATTATAAGAAAGAGGGGATGATTTCAAAGATTATCTTCACAGGATTTAGGGACGATAATACTTATAACAATCTTAAATTCCTTAGTCAGTTCTTTACCTAACCCCCTCCAACCACTGCCACACCTTCTCATTCGTCAGCATCGTCTCAACAAAAATCATCGCACGTAACTTATCAGTATCCTTATACTGATTCATAATTATTGCCACCTCTTTGTCGACATCATCTTGTTCTGGCTTGATCGCTTCTTTATTAGCAATCTCATTTAATACAACCTGAGTCTGCGCTCTCTTCAACCCTTCAGGCTCCCAATCTTTTCTTAAATCCTCGATTGTTTTTCCGATATGCTTCAAATAATCATCAACCTTTAATCCCATCTGACCGATCTGATGAGTCATTTCTGATTCAATTCTATGAAGTTCATTTAGAACTAAAACCTTCGGTATTTTGATTTCACTCTTTGCGATAACCGCATCAAGTATTTCAACCCGCTTCTTCTGTTGTTCTTTTCTTACCTTCTGTACTTTAATACTATCTCGAATTTTCGCTTTAAATTCATCAACAGTCTTAAAATCTCCAAACTTCTTGATAAATTCTTCATTCACTTCCGGAAGTGGCAAATCACCATGGTTATGACCCTTGTCCTCTGGGTTATTCTTGTGATGGTCATCATGAGCTACCTGGTTCTGGAGTTCCTTGATGGCATCTTCAATTTCCTTATCAGTCGCCTCAGCATCATCAGACTTTTTACCATTAATATCCTTCGCTAATTTTTTATAATCAGCAATTTTAATAACAGGGTGCGTTGCTGTAGTAATTTTTACTTCAAAAGTTTCACCTGGCACGATTTTATTAATCGCAACTTCTGGATTTCCGATTGCCTCTACTTTTGCTTCTGTAATAACATCTGGATAAATTTTTTCCAGTGCCAAACGCCCAGCTTCTTCAGTAATTAAAACTTCACCAAATTTTTCAACGATAACTTTCTCAGGTACATGTCCTGGTCTGAAGCCATCAATTTTCATCCCTTCTCCAACATTAGATACTGCTTCTTCTCTGTATTCAGCGACAGTTTTCTTATCGATAGAGATGACAATTTCCTGTCGGCAATCCTCGTTTTCTACTGGTTTGTTACTTATGATTTTAAACATTTATTTTGCGTATTTATCCTTATAAGCTTTGACTGATTTTTCGAATGCTTCCATGGCTTTCTCTGCACCATCGAAACCATTAACCTGTACTTCTTTTTTCTGTAATTGCTTGTAAGTCAAAAAGAAGTGTTCCATTTCCTTTGTAAAATGCGGGTTAACATCTTTTAAATCTTTTATATGAGCAAATCTTGGATCCTCCTCGGGAACCGCAATAATCTTTGCATCGCTATCTCCTCCATCAATCATCCACATCACTCCGACGGGGCGCACTTTGACTAAACAGCCTGGGAAAAGAGGGTAAGTTGTAATAAGTACAACATCCAATGGATCTCCATCCTCCCACAAAGTCTGCGGAACAAAACCGTAATCAAAAGGATAATCCTGCGCAGTGTGAAGTACACGATCAAGCGCAATTAGCCCTGTCTTTTTATCAATTTCGTATTTGTTTTTAGACCCCTTATTAATTTCGATAATAGTAGTGATTGAATCCTTTGATCCTGGTTCAAGATCGTGCCATAAGTTCATTGACATAAATTTTAAAAATTAATTTGTAACTTCGGGAGCCGCTTCTTCAGATACAGGCACAGCCGCTGACTGAATATCAATTCTCCATCCAGTAAGTTTTGCCGCCAATCGAACATTCTGTCCTCCTTTTCCAATAGCAAGAGATTGCTGGTCTGGTGCAACTTCTACTTTTGCTGATTTCTCAGCTTCATTAATAGAGATGTTCAAGATTTTTGCAGGTGAAAGAGATTCCTTAATAAATTCCGCAGGATCTGAATTCCACTCGATAATGTCGATTTTTTCTCCACCTAACTCGCTCATGACTGTATTCACGCGCACTCCTCGCTGACCTACCATTGAACCAACTGGATCAATGTGAGTATCAATAGATGCAACCGCAATTTTTGAACGAGCACCAGCTTCGCGGGCAATTGATTTTATTTCAACAGAACCATTTGCAATTTCAGGTACTTCTAATTTGAAAAGTTCTCCTAAAAACTTTGGATGAGATCGAGATAATCTGAGGAAAATCCCCTTTGGAGTTTCTTCTACGCGAACCAATAACATTCGAAGTCTTTCACCCTGATTGTAGTGTTCGTTAGGAATTTGCTCTTCGTATGGAAGCATTCCAACTGCTCGTCCCATGTCTACGAAAACATTTCCACGTTCCATTCGCTGAACAGAACCAGAAACGATTTCATTTTCTTTTTTACCAAATTCTGCCAATACCGAAGTTTTTTCTGCTTCGCGAATTTTCTGGATGATTACTTGTTTTGCAGTCTGTGCGGAAATACGGCTAAAATCATCGCGGTATTCAAGAGGAAATACCATTTCCTCGCCGACTTTGACGTCCTTTTTGATCTTTTGGGCGTTTTCCAAATATATATGCTGTTCATCACTAAATCGGATCATTTCAGGTGTTTCACCCTCGAGTTTTGTGGCTAAATCAGGATTTTCCTCTAATTGCTCGTCAGTAATGACCTGTGAAGGCTCTACTACGATTTTTACCTGAGTAAATTCAGTCTGGCCCGTAGATAGGTCAAAAACCGCGCGGATAAATTGTCCGCGACGTCCGTACTCCTTTTTATAAGCAGTAGCAAGAGACATTTCTATCGCCTCCATTACTTTTGCTCGAGGGATTCCTCTTTCCTGTTCTAGCTGATCTAATACCGAATTGATTACTTTTAAGTCAAACATATATTTAATTTTATTATCTTTTAAAAAAATGAGTCCGCCCGGGGAGGCGAACTGGACATCTTTCATGGTAGTAATATAAAGGATTTTAGGGGTGGTGTCAAACCCCAGAAACCCACTCTTTTAGCAAGTTTTTTAGCTCAACCCTTTCCTCCTTCAACATCTTCGGCAAGAGTGATGTATCAGTCATCCCCGGAATCGTATTAATCTCCAAAAAATAAATCTCATTATCCTCTGTAACAAAAAAATCCGATCGAGAAATATGCTTTGCACCTATCGTCTGATGACAAACCAGAGCCTGCCTTTGCAATTCCTTATATATATCCGCATCAATTTTCGCTGGACAAATCTCTTCCGCCAACTTTTCCGGATCATATTTACTTTCAAAATCAAAAAACTCTCCTTTAGGAATTATTTCTATAACAGGGAGAATAAGGTTCTTGCCATCTTTCTCTACAACTCCAACCGTCATCTCGCGACCTTTTATCGATTCTTCTAATATAAAATCAATCCCAACATTCTCCCCAAACAACTTATCCAATTCTTCTTTATCATTACAAAGTTTTGAACCCACCGACGACCCACCAAGATTTGGCTTGGCAAATAAGGGAAAAGTATCAATTTCACGAGGAACTTTTATTCCAAGTTTAGAGACAATCTCTTTGGTTTTTCTTTTATCAATCCCAATGCTGTGTGCTTGTATACCAGAAAAAATATATGGAATTCCTAAAGTTTCAAGAAAAACTTGCAAACTGCCGTCTTCTGCACCAACTCCATGGATTACTGGGATGACAACATCTAAATTCTTCCTAACATTAAAAAAATTATCTATATCATCCGGAAAAATAAATGTTTCAATTTCAGCAAAATCAATTGCATTACAAATATTTTTTGCTGATTTAATAGAAATTTCTCTTTCGCCCGTTGAACCACCTGTGATGATGCCGATTTTCATTTGGTTCATTCTATCAGAAGTAAAAAAAGATTCCCTGCCGACGTCGAGCGTCAGCAGGGAATAGCAATTTGTGTTGAGGCTAGGGCCTTTACGGTCTTACCGAGTTTGGACATCTAGCTACCCGTCGTAGCTTTGGTGGGCCTTTACCCTAGGACATTCGAGTGTTCCCGATATTCCACGACTTTCTCTCGCCGATACTGATCGTTCACCAACAGGCTGATAGGCCTTGAACCCAAGCTCCGACCGTTTCACAGCAACGGAGCATTTATTGGTATCCAAGTGTTACTCTCAACAATGAACTGCCACCGATTAGACTATCACTATTTTTATCAAATGAAAAACCGCCCTTCCGAGCGGTTTTTCTGCCTTCTTGACTTACCAAGGCTATTATATCCCTGGTAATAAGAGTGTCAATTGTTGTGGAGGTGACGAGGATCGAACTCGCCACTTCTTGTTGGTAAGTCAAGAAGACTACAGCTGAATTCAACTTTGAAGTGCACCACTCATCATTTGTAATGGTGTCTTCCAGCCAAGGCGTTTCCTCGGTCTGGTGTTGAGTAAATATTCAACTCT
>JAYSWB010000049.1:0-11163 GCA_043718245.1 bacterium
TCATTTCTTTTACAGCCTCCGCCGGGAATGGTCCAGTAGTCGCCTGAATAGGTAGTTTTAATTAGAAGACATTGGGCATTTTGATTTTCAACAAGGCATTTTATGCCAAATGTTTTTGGTCTAAATATAAACCAGTATATTTTTCTTAATGAGTTGAGGATTTTATATAGTTTCATATTTCAATTATCCCTTTATAGTCCTACGCTATTTCCCTAAGTGTTTCTTTAAGGGGATCAGACACCATAAATTCCATTGTTCCTTTTTCGATTTTATCAAGATTTATAATCCCATCTAAGTGGTCGTATTCATGCTGAAGGAGCCGTGCAAGAAAACCATCTGATTTAATTTCTTGCTGATTTCCGTTTTCGTCCATATATTCCATTACAATAGATTTCGGCCTTTTTACATCTCCCCACAGTGGTCCGCAACTTAGACAATTCTCCTTGTATAAGCACTCTTCAGAAGACATGCTGGTAATCTTTGGATTAATATATATTTTGAAGGTCTCATCGGTAAATGTAATGAAAACAGATTTATTCTCTCCAATTTGGGGCGCAGCTAAACCCCGGCCGTAACCGGTAATTTCTCTAATTTTTGTAAGGGTTTCCTGCAACATCCTGCCTACTTTTATTCCTTCTTCAAGCGTGACTTCAGTTGTTTTTTGTCTAAGTACAGCATTGCCGACAAAAGTAAGTTCTGGACAGGACTCAATAATTTTCTCTATTCGTTTCTGCAAGTGTAGAATTTCTTTGCTCATGTTTGCTTTAATATAGCCTTTTATTCTAAAAGCAAAAATCGCCTTAATTGACGATTATTGTTTGCCCAAAATTGTAGTAGGCCCGTCCAAGATTTTCTAGTGTGCTCGCAACAATTATTACTTGGTATTCTCCAGGTATTATTGCATCTCCACTAGAAGATAGACACAAGTTGACTTCACCCTGGCTAGTATATTTATCAGAAAAAGTTCCCGAAAATACTGCAAAAGGGCATTTAATTCCTGGATTATAGTAATTTTGATTTTGAATAAGGAGAATATTAATCTTGGCTTTCTTGTTTTTCACATCGTCGCCAAAGGTTACTTCGTAGCCATATTTTTCGCCTGACTTAATTGTGGTATCGGAAATCTTCACTTCCAATGACTCTGATCGGAAGGTGTTAAAAACATTATTGTAAGCACTATTACCAGAACGAACACCTTCTTCATAGATTGCCTTTTCATCCAGGGCGAATTTATAGATTAAAATTTTTCCAACACTTGGTCGATTGAAGTAAACAGCTCTTTTGTTTACCTCAAGCGTAGAGCCTTTCTCGATAATCGGACCCTTAAGGTCTATATTCGGATTCCATAAACCAGTCATTATAAGATAATCACGAGCTGAGGTGTGTTCTTTAAAAAAAAGAGCAAATCTAGCGGCATCAGAATGTTCGTAGATATCTGTTTGGAGCAAGGGTGCCAAATGACTTTTTTCTATAGCCTTGCGCAATTCTATAAAAGCTACACCCGTACCTTTTTCTGTTACTGGAACACTTACGAATTCACTCTTATCATTACTAACAGGCGAATTATTATCTGTAGCCTCTGGATTATCGGTTTGAGCAGGTGTTTTGAAAATGACAAAAGCTACCACAAGTATTGCGATTACTATAACAACTATTCTTACTCTTTTCGTGGTAGTCATATAAATTGTTTGATTGAAGTTCGATAACCAAAAGGGCTATCCCTCTCGGTCTCCCGAACCTCGTACTAGTGTGTGAACCTAGTCTCTGGCTTTCAGAACTAAACCAAGGACATTCCTTGGTTAAATTAAGCCTAGAAGATATGCATAGTCTAGCATTAACAAAGGGGAGTGTATAACCCCGGAAATGACCCCCGGCCTCTTATATAACCTCCTAGTATTGGGTTGAGGAATAAGGTGCTTAGTTACCTGATTCCCACAGCTCTTCAAAGAATCGCATGTATGCATCTGCCACATCTTGGTTCTTGATCTGGATGATTGTTGGCTCATCACCAAATATTTGAGTAATGACTGTATCGCCGAAGACGTTGTAGTTTGCGGGGTTCTGAATATTTCTTGGCATTTCTCTAAACTGGTTGAATTCAGGAAAATCTCGCAATAACTGCTTATCTTTTTCTCCCTGATCGTACGTCACCATTTTCCAGATAATTTTTTTCTGAATACGAAGCTTTTCATAGAGAGCATAAAATTCACCCATAGGTGCGTACCACGCATCACCGACTGCACCTGCGACATATATCACTGAATTTTCAGGTAAGTGCTTCATGAGGCCGATATGGTAAGCCTGGAATTGCTCAATACCCCGAAAGACCTCGATTGATTCATCTTGTCTCGCAATATCAGCGATGAACGATCGTACTTCCGGATCAGTTTGATTAAAAAAGAATTGAGTCGATTTCTTGTCTTGTAGAATACTCCCATTTTTGAGAAAGAGAATTCTGTCAGCTACAGATAATGCAAAAGACATATGGTGGGTAACTATCACCATTGTGTAGCCATCTTTGGCGAGAGCACGAATGAGGTCCAGGACGCTTTTAGTAAGTTCCGGATCAAGGGCTGAGGTAATTTCATCTAACAATAGCACTTTCGGCTTTGCCATAATTGCTCGTAGTAAAGCGACTCGTTGCTTTTGTCCGCCAGAGAGTTCGCTCGGGTAATTATTGGCGTATTCAATTAACCCAAATCGTTCCAAAAGTTTTTTAGCTTCTGAAATTGTTTCTTCGGCAAGCTTTTTTTGTTCTCCACTACCACTAAGCTTTGGTGCCAAAGTTAGATTCTCAAGCACTGTGAGATGAGGCCAGAGTGTGTATTCCTGGGAAACATAGCTTACCAAGCTTTTTTGGTCAGTTTCAACATTGCCACTATCTAGTACTTCAAGACCGGCGAGCGCCCGGAGAAGCGTACTTTTGCCAGAGCCGCTTGCTCCGAGTACACAAATAATTTCCCCTGGAATTACCGAAAAAGTAATATCACTAATTCCTCTTATTTCAGAATCATGGATATATTTTTTTGTAGCGTTTTTTATATTAAGCATAAAATTAAGCATATTGAGTAGCGTATTTCTTTTGAAACCAGGAAACTGTCAGGTGAAGCGGTGCAAGAATAGCTAAGAAGAAAATCACGAGAAGTGAGTAAATTGCAACCGGTTTATAAACCATGGCATTGATCGTTTGTGCGACTCGGAATAATTCTGGAACTGAAATCAGACTTGCGAATAATGTGTACTCAAGCATCGCGGCTTGGTTGAGCAGCAACTGCGGCATCACTCTACGAAGCAAGAGCGGTAATTCAATGTATTTTGTGATCTGGTTTTTCGTCATACCGAGCGTAGCCCCGGCTTCTCTATAGGCTTTTGGAAGCAGCTCAAGTTCCGTGGTTACAATGTGAGCAGTAGAGATCATATTAATTAGGCCAAGAGCCACAATGGTGGTCCAGAACGGATCTACCACAACACCAAGCAATCCTTGTAGCGGGAAATGGAGCCAGAATAATAGGACTAGCACAGGTACAACTTTTGTGACGAACCGTGCGCCCTTAATTATTTTGCCAAGTTCCGGGCTGTGTCTGCCGCCGATTACACCCAGCAGGGTTCCGAGCGGAACCCCGATGAGAATAATTGACCCAAGGAGTTTGAGCGTGGTCAAAAAACCTTGGAGTAATAGTTGGTGATAGTTAATTAATACGTTCCACATATAGTTTGAGAGTTAATTGATTACTTTGCGAGAATGTAGTCGTTAGATACGCCGTATTTATCAAGTGTGCGAGCTACTGTGCCATCGTTGATGAGATCGCCAAGTGCGATGTTCCACATAGCTGCCATAGAATCTTCGCCGCGAGCGAAAGCAAACTCTACACCGAATGTTCGGACAGGTTTCTCTGTTGCACGTACGAGAGTTCCTGGATTTGATTTCAAGAAGTCATTAGCAGCAGAAGGCTCAGCAAATGCCAAGTCGGCCTTTTTATTGGTCACATTTAGGAATACTTCAGCATATGAAGAGAGCTGCGGGAGAGCATTTACTTTTGCATTTGGAAAATCCTGCTTCGCAATAAACGATGACATTTCTCCATCGAGGATACTGAGTGTGTACTGACTCGAATTTATTTTAGAGAGATCTCCAGAAAATCTGGTATCTCCTGTGCGAACATAAGGATAAATCCCACTGTAAAAAGGTGGTATAGAGAATACCGCTTCACGAGCTCGAGCTGAGTTTGGCCAAATCTGAGTTCCAACAACGTCGTAACGCTTGGTATTCAAGCCTTCGATTGCCGAACCCCAACCTACTTCTTCAACCCAGTTAGTCTTTACACCAAGATTTTTTGCAGCTGCTTCAACGAGATCATATGAAAAACCAGAAAGCTTTCCTGTTTTCTCGTCTTTGATCATCGAAGGGGGATAGATGATATACCCGATGCGAATTTCGCCATTATTAATAACTTTGTCTGCTACTGACTCTACTTTTGTGCCTTTCTGAGCTCCAAAAGCGACCACCAGAGCGACTGCTGCGATAACACCAATAACAATATTTCCGTACTTGTTCATAATTGATTATTAATTAATATTAATGCACATATGATATCAGATTTGTCAAGTAATGTCAATACCAAAACAACGAAAATAGGTATATTTATCAAGCTTTTATCACTATTTTAACAAAAAGTGTTGACAAAAAACCAACAACTATGATAAAATAAGGCCATGATAGAAAAAGTAATGCATAGCCTGGGCTTGGGAAATAAGGAGCAAACCGTCTATAAGCTCATTCTTGAACATGGGAAGATCGCTCCAGCGCTTATTTCTAGGCTTGCCAAGATTAACCGGACAACTGTCTATAGCGTGGCAAAAGAGCTTAAGGATAAAGGCCTCATTGTTGAAGATATGGGTGGCAGGACGCTCTACTTTTTGCCTGTGCGAGAGAAAGAACTCGAAAAGGTGATTGAGACTGAAAATGAGAAAGCGAAGGAAAAGGTGAGTTCTATCCGCGAACTACAGGAATTTCTTAAAAATGTGCCGGAATCGAAGAGCTACTCTGTGCCAAAGATCCGATTTGTGGATGAAGTTGATTTGGATAAATATATTTACGAAGCAGCTCCAAGGTGGACTGAAAGTATGAAAGAGGGAAATAAGACCTGGTGGGGATATCAGGATCACACTTTCGTTGAAAAATTTGGTAAATGGGTAGACTGGTACTGGAAAACTACGGATAAAGATGTAGACCTTAAACTTTTCAGTAACCAGTCTGATATTGAGAAAGAAATGGTCTCTAAAAAAATTGAGAGACGCAAAATAAAGTTTCTAGATACTAATGAATTCTCAGCCACTCAGTGGATTATCGGTTCGTATATTGTCATGATCATTACGAAAGAGAGGCCATACTACTTAATCGAAATAAATGACTCCGTCATGGCGCACAATATGAGCCAGGTGTTTAGGGAGCTTTGGGGTAAGACTTCCTAAGCTTGGGCAATGTAGTTTTTGGTACTTTCTATTACGGTTTGCAGTCGGCCAGTCATCTCCTCAATTTTGTCTTGCTCCAAAATATCATGAGCGGTTTTTAATCTTTCAACAAAAACTTCCATTACAGGTAGGTACTTCTTGCTCAACTTAAGTCTGCGTGCAGGGTCACTGATTGCCTCAAGGTTTAGGGCGTTATCAGAAAAATCAGAAAGCTTAATTGGTAATACATCAGAATCTTCGATTGCTTCTTTGACATGCTCCTTGTAGACATTATTTTTTTCATCAGCCGACATACCTTCTTTCTCGGGTTCTGGGTTGGAAAGCTTCACTACAATTTTTTCTATTCTTTCTCCAAAAGTATTTTTTACATATAGCAACGCTTGCTCTCTTTCAGAGTCCGAAGTTGTATCAGCCAGCAGGGCCGCTAATTTTTTTGCCTGGTCCTCAACAGAATCATGGAGGAGTGCTCCTATGACAAGTTCTGGGTCTTTAATTCCATATTCCTCAACAATTCTATTACTTACTCTTAAAATATGGTTTACATAGGGACCGTCAGGCCGTGGCTTCTGATCAGCGTGAACTATTAAGGCTAAGTTAAGAGCCTCCTCAATTTTCTGCTTGAATAACTCTTTTTGTTCTGGAGAGTATTCATTATTTTGATCAATAAAAGAACTAGTATTCGCGGTCAGCTTATTTTTGTTTTGAGTAATAAAATCGGCAGGTTCTCCAGAACTTTCCTCGTCGGCTTGGTGTTTATTAGGATTAAAATTCATATAAACTATTGTATCCAGATTATTTAGTAAATGCTAATGCTATATAATTAATTTAAATCTTAGCCGATTCTCCTAAATTATCCCAAGTGTAATTGAATATACCCTGAATCATCTGTGCAAAAGCAGGGGAATCAATAATGATCGATTCAAATCGGTCTTTTTCAAATACAAAGATAGCTACTTTTTTACCATAAATAGTAAGGTCGCCTGTGAAAATATACTTTTCTGGCATAACTCGGACTTCCTGGCCGCTATCCGAACGGAGGTGCTGGTGGCCGTGGTGAACAATAAGTTTGGCAAAAACCTTGGACTTCCTGCGTCTCTCGATCCAAGCAGGGAAGTATTTCGGCAAGATTGAATAGAGGTCAGTGTGAGATATCGCATATACAAAAGGCGGCTTTTCGCTTTCAAGGCAGGAAATAATGTCTTCCCAAACAATTTTTAATCCTTCTTTTCCTGTAAACATGCGAATTGAGGAATCTCCGAGATGAGATTTACTGGTGATGTCTCGCAAGAGGGGGACGAGAGAATCTGCCACTTCCTGTTTCTGCTCTAGGTTCACTTTGAGCTGATTGACGCTTTCAGGTGTCCAAAACTGCACCTTGTTCTTCCTAAAGGAGGATACGAGGTTTTGATCTCTGAGGTCATTGAGGATTGTGTATACGGTCGTCCTGGGTATGTTAGTAGCTTTGGCTACGCCAAGCACCGTATCCTCCAGGCTCTCAAGCAGGTGTAGGTATACCTTGGTGTGGCGCTCCGAGAAGCCATATTTTTGTAGTAAAACAGTGATTTGGTTCATATAATTTTAATATGTCGGAAAATCGGACACAGTATTAGTATATCATAACCTTTATAAATAAAGGTAAAACTGTGGATAACCTAAAATATGACTGAAAAATAGTACAATACTTTAATAATATTGTAAACTATAGCTATGAAAAACACTATTAAAACCAATAACGCCAAGGCCTGGAACTCCCTCTATGCGGGCGACTACCACTCTGGGGGCACATATCTTCCAGCATGGGGGCTCCATTCGTCCGGCTCAGACCTTACTCCTAAGCTATTAACTATTACGGGTAAGGCAGTATTAGAGATCGGTTGCGGCATAGGAGAATCAGTCCCATTTATCATTAAAAAAGCGCCCAGACAGTATATAGGTATCGATATCTCTCAAAATGGTATTAGCGAAGCCAAAAAGAAGTATGGGAATAATGGAATTTCTTTCCAAACAGCAGATATGTCAAAAGACTTCACTTATCCTGAGAATACATTTGATGAAGTGTTCAGCGTCTATGGGATCGGCTGGTCGGAAGACATTGAAAAAACGTTATCGGAGATATTCAGGGTTCTTAAACCCGGTGGAACATTTACCTTTAGTTGGGATCACTACTTGGTGAGGGTAGTAGATGAACAAGAGGGTAAGGTGGTATTCCAAAGTTCATACAATCAGGAAAAACCAACGGTAAGGTTCAATTGGAATCAGACAGGTTATAACATTCAGTCATTTCAAGCGAAGCCAAGTACATGGTTTGAACTTCTTAGGAAAGCGGGGTTTGAAGTAACTGCGTTCCATGAGATCACTACAAACAGTGACAAAGAAAAGAAACATGTTTTCTCGAGCACTTACTCAAAAAATAAGTCAAAGATGATCCCGTTTACATTAGTAATGCAGGCAAAGAAGCCAATCAAGTAATTATATGAAAAACTTCGATACAGAATACAAAGAAATAATTAAAGAGTGTTTAGATGAAGGTTTCTTGCGGCCAACTCGATCAGGAATTTCAGCGTATAGTCTTTTGGGAAAAACAATTGAACATGATATGAAGCTTGGATTTCCACTAAGCACTCTTCGCCAAATGCCCCAGAAAAGCATGAGAGTTGAAACTGAGTTCTATCTCAGAGGTTATACAGATAAAAAATGGCTGACCGATCGCGGCTGTCACTTCTGGGATCAATGGCAAAGCAATCAATCGGAAAATCCAAATGACCTTGGTCCAACATATGGATTCGAATGGCGAAATTTTGGAGCTGATTATAAAGGCATCGGCGATTACACAGGGCAGGGAATTGATCAGATAAAATTACTGATTGAGAAAATCAAAGAAAATCCGGAAAGTAAAAGGCTTGTCGTATCACAGTGGAATCCCAAAGACATTGACCAACAATCCATCCCGCCATGTCCGTTCGCTTTCCAAATTCTTAAGTATGGAGATGAACTTAGTCTGATCTTTTATCAGCGAAGCGCAGATTTATGTCTCGGTTTACCAAATGACTTTGCTCAACACGCATTACTGCTTCATCTTATTTGTTTGGAAACAGGATATAAGGAAGGAAAAGTGATAGGTATGTTTGGCCAAGTAGAGTTGTACGAAAACCATATTGATGGAGCAAAGAAGTTATTAGAGGTAGAAAGTTCAAGTTATAGTATTGCTTCTACAGAGGGTTTTACAAGTGTACTCAATTGGAAGTTTACAGACACAACATTTATTAATTATCAGCATGGGGAGAAAATCAATTTTCCTATTGCCATATAAATATGACATTACAAGAAATGAAAGAAAAATCGGGTGCGAAGCGTTTTGCGTCAGTACTCGGCAAATCAACAATAGATTCGGAAAGTGAAGAATATAAAGCGATCGAACGGTTTACAGAAGCACTGCTCAAAAGTGGCTACGGTATTATTCACGGCGGTTATAGCGGTGGAGCAATGTCTGCAACAAGTGACACTGCCAATAAATATATTGCTGAGAATAGTCTTTCTCCATTCTTAAACATCGGCGTGCCACAACAACAGCATGATGGTTTATGGGAAAGAGTAAAAGAAGCATCGTTTACTGATGTTTCGGAAGATATCTTTCAGCGATTGAAGGTGGTTGTTTCTGGTGATATTGCCGTAGTCTGTCCGCTTGGTGGAGACGGCACTGAGCTAGAAGAAACTACTGTATTCCACGAAAATGTCGTGAATGATGGAATGAATAAGTATGGGGGACATAATATAAAGATGACACCGCTTATATTCATTCAGACAAAAAACGGCACAGATTGGGAACATCTTATTAGAGAAAAAATGAAAACCCTGTGTACGTCAGTAAAAGATCCGAAAGAATATGATTGGCTGCACTTTGTTTACTCGATTGAGGAGTTTGAAAAGGTAATTCAGAGATATAATTAAAAATATGATTATTGATGGTAAAAAAATTGCGGCAGATATGGAGCATGAGCTCAAATTGAAGCTTAAAAATTTGCCCCCGAAAAAAGTAGCCCTCATTCTATTTGGTGATAATACTGCCAGTGAGCAGTTTGTGAAAATGAAAGAACTCTTTGCTGAGCGTGTCGGTATTTTAACGACCAGGTTTAAAAAAGAAGTTCGCACTACGGAAGATGCGGTTATCTTTATAAATAGTCTAGATGACACCTATGATGGTATTGTCGTTCAATTGCCGTTGCCTCCAGGTATCGATACGGAGCAAATCATTTCTTCTATTCCTTTAGATAAAGATATTGATCTCTTGAGTGCGGCCGCCATGGATACATATCGAATGTGTGAAGGAGACCTGATGCCTCCCGTAGCAAGGGCAGTTTGGGAAATCATTAAGCGCAACAATATCAATTTGGAGAACAAAAAAATTCTCGTTGTCGGTAACGGAAGACTCGTTGGTGCACCGGTCGGGGCAATGTTAGTCAAAGAAAAAATTCCCTATATTCAAATAAGGAGAAGCACGCCATCTGACGATCGTCTAAAAGAGATACAAAATGCCGACATTATTATTACCGGCGTCGGTGACCCGCACTTCATAACACCTGACATGATAAAAAAAGGCGTTATTCTGATTGACGCTGGCACGAGCGAACAGACTGGGAAGCTTGCTGGAGATATTAACCCACTGTGCGCTGAAAAAGCTTCATTAATGACACCTGTTCCAGGTGGTGTCGGACCTGTGACAGTGGCTAGTCTTTTTTGGAATGTGTTATAGGGGGAAATAAAAACACCTTAACGAAAGGTGTTTTTATTTAACTCACCAAAAAAGTTACTGCATGTAACCTTATCGGTAGGTCTCAATAGTGTGTGACCCCGCCAAGAATCGAACTTGGATCAGTAGCTCCGCAAGCTGCTATATTATCCATTATACTACGGGGCCTGTCAAGAGTAGTGCCTGGCAAGTTGCCGGCCTAGCTCTAGTAACTCTCTTCTGGCATTGCCTCCGTTATTATACACGGAACATATGCCCATAAAATTCTCCCGAAACTTTTTAGTTTTGGACCTCGGCTTAATATGGGGTTCCGCAAATCGCCGCAAGGGAACTTTGAGAATCCTAGACCAAAACCTCAGGCACTCATTTTTATCATGATAATGGTGAATATGCAATCGAATCCAAAACTTATTTTCGTCGATCACAAAGCATTTTCTCAGTAATGATATGTAAAGACTGAGCAAATCAGGATCAGTATTGACTATGGTCAATCCTCCGCCATTTTTAAACTTCGCTCCCTCAGCCCAATACAACATAGCCAAAATTGTTTTCATATAAACTGTACTGCCTATGGGATAGTCCTTTAATTCCTTGCGGACATTATTAGTAATCATTGTAGTACGCAAAGCATTACGTTTTTTGAGGGCAGCAATAGCAAATTTTCTTGCCTTCTTCAAATGTTCTTTTTGTCTTGTCCTAAAAATATCCTTATATTTTGGATTGAACCACGTGGAAAGAGTACTTTTTGGTACGCCGAGCTTTCTTGTAATATAGCTGTATGACTTCCCATAAACCCTTAATTTTTCAGCTTTTATTTTTATTTCTTGCGGGTGCAGCATATGAACCATAGAAATGGTGCTCCAATACTACACTTCCTATATGAAGCCACGATCAAAAAAAGTTAAAGAAAAAGTAAAATCGGTCCATGTGGCCGATTTTACCAA
>JAYSWB010000050.1:0-11114 GCA_043718245.1 bacterium
CTCGAATACTACAACAGCAAACGACTACATCTCGGTATCAAACTGAAAACCCCAATGCAATTACTAGCAAAGTGCGTCCAAGGTGTTGACTAGAATACGCTCTAATGAAGTCGGCATATACAGTGAGATTGTTCTGACAATACCTTAAATTTTGTAAAAGGGAGTCGCATATTATTGTGCTTCGATGAGTACCTACTAGATTCTAGAGGTGTTCTGACAAGTACATTTTGCACAAACCAAAAAATACAAATAGGAGGTCAGGCGGTCTCTAAAAGAAGCATCACTGATAGGTGGTGTTTTTTTTGTGAACTCATTGTACCTGGAATGGAACACTATACAAAGTGAGGTTATACGCTGGCACGAAGCATTTCCTATACTCGATGCAGTCTTCCAAAGATCTGGAGTAAGTGTGTAAAACCTATCATTTCAGCCTTATTTTAACAATACTGCGATTAAAAATTGTTTTATATCTATACCTTTCAGGTACTAGAACTATGTATGCTTCATATCCGGGCGCGATATAAAAAATTAACCGCCCCAGCATCACTCGATCTCTCGATGTGCTGGAAGCGGTCATTGATTTTGTTTGCTTCCGCAAACTGACGTTACAACTCTGTCACTTCACCCGCCATAGGCGTAAGCATGAACTTCCTGACGGCGTCAGGTGTTCGGTGCCCAAGCCCGATAAGGTAAAGCAACTTCACATAAGCTGCCTCGTGAACCATGTCGCCAGTCGGGATTGCTCCCGCTTCGAGCGCCACTTGTCCCGCTTCGTAAATAGCGGTTGAGCGAACCATGCCGTTCGGAAACTTTAGCGACACCAGAACGGGAATACCGTTTTCGAGCGCCACCTTGATCACCGGCCGCATGTCATAGCGGGGATTGATGTAGGGAATGTTCCCTGCACCCATGGTTTTAAGGATGAGACCTTTGCAGCTTCCGCCACGCAGACCATCGATCCAGAACTCGGGCGGTGTCCCAGCGTAGAGGTCGGTGACGACGACTCCTTCGCCAAACTGGGGATGGAAATCCGGAGCGAGCACTTCCTTTTTCTGGATGGCCAGAGGATGGAAGACTGGCATGCTCCAGTGTTGCTCGTCTTCGGTGTCCCAAGTGGGCGCCGCGTTGATGGAAGCCAGCAGAGGAAAGGTTCCCGACGTGAAAGCGTCGAAGGCGACCTCGCTTTGCTTCCACATCCGGTTGCCACGGAATACCTTGTTGTCAAAGTAGACCATGACTTCGGCGACGTTCTCGGCGATAGCTTTGAGAGCCACCTTGAACGCACCGACCAGATTGTTTCTGGCGTCTGTCTGTCTGCTTACCACCGGAAGTTGTGATCCGGTGAAGACGATAGGAAGGTTAAGGTTGTTTGCGAACACAAACGACATTGCTGCCGCCGACTCCGCCATGGTGTCGGTGCCGTGAGTAATCACGATGGCATCATAGTTCGCTTTATGTTTGTGAACGAACATCGCCAGTTTTGTCCAGACCGTAGGATCGGCCTGGCTACTGTCGATGTTCCCGAATTGCAAAACTTCAAAATCCACCATCCCTCTTAACTCTGGGATGTGGTCAAGGAAGTCTTGTGCGTTTTGGGCTGGCCGAAGCGAGCCACTTTGTCCTGATGGAACGGAGTTAATTGTCCCGCCACATGCGATGAGCGCGAGTTTCATAGTCGAGTTGGTGTGAGAGTTGTATCAAAGAGCTATCCTTCCCAAGAAGGTTAGCTCGTGAGAGGTCTTGATGGGTTGGTTGGACTGAACAGTACGTAAAAAAGTAGGTTTTGTCAAACCATTTTTTTGTCTTTCCGCATTCTTAAATAGAACATTTAATTTCAGCAATAAACTTTCCTAGATCAGTCTCTTTAAGTTCATCAAAATCCATTTGTCGTGCAATTTTCCAATTTTCATTTTTTGACCAATTTGCAGAAGAGTCTGGCAGATCGTATGGTAAGAGCTCCTTTTTATTTCCATCACTAAAAGCTGCATCAATAGCTCTGGCGGTAAAGTAGTTCTCCGTCGCCCTTCTTTCGGATACCCCGCAGTCAATTTTTAGCTTTTTACATACTTTAACAAAATCACTTCGATCTTTTTTTAATACAGCATCTTTACTATCCTTCTCGCTATCAATCCATGCGTAGATCTTTTTGACGTCAACACGAGTAGTAATTTCTGAAATCTCTTGTTCTCTTTTTCCATTTATCATATCGTTACCGCCTAAACTCATGATAAGAACTTTGTTGTCCTTACCAAACTTACGCAAAATCTCTTGCATAGTTCTTACTTCCGTAATGCCTTCAACAAACAGAATGCAATCTGCACCAATTTACTTATAAGCAGAAAAGGAAAGCTCTCCGAGCAAGGTGGCGTAATCAGGAGTATTTGTAAATGGCCTTATCTTTGACTCCTTTCCGTCGTTTATTACACTAAAAACTTTTTCTGCTGATCTTGCGAGTCCTAATGAGTGCGTAGCAAATACCACACCAACAGAGGCGTACGAACCAAGGCTTGTTAGAAACTTTAGTTGTAATGCAGGATGTAGGTTAAGCTCGGGTTCATCAATAAAGATATAAGTAGGTTTTCTTATCGCTGCTGTAGCGAAAGTGAGAATAAATTGAGAGAGTCCAGAACCAACCTCGTGCATAGAGTATGGTTTACCTTCTATGATAAGTTGTAGATTTTTCTTGTCCGTTGATGCACTTATTTCTAGGTTTTTATATCCAAAGAGATTACTTATATCACTTGTTATTCTAACAATTTGCTCCTTTTCAAACTTGTACGTACCATTTTTCCATTCGTCCCATTGCTTAATGAAAGCAGTGCCAGTTGCTATATCGTAATGATTTGCATTTTCGCCAATGTTAATTATGTTTCTGAATGATGGTATGTAAATCGACTGTGATAGATCCTTAAAAAAATTAGCCATAAAATCAACACTGACGAACCCACTTTCACCGCCCCCTGGGATTGATTTTCTCCAGGCAAACTCAAGTCCTCTACCATCTTGTCGAGTATTGTTTATAACATCGACTTTATCTCCATTTATTTTAAAATCTGATCCACCAGTAACTTGAATGGTTGTAGATCTCTGTACTTGAGTGATACGAAAACCAAATTGTATCTCTTCATTTTCTTGATTTTTTATTAGAAAATCTATCTCTACGGGTTTGTTGTTATAGTGATTAAAAATCTCCGCACCGTCCTGTATCCCGAGAGTCGAGATGTTTATATTCTGGGATCGATCAAGAATGGTAAAACTATGCGGGTTAGTCATGTGTTGCCACAAATTGCGTAGCTCGTAAAAGAGTTTCAGCGTGGCAGATTTACCCGAGTTATTAAGACCGATAAGACCTGTAAAACCAGGCCCTATCTCTATTTCCTGGGGCTCATGTCCAAAGCATCTGTAGTTTTTTATCCTTATTTTAGCGTTCATCATTAAACAACAATTTAGCATTTTTTATAGAATATGTCCCGGATTTTATAAGTCGATTTGATAGACTTGGAAGATGCTTAAAGGTAAGTCAAAAGCCACGCCCAAAACCATTAAGATCATCCTAGATGCCATCCGCTCTGGCGCCAGCCAACGGGACGCCTCCGCTCTGGCTGGAATAAGCGAGGACACTCTTTCCATTTGGAAACGAGACTCGGATTTTTCAGAACAAATGAGACAAAAAGAGATCGAGTACAAGATGGAACATATCAAGATAATCAAAGAAGCTAGTAAAAAGACATGGCAAGCGGCCGCCTGGTGGCTTGAGAGGCGTTATCCGAGCGAATACACCAACAGGGTGCGTGTAGAGACCCCAGAGCCAATGAGGACTGGATACGAGAGCTATTCAGATGAAGAAATGGATGCTCTCTTGGAGAAGCTCCGTGCAAAGAATGGCCTAGTTAAGATCGTAGATTTTGGAAAACAAGACAAAACCCGATAATCCCAAGTATCAATATGATTACAGCCAGATACTCTTTCTCCCTAGTCTTTATGTAAACCCTAATAAGGTAATAGAGGGACAAAATAACGAAAAGCCCCACCAAGATCTGAAAACAAAGGACTATAAAGGCCAAGATATAGACTGTTGCAGTCATGGTAGTAGATCTTTTAGTATCATCCTCAACTTCCATCTTAATCTATCAACCCATGATCTCGGGTTCCAGGTCAAAACAGACTTCTCATCTTTGAAGTCAAGAATAGCCTTTAGGTTTTTATTCTTGTCGTAAATGTGCATCTTTGCTGCTTAAAAAAATAAGGAAAATACTATGGGCAGCAAAGAATAAAGGTATGACAAAGTAGTAAAAGAGCTCTTTGGTATTTCTTCCAGCGTCTCGCATCCTCTTTGAGTTTATCCAGGCAAGAGTACCTAGAGAGGCAACAAGTAAAGTGCCAAAAATGGGTAACCACGTATCATTGCTGATGTGATCGACAAGTGAAAAGACGATGCTGAAAATAACTACTTCAAGTACAAGAAACGTACCAAGAACAATTATATAATCTAACCTTCCAATTTTATCTTTCCTTAAAATGCCTATTATCTTTTTCATAATTTGGCAACCAAAAAGCTCCTAGCCAGTATGATGATCTTGCGATCACCCATATCCGTTTCCAGATATGACCCCGTAAAAGGCAAACTCTGACTAGGAGTTCTTTATCTTTTACGGGGATTTTCACCATGCCACCGATTGCTCGATGGTTTAGGCTACTGTGGACTTATTCAGTTGTATTAACATCTTATCTTAATTTCTTAATAAGAGAAAGAGATAGGTCAACCTATTTTTTGGCAAGTAGTGTCAACAGATGCTAAAAATACCCATTAAAATAAGGGTATTCTGGCGTATTTGTCTCGGAGAATTAAAGTCATTTTGGCATGCTTACTAAATGGCGGAGTCCCAGATCACTCTTGAAGAGTTTAAAAAGATAATAGGTAAAAAGGCGGAATTACTACCCGCCGATAAGTTGGATTTTCTCTACAGAGTCCACACCTCTTTTGCCGATGCTTTTTATAAGTCATGGATCAAAGATCGAAAACCGAAGACTGTTTTAATACCTAAAAAAGAAGTAAACTATGTTCAATGACAAAGCCTATGTATGCCATTGGATATGCGAGAGTAAGTACTCCGAAACAAGCGGTTGAGGGTGAAAGTCTGGAAAGCCAAGCTACAAGTATCAAGAGATTTATTGAAGCGCAGGGATGGCAGACTTTCCCAGAAGACACAGTTTTCCAGGAACCATTTACCGGTACCACATCAAATAGACCCATTTACAACTCCATAATTGGGATCATAAAGGCCCACCCTGGCAAGATAAAATACTTTGTTATAAAAGTTATCGATCGTCTGTCTCGAGAGGGAGCATCAGCCTATGAGGGGATGAAAAAGGACTTAATGAGACTAGGTGTTGAGCTTCGAGATGTGTCTGGAATTATACAGCCTTCCGTTAATACTCTCGGCGAACTTGACGAAGAGTACGAATGGAGCCGAACCAGTCCGAGTCAATTAGGCGAGCTTGTAGTAGCAGAGAGTTCAAAAAATGAAAGAACCGCCATATTAACTAGACTTATCAGTGCCCAAATAAGACTTACGAGACAAGGTTATAAGGTAGGTAGGCCAGTAGATGGTTTTATAAACAAACGTGTTTTCGTAGAAGATAAGAAAAAAATTATACAAGTACCAGACCCTGATCGAGCACATTTTTTTATTGAGATGTTCAAAATGAGGGCGGAAGGTGTGTATTCTGATCAAGAGATAGTAGATAAAGTGAACGCACTTGGTTATAGTTCAAAAACACAAAAGAGGTGGAATAAAAG
This sequence comes from bacterium, assembly GCA_043718245.1. Classification (GTDB taxonomy): domain Bacteria; phylum Patescibacteriota; class Minisyncoccia; order Phycocordibacterales; family CAIZLB01; genus JBAXAB01. Next base: position 5,801 of record JAYSWB010000050.1, read on the forward strand.
CAAGAATAAAGTCGTAGGAAAAGAAGGCGACAAAAAACTAACAATAAAACAATTACAAAGGATCATACCGAGACTTACCTATTGCGGTGTTATTTGTGAGAAGTGGACAAAGCATCAACCTATCAAAGCACAATACGATGGACTTGTAACAGTTGAATTGTTCAATGCTGCTAATCGTGGCAAGGTGCATGTGGAGATCGACGGAATGAGGAACGTCGAGGTTCTCTATAATCACTACCCCGAGAAAAACATACGAAAACGACACAAGTTTAATTTACGATTTCCGTATAAAAATGTGGCGATGTGTGCTACTTGTCGACGACCACTCCTTGCCAGTCCGTCCCGTAGTAAGTCTGGTAAGCAATATAGCTTTTATCATTGTGCTCGAAATCATAAACGCTATGCTATTCCACAAACAACACTCGACACGGCTTTCTCTGATTATCTTTCAAAGATAAAGTTTACCGATGAGTTTCTATCTGATTTTGAAAAAGTGCTTATCCTAAAATACAGGAAGGAGGAAGGTCATTCTGCAAAACTAACCGCTGTAGCGAATGACAAGGTGGCAGAGCTCGAACATAGAAAAGCAGAGTTGATAGAGTCCTTCGGTAAAGCCCATACGGACACCATGAGAAGAGAGATCGAAGCGAAGGTAGAGAAACTCGAGGAGGAAATAAACATGGCTAGAAAAGAGAGAAATAACCTAGAGGTTAAGGAAGACGACATCCATGAGTTTATTGCCTATGCAAAAACCTTAATGGAACACCCTACAATTATCCTTAAAAACATAGTCAATATGCGTGAACAGCTAGCACTATACAGCCTCTTCTTCGAAGAGTTTCCGACCTATGAAGAAATTGTTAGTCGAACACCAAAACTAACCTTGGTCTTCAAGGTAAATAACGAAATCACTGACTCAAAATCCCATTCTGTGACCCTACAGAGAATCGAACTCTGATTTAAGCCTTGAGAAGGCTCCGTCCTAACCGTTAGACGATAGGGCCATAAACCACAGTGTCGCATATTTTTGCTTAAAAATAAAGCTTAATTGCTTTTTGTAGATGTAGAATTCACTACATCCCCTACCCCTCTATCGGGTGGAATTTGATAATAATTTATCAGATATTTTGTTAATTCAACAAAAGGCTTTGCCAGAGAATCTGAAGCATAGTCAACACCTCGTGGATTTACAGTATAAAGGAACACGATAAATTTTGGATTGTAAGCTGGTAAAAATCCAATGAAAGAGTGCAAATACTGGTCTTCTTGATAACCTGCGCCTTTAATTGGAATCTGGGCCGTTCCGGTCTTTGCCGCGACAGAATACCGTGGATTTTTAGCCTTACCTTCAAGAAGCGAGGTGTCGACGTTATTAATTAACATTCTTGTCACTGCCAGAGCTGTTTCTTCTTTAATTACTCTTGTACCTCTATCTGGTTCTATGTTCTTATCGATACCAATCCTATAATTAATCTGCTTTACAACATGAGGGGTCACCAAGTACCCGCCATTGGCAATGGAAGCCTCGGCACGAATAGTTTCAATCGGACTAACGGCAATACCCTGTCCAAATGCTGCTGTCACGAACTCCACATCATTATTGCGCTTCAAAGTATCAATCAAACCTGATGCTTCATTCGGCAAATCTATTCCTGTTTTTTCACCCAAACCAAATGATTCAAAGTATTTTTTAAGCACCGCATTCCCAACCTGTTGCTCAATAAAAACAAATCCTGTGTTTAAAGACTTTGCCATTGCATACATAAGCGTGATAGTGCCTCTACCTTTTTTGTCAAAATTTGAAATCGTCCTATCATTTATCTTTATTGAACCTTTATCATTATAAGTAGTACTTGCAGTTACTTTTCCTACATCTATTCCGGTTGCCATTGTCAAAGGCTTTATAATTGAACCCATTTCGTAAACAGATTCTACAAGGTCATTCCTTAAGGTCCCTAGATCCGAAACAGCTCCTAGATTATTGGGATCAAATGAAGGAGTCTTTCCCATGGCATAAATCTGCCCATTCATCGGGTTCATTATAATACCTCCAGTCAATTGAGATCCATATTGTTTTTGAATTGCAACCAACAAATCTTCTAAATATTTTTGTGTATCTGGCTCAATCGTCGTCACAATATCCCCTTCCATTTTTTCTCCTTCAACTGCTCCTTTTATATTAGAAAAAATTTCTGCAAAAAAGTTTACATACAGATTTTCTCCCCCTCGTTTTAACGTATCTTCATAATATCTTTCAAGTCCATATCTTCCTGCATATTCATCCCCCTTGAAACCCATAAACCCGAGAACGTTCGATGCTAGTTCTCCGCCAGGGTAATAGCGCCACTTTTCCTTATATATAGAAATACCCGGAATTTTTAAGTCAGTAATCTTCTTACCTGTATCTTCATCAATATGCTTGGCGATTTCTTCATATGTATCGTTCTGCTTATTTGCTCTCATTGTAAAGTCCTGCTCATCTATTTCTAAAATTGCAGATAACTTTTTAAAAACTTCAGCAATACCCTCTGCATTAGACTTCTGCAAAATTTTAGGATTAATAGCTACATTAAACCCTGTTTTCAACGTGGCAGCTGATATAAGATTGCCGTCTTTTGTACTAAAATATATTGTCCCTCGATTAAAAACAGTCCCAGAGGAGCGTTGGTACTGACGATCGGCGCGATCAGCAAAATCATCATAGTGCACGATCTGTACAGAATATAATTTAACCACGAGCATTAGCACAATAGCCAAGATGAAAAATGAAATGATTCGGATGCGTTTTTGGAGCATGTACAAGCTATTATAACCTATACAAATCGAATCTCTAATCTTTTGTTAAATGTTTCGGCAATTTTTCCTAGTGTAGCAATACTGACATTTTCACTCCCACTCTCAATCCGCGCAATATTGCTCTGGGTCATGTTTAGTTTTTTAGCCAAAGCCTGTTGGGAAAGACCTGATTTTTTTCGAAGAAGTAAAATCGCATAGGCAGTTTCAAGTTGCTTGCCGTACATATCGTAGAGGCGCTTGTTTTCGGGGTTTTTGAGCCAGATCTTATTTTCTTCGTCAAAACTAGTCGCTTTTATTGTTTTTTTATTCATAATTTTGAGGGTTATTTAATGTGTCGTAATAAGCAGATAAGGCTTTTTGTATTTCTCGGAGTGGAGTCTTATCTGTTTTTTTAAGGAAAGCTGAGAGAAGGATGATTTTCCTATTGATAAATCCAAAGTAAAATATTCGGTGCTGATTATGTCCGAAACTTACCCTCAATTCCCTTATTTTACCAACGATGTGCTTTGAATACGGTTCTTCAAGATATCCATTAGATCTTTCTAAGACATCAATGTACTTTCTCACTTTCGCCTGATTTTTACTATCCAAATTTAATAGATATTCTTTAACAGGCTCACGACCATTTTTGCTATTTTTGTAGTATTTGATTTCGTATTTGTCCATTGGAATTATATATCCTATAAGATATATGTCAAATTAAAAATAATCCCCATTGTAGATATGGGAGATTAAATTTATATAAAGAAAGTATGAAGTTTTATACAACCTACCGCATCGCCACAGTTTTTAAAATCTCCTTTGTCACAAATGACACCCTAGCAGGTTCTGCAAAGCCTAGTGCTCTCGCACTTTCCATAGTAATCGAACCCTTTGACTTAATATATTCAAATTCCTTCTCACCCAATTGTGAGTTCATTGCCACAATTTCATCCTGCATTTTTTCACGGGCAGCCACATTCCAAATAGTCTTGTTTATGAAATACATATATGTAAATCCGAGCGCAATAACGACAGCAAGCATAGTCCAAAAAAGGCTTTTTGAAATTTTTTCTATTTTTTTAATTGCTAGTACTGCTTGGGTCATTTTATTGTTGTTAATTTTTTTGAATAATTCTTAATTTTGCGCTTCTTGATCTCGGGTTATCTTTCATTTCTTCTTCGTCTGGAACAATTGGCTTTTTTGTAAGTGATTTTGCGATTCCCTCTTCCTCTAACTTTTTAAAATATTGTTTGACTATCCTGTCTTCTAAACTGTGATACGAGATGACTGCAAGGCGCCCATTCGTTTTAAGTAACTGAATTGCCCCTTCTAGGCCTTGCGACAATGTCGTCAGCTCGTCGTTCACCGCCATCCTCAGAGCCTGGAAAGTCTTTGTGGCTGGATGGATGCGTCCGAAGCGAAGCATTGAGGGGTAAGTACTGCGGATTAGGTCTGCTAACTGTTTTGCTGTCTCAATTGGCTTGACCTCTCTGCTCTCTATTATCCTTCTTGCGACTCTGCCTGAAAACTTTTCCTCGCCGTAGCTTTTGATGATTGTTTCTATCTGTTCGACTGACCAAAGGTTTACTATGTCGCGAGCGTTGAAATTGTATTTCTCCTTCGCTCCAAAAGTCATTTCGAGCGGATCGTCACTTTTGAACGAAAACCCTCGTCCCCCTTCTTCCAATTCATACGAGCTAAGTCCGAGGTCAAAGAGAATTGAGTCGACCGACGAGCCAGCTGTGACTTTTTCCAAGACTTCTCGAACCACGTCGGTAATGTTACTGAAGTTGTCTTGGCAATAATATATTTTGAATTGTTTTTTTGATGCATGTTTTTCTAAATTATTTTTTGCACGTTTCAACGCTTCCGGGTCAAGATCGATTCCAATAATTGTGACGTCACCTTTTGTCCGTTTTAAAACCTCCTCACTGTGACCTCCATCTCCAAGATTGCAATCAACAAAGATTGAACCTTCTTTCATGGCTAATTCATCTATCACTTGTTTTAAAAGTACGGGTGTATGTCGCATAGGTGATTTTGTAAAATCATGTCGCACGATATGTCTCGATTGGAGTGCGACTAGATCACACCGATCTCTCCCAATTTTTGAGCCAAGTGATCGGCCTGCTTAAGAACTTTAGATTTGTAATCTTTCCAACGCCCTTCGTCCCAAATTTCTATTCGGCTGTGAACTCCTGCGAAAACTACTTTACTATCGATACCTGCGTATTGGCGAAGAAAATCTGGAATCAAGATTCGGCCAATTGCATCAATTTCGATTTCGACAGCTCCGGCAAGCATGATGCGATTAAAACCTCGCGTGTCTGCCTGCCCCATAGAAAGGGCGCCAAGCTTATCGGAAATCTTATTCCACTCCTTTAACGGAAACATGAATAAACAGTTATCAAGACCGTGAGTCACTACAACTTTCTTGCCAATCTCTTTGCGGAATTTTGATGGCATTGAGATTCTCTTTTTTTCATCTTGTGAGTGTGTATATTCGCCGATCAACATATGAAGTTTTTATAAAGA
>JAYSWB010000006.1:0-26086 GCA_043718245.1 bacterium
TAAATTTTGTGTTTGTAATCAGCCACCATTCGGAAGGCTTCCGAATTACCCCTCCGTAGTCAAAATTATTTACTTTGATATCCGAATATCGAGCGCTGACATAAAGTGCAACTTTTAAATCAGTTTTAGATGCAGGATCATTGTGGTATTTTACTTCACCCATAATTAATTTCTCAGACTTCCAAGCGACCAAATCTACCTCGTGAGGAACACACGAGCCCATTACAATCTGTCCTGTTAGAGTTTCAAAACCCTGCGTTCTGAAAATTTCGGCAATATATTTCTCAAATGGAAAACCAGTTGGCCCAAGTTCGAAAAGAGACCTTTTAAGTGAATACCTGAGAGCCGCGTCTCCTGCGTATTTCTTTAAACATTCGAATGCCTCTCGATACAGTTCCGAAACAGTTATTTCAGAATGCTGCTTATCCTTTATGTGGTTTTCGATGAAATTTGCTACATCCGTGAGCACCTTGTCAGCCGAATGGCCACTGGCACCTGCCTTAACAAGAGAATTCCTCAATTTATGAGGTTCATAGAGTTCCTTTTCCCCGTCGGCTTTTACGAGTAAAACTTCTTTAAACATGTCAGCTTATAATACCACCACCTAGGCATTTCTCGCCACTGTACAAAACGACAGATTGTCCGCTTGCTAATACTTGGTTTTTTTTGAAAGTAATCCTCCCTGAATGTGGGTCAAAGTGACAGTCCTGTTTTGTTTGTCGGTATCTAACACGAGCTTGAATGTCCACAGGTACTTTATCTGAATTCCAATTTACACTAGTTAGTTGTGCGACCATACTAGAACCATCCTTTTCGCTGTTTAAAAGATTAGAACTTGTAACAGTAATCGTATTAAGGTAAATATCCTTGTTCAAAACATACATTGGCTTGTCATCCGTACCGGTTTGGTATGCTTTAAAACCAATCCTTTCTCCTATTGTGTAGAGAACTGCCCCATCGTGTTCTCCAATTACATTTCCTTCAACATCTAAAACATTTCCACCAGTTGTTTTTATATTCTTCTTTAAGAAATCCTTCATATCGACGTGTCCTATAAAGCAAATCCCCTGGCTATCCTTTTTATCAAAAACAGGAAGCTTATTTTTCTCTGCAATTTTTCGAACCGTTGTCTTGTTTAAATGCCCAATCGGAAAAATCACTCGCGACAAATCATCAGCAGTTAAAGTCCACAGAAAATAACTTTGATCTTTTAAAGGATCCTTCCCCTCATACAAAGCATTATTCCTTACATTTGCATAATGACCAGTTGCAACATAATCAATACCCATTTTTTTTGCCAAGTCCAAAAATCCCCCGAATTTAATGTGTCGATTGCACATTATGTCTGGATTTGGAGTCCGGCCTTTCGAATACTCGGAAATCATATAGTCAACTACATGTTTTTTATATTCGTGGCTCAAATCAAGAGTAATAAACGGTATTTCAATTTGCGCACATACTCGCATTGCGTCTCTGCGATCATTTTTCCAGGTGCACTCAACATCATCTGGTTGCCAAACTTTAATAAAAACACCTGTGACGTCATATCCCTGTTTTTTTAGTAAGTAAGCCGAAACAGCAGAGTCTACGCCACCAGACATGCCGACCCAGACTTTTTTTGTTGCTGTTTGCGTCATCCCCACACTATACTTCATCCTCTTCTATTGCTCAATCGGACTTGGATTCAAAAAACAAGTGACGTTTTTAGATACCGGAGGAATTGTAAGATCGGCATTATTACATGTAGCAGTAAATCTAGTCGTTTCTGTGATGTTTGGTGTTGTGATTGTAGTAGAGGCATAACCATTTGCATTAACACTAATCGGCGCGTTATTTGTATTTGTAATCGAACAAGTTTTGACCCCCTGTGCGACTAAATTCAATGTACATGGTCTGTTTTTCTTGACAGTATTTGGAGTAGCCGTGAAGCTGATGATTGAAGGACTTCCTGGAGGTAGACAGCTTGGTCCGCTTGTTCCTGGAGGACATGAACCGCTTCCACATGAACCATTTACTGGTGATGATCCATTTGGACAAAGTGCACCGCCTCCTCCTCGGTTACCGCCCCCACTGTCACCGCCTCCTCCTCCTCCACCACACGATCCGTTTACAGGCAATGATCCGTCTAGACAAGTTTCTGGGGCATTACCACACAAGCCGTTTACAGGCAATGATCCGTCTAGACAAGTTGTTGGGTCTGTAATATTAATTGTAAATGGAGTCCATGAAGAAGATACACCCTTAGAATCTTCGGCCTTTACTTGGAATGTGTACTGCCCAACCGCTCCCCATGCATTAATTTCATTTACCATTACCCCTATGTTTTCATATCCAGTATTAGGTTGCCAAGTGTCTACAGTACCATTCTTGTCCCAATCAAATCCGTACCTGAGTTGTGGTGTATCAAGTGAAAGTAGTGCATCTGATGCAGATCCAGTTTGCTGAGCTGGCAATCTAGAGACAGCATAGAATGTATAGTAAGTGTTGATAATACCAGAACTTGGACCAGTGACTTCTGGGGCAGGGACTGGTGAAGCAACTGTGACAGATCCGCTACACTGAACCCAACCGGAATGTCTACCTGTATGGAGATCGTATACCAAGGCAGACATTGTTTTAACACCAGGTGTAGAATATGTCGGCGTTAAATAATAGGCTGATTCGGTATAAGGATAATCTGTACCAGAAAAGAAGTACCGATTCGCACCAGACCCTCCACTTGGAGCAATTGTCCAGTTCATAGCTTCGCCAGGAATAGCTGTGCTTCTGTCTGGGCTACATGAGAGAGTTGGAGGGCTTACAATTTTTATGTGCTGGTAGTAAGGATTATAGGAATAAGTCTCCCAGCTTGGATTACCTCCCCAATAATCTCGACTTTCTAAATACACAAAATAATCTCCCGCAGGAAGTGCTTGTGGAATTCCAAATGAATAAGACCACGTGTTTCCACCCATTGAACCACAACCTGGTGCACAATTATTAGTAGAATTATTGTAAAAATAAGTACTTGACACTGGGCCTCCTGTCGCTGCGCTATAAAGTGTTGCTTTAATTTCAACATGTTCTGGTGTATTAAGACAACTGTATGAATACGCTGAACCTGAAACATCTATTGTTTCTCCTGACAAATAGTAATATTTTGCTGGACCAGCAAGTTCAATATTCATCGTAGTATTAATTAGATACTGTGCAACCAAGGTACGTCCGGGTCCAAAATCACTTCTATAGCTATAAGGCGCTACTCTTACATTAATCGAAGCCGCCGCATACCTATGAACCAGTATTGCTGCAAGAATTGTCAACAATATCGTAATAAGTATAACCAAACTTCTTCTTGGGCTTCTTTTATGAACAGTAAGAAACAGTGTGACGATAACTAATGCAAGTGCCACTGCCAAAATAACGAGGTTTCTAAAACTTTCGTTCGCTTTCCTTATTTCTTCTATTTTTTTCAAATCAAGAGTAGTTGGTGAGCTACTATATGTTGCCAAAACCTTATCATTTCCCGAAATTGTAACTTCTGCTTTTATTGAATCAGCGATCGCATTAACCTCGATAGGAACATTCTGATTGCTAACATCCACATTTAAATCGATAGAAATTGTCTCTTCACCCAAAACAAGACCACTTTTTGAATCCAGAATTTTTACAGTCAATGATCCATCTTGTATTTTTTCTCTTTCTCCAGTCGTTATGTCTACTGGAGGACCACTGAAAGAAACGCCCACATTCACCGTTTCTTTTTTATTTACGCTTTGCTGATCAAATACAGCATTATGTATAACAGCAGTCGCGCCTGGCAAAATATACCTGTATTCGACTGGCTCGATCAATCTTTGTCCCTCGGCGTCAACAAGAGAAACTTTGGCAACATAGACACCTGGGATTCTATCATTCATATATGGATTGATTACTATCTCAAGGTCTTTTTTTACAGCAATTTCAACACTTTTTTCATTATATTTTTTTACCAATTTTCCTGATGACTGGCGCTCGTATATTTCAACACTAGGAGTTGCCTTAACTGCTTCTTTGGAAATATTGGATGCGATTAAACGAAAGTTGATTGTAGAAGTGGCTCGTATTGTTGGCCCAACACCAACTGCATTAGTCTTGCCATCTATATATACATACGCATCTTTTAGGGTTAGTACCGGTGACTTTCCACCCAAAACCTCTTGTAGAAGTTTTTCCTTCCATCCATAAGGCACTCCTGATGCTGAACGAGCTCTTACTTCAATACCTAATCCTTTACCTCCAATACCTTTAGGCATGTCGTAAGAGAACGGAACATTTGTTACTGAGCCGGCCTTTGCACTGAATGGTCCAAAAGATTTTGTATCATAAGTTTTGCCTGGCAAATTATATCTACCCTGTTCTGTACTGTATTCACCCACCAATGAAATATCAAAATAGACATCTGTCTGATTTAGATCCGTTCTGTTTTCTAAAAGAACTGTACCTGTAACTGTGTCTCCTGCAGTGTACACCTCTTTTTTAAAAGCAATATCTCGAACAAGAATTGGTGTACCTGGCGCGAGTTGTAGAGGTGCTGTATTAGTTTTTGATTTTATCGAGGCTTCAAAAAGCGCTTTTTCTGCATCACTGAGACCGCTTGGCATTTGAATGGGTGGCAACTTTACATTAGCCAAATCAAGAGTTGGAGTATTTGCCGGAGTTGAAACTAGAGGAGCAAAGTTCGGTACTGGTGGCAATTCTTGCCCATTTGATAGAGATGGTGTAAAGAGGATAAAAAGAAAAACAAAAAGACCGAATATTTTTTTATTCATAAATAATAAAATTGCTAATTAATGTTTCTATTATACAGTAATTATTTAATACTAGTTATATATAAGTGGATAACTTACCTTAAATACTGGTTTTTATACTTCAGGTGTTGTGAGTACGTAATTGAAAAATAGCTTTTCCCCTCCTTGTCATTCAGAAAATAAACATAATCATTAGGCGTCGGCTCGGCTGCAGCAAGTAGTGTTTCTAGTCCTGGATTTGAAATAGGCGTAGGTGGCAAGCCTCTATATTTGTAGGTGTTATAGAGAGAATCAATTTTTAAATCTTCAAATGTTAACTCTGCGGATGTTTTTTGGTTTATATATGAGAAAGTAGCGTCAACCTGGAGGGGCATACCGACCTTTATCCTCCTCCACAACAAATCTGAAACAATCTTACGATCCTCTGGGGTGCGCACTTCTCCCTCTAGAATTGATGCCATTTTGACAATGTCTGATAATGAGTGCCCCGAATTTACAACGGCCTTATTGAAACGATCATTTTGTAGAATTTTTTCATTAAAAGTATCTTGCATTTTTGCTATAACCTCATCGACTGTGGCATATGGCATAAAAAAATATGTATCAGGGAATAAATAACCTTCATATTTTTTAGATGAGCTTGCAAATTCGACTTCGCTGATAGATGGAATTTCAGCATGGACCTTTGTAGCAATTTGCAAAAAATTCAAACCTTCAGGAATAGTTAATTTAATAGCTTTAAAACCACTGTCTCCCTTCGTTAACCTGCGGACAACTTCATTTAAACTTATTTTTGCCCTCTTTTCTCCATCCGCAAATTGATAAAAACCCGCAGGAATTGAATTTTCAGCACCACGGAGAGTCACGAGCGCTCGAAAAAGCATTGGAGAATCAATAATACCTTCTTTCTCCAATTCGCGAGAAATACTAACAAGACTTTGCCCTTTATCTACAGTCACTATGACCTGGCCACTTCTCTTGATCTCGAATGGAATAAAAATTTTAGCACCGAATCCTAAAACCAGAATAATAGTTGCAACTAAAATTGCATAGATGACCAATCTGTGTTTTTGAATAATTTGAATCATTTTTATATAGGCAGATCTGATGGGGCCTCGGCCTTCTTTGCGGTTACGCGTGTCAGTGTTGGAGTCTTTGATACATCACCTGGGAAGTGGTACATGGTTGCAAGTTCTTCAGCACTAAAGACCGAAGGCACCGTTTCGAACGGATATTCAAACGGGACATATCCAGAATAAAAGAAGGAACGATGTCGGTACAAGTCAAAAATTCTTTTCTTGTGCTCTGTAAGCCGTTTCGCACCTCCCAAAAGGTGGTGATATCTCATCTTGCTATCATCAATATCGTTTACACCCTCAAAACTGTTTAGATTCGTGACATTATACTGCTTGAATGAATTTTTTATCCCACCAACGGTGCTTTTTTTATATTTATCTTTTCTTGCAATATAGACAGCGCGAATTCCGCAATCAAAAGGGGTTTTTGTAATATTGTCTTCGATGGCGTCTACGGCCTGCTTTTCTCCCTTTGTTAAGACGAAGAGTCCTGGGTTTGCTTTTTCTTCGAATTTTAGATCACGTTTTGTCATTTTCTTTAAATCTTGCTGCGCTTCGTGTACCCAGTCAACATAGGACCCTTTCTCATTATCAAACTTGTCCTTGCCGTGTGCTCTGACGCAGATTTGTATCCAAACTTGTTCACCCTTATCAAGTGACCCCAAAAATTCCATCATCGGTGTAATTGGGTCAATCTTGAATTCATCATCTGGGTTGTCCTGCAGTTTATAGGTGGTGTATGTCTTAATTGGGAGGTGTGAAGCGCTTTTTTTCTTGAATTCACTTCCCCAATATTCATAAGTCTCTGGATCAAAAGGAATATTATAAGTGTAATCCCTTTCCCCTAGATTCTGAATTTCTATCTCTGGATATTGCGAGTACAGCTGATTTTCTAGAAGCTCTTTGTATTTGGTTTTTGTCCATACATAAAAATGAACAGCGCCTTCGATCGAGCAAACCTCGAGGGAAAACCAAGGACGCACTTCTCCTGTTAAGTATTGCTTTTTAAATTCGTAATCTTTTCCACCCTGATACAAAGCATTTAAAACAAGCTCCATGGCAACCGGAGATTTTGTATTATTTTTTGGAATTTTAATTTCTAAAACCAAATACTTTTCTTTTGCAAAAAACTTGGCTCTCACATACTTTTTCCAATCCTTTATGAATTTTGCACCGAGGAGTGAGGGAATAAAAATAAGAGCAACCACATAGAACAATGTAAACATGAGACCGAGAGATGTGTTTGCTAGATCAGGTGTCATCGGGTTTATTTTAACCCAACTGTGACCGCATTACAACAATTAGTTTGACTGCGAGAAATCAACCAAGTGATAACGTCCTTCTTTGTCCTTTTTAAAAAAACGATTATTCTGCAAATTTACAAGAATAGTATTTTCTTTTACAAATCTTTCCTTCAATACCTTTTGAATAATATCATCTTTTGGTAGAGGTCCGTGCTTTGAGAGAACTTTTTTAATAACGTCTTTTACAACACCTGACAAATATCCCCATTCAGCAAGTGCATAAAGTCCACGTCCAACCAGAACGAAACGCTTGTCCTTGATGAGTTCGTTGTGCGTAGTTGCAATATGAGCCTTTTTATTGAAAAGCTTTTCAATCAATTTTGCGATATCTCGAAAGTGGATAGGAGAACCATGCTTTCTCATTGCAAGAAATGCAAAGTCTCGGATACCCTTTGTCTTAACATTTGGAGAAACAGTTTTGCCCCATTCGCCAAGTGGGTTTTTGTCGATGTGTTTAGAAATTCGTAACCATCGGCGTGCAACCTCTTCGCTCTTATACTTGTCGTTAACATCTTTTAAATTATCGAAAAACATCTGGATCATTTCTGATTCAGGGACCAAATCATCATTTGAAAGTGACTTGTAAAGTTTGCGTAAAGCATCGTGAATCTTTTTTGTAAGATCAGGGTCAACATGCCATCGGTGTTTGAATTCCTCGTCTTCTCGTTCTTTTTTAAAAGGAAGACCAACAGTCAACATGAACTGGATATAGTTTTTTGTAGAAGCATCCTTTGCCAAGTGATTGAGCAAGTCTTCTTCTGAAATAAGAGAACCTAAATCCTTGATAAGAGTTTCTAATGCAAGAAAAGATGAAGATTCATCCTTAAATTGATCTGATTTTCTAACATTGGCAATAGCAGCGTTTTCGATCTGACGTACACGTTCTCGAGTAATATTGTAGTCCTGTCCAATACCTTCAAGGGTCATACGCTCGGCGTCTTTGTCGAGACCGTACCGTTTGATCATTACAAGTCGCGCCCTCTCGTGAAGTGACGAAAGAAGCTTCTTAACGACCTGTTTTGGTTTGAATGGTAGGGTTGCTGTTGCCATATTTGTTGATTATTTTTAGCATAAATGCCGAATATCGTCAAGTTATCCCTTGACAACAAAATTTACGAGTCTATTTTTGACGTAAATTTGCTTGATGATTTCTTTGTCTTCGAGGTGCTTTTGAATTTCCGGCTTTTCCTTAGAAGCGTTTAGAACAAAGGCTTCCTCGGAATTGTTGGTCTCTAAAACACCTCTAAATTTACCGTCAATTTGAATTGTGATTTTGAAAATATCATTGACAAGTTTTACTTCATCATAAGAAGGCCAGTCTTCAATATGGATGCTCTTTTTATGCCCAAATTGTGACCACAGTTCATCCGATAAATGTGGAGTAAACGGAGCCAATAGCAAAAGGAGTGTTTCATATGTCTTAAAATCAACATTATCCTCTGCCTCCAGTGCATTAAGTAAAATCATCATTGATGAAATTGCGGTATTATGCGAAAAATTTTGAATGTCCTCCCCGACTTTTTTAATAGTTTTATGAAGTAACGATTCCGTCTCTTTTTTAAGTGAATACTTTTTAACTATCCTATTTTTAAGTCTCCAGACCCGTTCAATGAAGCGCCGAGAGCCAATCATGTTGTCCGTGCTCCAATTAATTGCCTGATCAAATGGACCCATGAACATTTCATAAACACGCAAAGTATCTGCACCATACAACTTTACAATGTCATCTGGATTCACCACATTTCCAAAACGCTTTGACATTTTTTGTCCATCAGGTCCCATAATTAATCCTTGATTTCGAAGTTGTTTAAACGGTTCAGATTGCGATACAGCACCGATGTCATATAAAAACTTGTGCCAGAACCTTGCATAGATTAAATGTCGTGTTGCATGCTCTGTTCCACCAACATAAACATCAATTGGTGACCAATATTTTTCTTTTTTAGGATCTACTAACATCTTTTTGTTTTTTGGATCCATATATCGAAGGTAATACCAACATGAACCAGCCCATTGAGGCATAGTGTTAGTTTCTCGCTTTCCAGGACCCTTACATGATGGACATTTTGTATTGACCCACTTATCGATTTTTGCCAGTGGTGATTCCCCTGTTCCTGTCGGTTCGTAGAACTTTACATTAGGAAGTTTTAAAGGGAGTTCTTTTTCAGGAACGGCAACAACTCCACATTTTGCACAGTGAACAAGTGGAATTGGCTCTCCCCAATATCTTTGACGAGAAAAAACCCAGTCTCGAAGTTTGTATCGAACGACGTTTTTTCCGCCACAGAATTTTGTGATTTCAGATTTAACAGATTGGGAATCTTTACCGTTGAATTTTCCTGAATTTATTAAAGTCCCACCTCCTGTGTAAGCTTTTTCATCCGAAACATGTTCTGATCCAATAACAGAAATTTTTGGTAAATTATATTTCCTCGCAAACATAAAATCCCTCTCATCATGCGCAGGAACCGCCATAACCGCACCTGTTCCATAATCCGCAAGTACGTAATCTGCAATCCACACAGGAACCTCCTCATTATTCGAAGGGTTAATTGCATAAATACCATCTAAATGCACCCCGGTTTTCTCCTTTCCCTCTGCCGTTCTTTCAATTTGAGTCTTAGAAGAAACCTCCTTTATGAAGGATTTTACCTTATCCCAGTTTTTAATCTGAGGTTTAAGTTTTTCTACTAAATGACTTTCTGGTGCAAGCACAAGATATGTCACTCCAAAAATAGTATCTGGTCTTGTTGTGAAAACTGCAATCTCTTCTTCAGAACTTTTTATTTTAAAAGTTAATTCTGACCCTTCACTTCGTCCAATCCAATTTTTCTGAGATTCCTTAATAGAATTAGGCCAATTTAAAGCATCCAAGTCCTTCAATAGTCTATCCGCATAATCTGTAATCTTAATCACCCATTGTCGAATAGGCTTCTTCTCTACAATTGATCCGCATCTTTCGCATTTGCCATTATCAAGATCCTCATTTGCAAGGCCAGTTTTGCAAGATGGGCACCAATTGATTGGTTCGTTGGATTCGTAAGTCAAACCTTTTTTGTGCATCTGTAAAAATGCCCATTGTGTCCATTTATAATATTCGGGATCAGTAGTGTTCACTTCTCGATCCCAGTCATAACAAAAACCAAGAACAGAAAGCTGTTCTTTGTACCTCTTTACATTTTTCTTGACCGCAATCGATGGATGAATTTTATTCTTCAGTGCAAACTCTTCTGCTGGCAGTCCAAAAGCATCCCATCCCATCGGATGGAGAACATTAAATCCTGACATTCGTTTAAATCTTGCAAGAACATCTGTGGCTATATAACCCTTTGGATGACCAACATGGAGTCCAGAACCAGACGGGTACGGAAACATGTCTAGAATGTAAGATTTTGGCTTTTTAGAGGCTTCAGAAGTCTTGTAGATACCTGACTTTTTCCATGAAGATTGCCACTTTTTTTCTATCTTTGCGGGGTCGTAGGAAACAGGCTTTTTCATGGAAATATAGTAGCAAAAAATGAAGGGTGTGGCTAATTACAATCCCTTCCTAACATCAGGATACTTTGGATATTTTAGCGGATCAATACTTCGAGTAAAACATGCACGCCCCGCCTCATGCTTCCAATTATCACTTCCAAAAGCCGGGTCAATGTACATTTCACTTGTGTAAGCAATTCCCTCACCTCGTCCTTTAAGATCTGTCGAATTTTTCGCAAATGTAGAACAAAGTTCAAAGTTAAGCGTTGAAGTTGAAGTTAATGTTCTGTATTCGTACTCTAATTCAGTTTTAGGATCCACTGGAACAATATACCCGCTTATTGGATCACTCAGCTCTGCTAGCGACTGAGGAAGAGAACCTTTTGTTTGATAATTATTTAAAATTTGGTACTGAATGTTTTGCAGATCCATTAATCGTTGATTGTCGTCTCTCAGGTCTCTTATTGAAGATGGAGATCCAATGACCAGGAATCCACCGATCACTGAAACCAACACAATAATTGAGGCAATTGATATTGCCAAAGTTCTCGCTCTTGGTTTTTCAAAGAAAACACCACGCAAATCAGAAAGCGTTGTCCATAAAATCCCTCCTGCAACTACGAATATCGTTAGAGCCTTTAATATAAACCGAGAAGTTATTTCTCCACCAAGGAAAGTATTAATAAGATATATAACGTCAATAGCGATAGTTAAAGATGTGACAAAGAGAGTCAAATATATCAGCCATTTCCTAATTGTCATCTCCCTTTTCTCCTTGTTATTGAAAAGATCTTTGTATAAAACTTTTAACAGTAAAATCAGAATTGGGAAGGAAACCATAAGAGTCGAAAGTGCAAAACGCATGCTACTTGAATATGGATCTCCGTAAAATGCCTGTCTGTCAGGAAAAGCGTAGTTGATAATATCAAACATGAAGCTTAGAAAGCTTATAGCGAATACATATAGTGCAACTATCACACCAATGTGTAAAAAGAAATCTTTGGCGGTTATTTTTGGTTTTGTTAGGGGTTCCATATAGTGGGTAGTGTTTAGCTTTTAATACCCTACATTTTATACCAATGTGAGTTTTTTTGCTAGATTTTAAACTCTATCACATCCCCATCCTTCACCACATAATCCTTCCCTTCTGTCCTCAGTAACCCCTTCTCTCTCGCGACACCAAAAGATCCTGCATTTATTAAATCACTCCAAAAAATCACCTCAGCCCTAATAAACTTTTCCTTAAAATCTGTATGAATTGCCATTCCAGCAACAGGAGCAGTCGAACCCTTCGCAATAGTCCACGCTCTAGTTTCCTCTTTTCCAGTAGTAAAATATGTTTCCAAGTTCAAGAGCTCATAGCCTTTTTTAATAAGTGCATCAATTCCATCGTTCTTTGCTCCTAATTCTTTTCTAAACATTTCTTTTTCATCTCCTACTAAATCCTTCAATTCATGTTCAACCCCCGCGTCAACAATAGTCCACATCGATCCCTTCTCTTTGAAAAAACTCATAAGCTTCTGATATCTCTCGTCATTTGCATCGTCTAAATTAGTACTTCCCGCTTTTTTATTCAAAATGTACATAATTGGCTTCATTGTAAGCAAAGTCAAAGCCTTTATCGCCTCAATTTCCTCTGGAGTCAATTCTACTTCTCTAGCCATTTTTTCCACTTCCAAACCAGTTAAAATCTTTGTAAGTGCCTCTTTCTCTCGAATAGCTAATTTATCTCCTTTTTTTACATCCTTCTCCAAAGTACCCAATCTTTTAGTAACTGTAGCGGTATCCGCTAAAATTAATTCAAGATTAATTACTCCGATATCATTCAAAGGATCAATCTTTCCATGCACGTGGATGACGTTCCCGTCTTCAAAAATTCGAACCACTTCGGCGATTGCATCTACTTCGCGAATATGAGACAAGAATTGATTTCCTAAACCTTCTCCTTCGGAAGCGCCTTTAACAAGACCTGCGATGTCAACGAATTCGATGACGGCAGGAACGGTTTTTTCGGTTTGAGAAAAATCAGATAATTTGTAAAGTCTTTCGTCAGGCACAGGGACAATTCCGACAGATGGGTCAATGGTGCAGAATGGGTAGTTTTCTGCAGGGACGGATTTTTTAGTTAGTGCATTAAAAAGCGTTGATTTTCCAACGTTTGGTAGACCGACGATACCGATTGCTAGTTTTGTACCCGACATAAGGTGATGATGTTGTTACTGGTATATAACCATTTACTATTAATTCTTTAGGAGTTCCGACAACTCTGTCTACAGTGGATAGTACTATCTCGCGTTTTTCGATAAAAGACAAGCTTTTTAATTTTTGGGTTGCGATCTTCGCGTATGAAGCAATTTCCTTTTCGTCTGGAGTTTCTATGATTTCAACTTGTCTACTATTTTCTTCCGCTTTAGATATCTGAACTTGAAGGACCGACATCTTTTCTTTAAGTGGCGTCACATATTCCTTGAGTTTATCTATTTCCATTAATCCTGCCCCATAAGCTTTATTGTATCTTTCCTCTTGTGCCTTAAAATTTTCTAATTCCTTTTTTAGAGGTGTGACATCTGCCACTGCTACTTTTACGCTTTCCTTCCTACCACTCATCCATCGTGAGACTTGGGCTTGCATAAGTTTAGGTGAGCTCATAAGAGAGGCTATCTTTTCCCAAACTAGATTGTCTGCAATTCTAGCGTTTATACCCTTCTCTGGGCATTTTGTAGCCACAGGAAAGTTCAGTACGCGAGAGTTGCAACGATAATAAAGATGTTTGCCTTGTTGTATTCCTTCTCCTGCTCTTCGCATTCCGCATGAACAAAATATTTTATTACCAAGCAAATAATCATTCTTCTTGTTTCTCTGACACAATTTAAAATTTTCGACTAGTTGTCGCCCCGCTTTTTCAAATAATTCTCTATCAATTATGGCTGGTACTGGAATTATGTGCCATTCGGATTCAGGCTTTATCTTTCGGCTAGACTTTTTAACTTTCTTATACTTTTCAATTTTAAAAGGCTTCTCAGGAACCACAGCGTAGGAACTGCCCCAGTGAGCTTCTCCGATATACGCCTTATTTCTTAGTTGTGAACCTAGTGTGCTAGTACTCCATACACCTCGTTTGCTCTTCTTCGGTTTTATATTGAGTTCTTGAAGTTTTTTGACAACACCCCGCATGGTGAAGCCCTCATTTGCAATCCAATTAAATATCATCTTAACAATACTCGCTTCGTATGGATCAATCTCATAATGCCCTTGAACTTTATCGTCTTTAACAATGTATTTATAACCAAAGAGGGGTTGGCTCACCAGAAGGTGTCCATCTTTAATTTTTCGCAATTTCCCAAGTCTGAATCTTTCGGTGATTTTTGCTCTTTCATATTCAGCAAACAAACCTCTTACACCGTGAAGTATTTTGTCTTCACTGTTTTTGGGAGAAGACATAGTGACAAATAGAACCTCAACTCCCCCCTCACGCAATTCATCCATAACTAATTCCTGATATGAGTACCTGCGAGCAAGTCGGTCTGGATCATATATTAATACCGCTTCCCAGATTTTCTTTTTTGCATCCTGACGCATTTGATCAAGAGCCGGCCGTGCGATTGAATCTCCACTCCATCCGTTATCAGTATATTGCTGAACTATTGTGTAGCCATTCTTTTCAGCAAATCGCTTAACTTCGGACAATTGAGTTTCAATAGTTCCCTCGTTCTCTTGGTTTGAAGTCGAAACCCTTCCATAGGTTGCAATTAGCTTAATTTGTTTTGGTGTTTGCTCGATCATTTTTTTGTTGTCATTTTACTTTTCTCTAAAAACTTCTTAATTTCAGATTTACTGATACGAAGTATGGCATTCTTACCATCTCCTAACTTATACCCTTTTAAAAGTCCTGATCTAACCCAGCGTTCAATAGTACGTTCGTGGACCCTGAAATATTTTGCTGTTTCTTTTCTAGTGAGGAATTCCATGTTTGTAATGATATACCTATTTGTGTTTATTTGTCAAACCGAGGTTTTGAGTTATTAGCACAAGAGTTTTTTGTCGACACAGATGACACAGATGTGTCGAAAGTATCACACAAGTGTGTGTAGTCGGTTCCTCAATATACATATATATTGAATTTTGAACCACACTAACTCTGTGTGGACACATCTGTGTCATGTGTGTAGCTCAATTGTGAATCGAAGTGTTCAAGTAACTTCCATACTCGTGCCTTGCCAAAACCTGCGGGATCTTGATAGGCGCCCACGTCTTTAGCAGCCTGATATAAAGTCTTCACATTAATTCCAGCATCTATAGCCATCTTTTTAAGAACATTTCCAGCAATACCTTCCTTTTTCTCTGTTAAGACTTCAGTCAGAAAATCTTCCGCTTCTCTTAATTGCGGACTTTTTTCTTTTTGACTTCCCCGCAAAGCATCATTGGCTGTTTGTTTAATCTCCTCCTTTCCCCATTTTACCCTTGAGGTGGTTATAGCCTGCTCCTCTGCATAAACAGTCATTGGTTCGATAGTGTACGACAAGCCAGTTGTATCTTTGGCTAAATTATTTTTCATTGGAAGAAGTAATCTTTTGTTTTCATCATCTGGATCCTTTGCAATTAGGAAAGCGGCGCGAGAAGCTGCAACAAAGGCTAACGATCCCATAACTCTCATTTGTGCATCTGGGTTTGAATTTTTATTAAAGTGTGTAACGGCTAATACTGCTACTTTATATTTTGATGCGATAATGGACAAACTAGATAGCACTGAACGTACCTCTGCATTTTTATGCGAATCCGTATCTCCCATATAGGCAGTTATCGGGTCTACAATTAGTAATGCTACGTTTTTCAGTTCTGCAAATAGTAATTCTAACTTAGGGACATCTAGGGTTAAATTGAATGTTCTTTTCTTAATTTTATCTCCATCCTTTTCTTCCGCAAATTGTATAAACTGAATATTTTCAAGATTTGCATCGAGAGCCATTAATCGCGGGACAATTGTATCTTCAAAATCATCTTCACCTGACAGCATTACCACCTTAGCAGGATCCCTACCTTGTGATTCTAAAGGCCATGGATTACCAGTAGATACGTCAGACGCAAAGGAGACACTCGCTTGTGATTTACCAAGCCCAGGGTTACCGACAAGTAATGTAAGCTTACCTTTTGCTATCTTATCTTTCCAAAGCCATTGAATAGGTCGTGGTATTACATCTGAAGCTTTAAGCATTACCAAATTCATATTTTCCTCGGGTTGGCTTTTTAACGTATGATTGCTTAAAGTAAGCACCTCGTCACAAGAATTTATAGCATTTGAAATCGTACGATTACGATAATCTTTTCTCTCTTCTGTTTTTTCCCGCTTTCCCAGAGGGGAATTTGTCCATATCCTTTCCATTTGGGCAAAATCCTTTCGGCTCCAAAAGGCCAAGTGGGAACAAAATGCCATGTCTGCTCTAGACGCGTCTTCACCGTAGGAAGAAATATCTCCATTGTAGAGTGCTTTAATTTTATCTCCGTTTTTTGATCTGAACATTTTTTCAAGTAGAGTAGAATCATTCATGGGTAAATTGTCTCCTCTACTTTGTATAGAATCATTTTTCTTAATTTTTTCCCACGGATACCCCATAATCTTAAGGATTCTTAAGCACTCTTCTGGTGTGACAGTTCTGACCTCTTTGGGTTCTCCATAGCAGTTTTCTGTAAGTGCAATATATCTTCCAGAGGAATAGACTTCATATGGTTCATGCTTATTGGCCTCAAGGTCCATTGGCTCTGTAAGCGCAAGAAAAATATGAAGCCCAGTTCCTGATTGAGAAATTTCTGTATAACTGTCCGATTCTAAAATGAGATTAGCGATTACTTCTTTTTGCTCATGCTCTATCTTTCCGTCGACAAGAACGTGATCAAGATCAAGGCAAATCAGTTTTTTATCATGAAGCACAATACCAACATTTGTATTCGTTTCTTTAGCATGTTCATAAAAACTCCAAGTTTTAGGGTCAGTGGATGATGCTCGGAGACCGCTAGTAGAATATGGGATCTTGGTTGCACGACCTTTTATTTTCAACAGGCGCCAATTGACAAATCTTCTTTCTTTTCCGTATTTTTGGATTAATGGATTATTCATATTTTTATTTATTTTCTAAGACCTTAGTATTAATTTGTCTGTGTACGCTACTTCTGGCTTCAAGAAACTTTATTGGTTCCACCAATACATTTCCCTTAGGATACGAATTGATTATGCGACTACTAATTTTATTTTTTTCAAAAACAAATTCACTTTCATATGGATTCTTTTCATTTAGATAAATCACTAATATCTCTTGGCCTAAGCAGACTAGTGTATTTGCTAGTGTGAAACCGGAAACCTTTATTAGACCTTTCGGTGCAATTTCTTTATTTTTTATTTTTGTTGCCATATTTTTTTGGCTTACTATTTTTAAATGCAATTTCAAAAAGCACATCGAATGCTTTTTCCAGATTTCGACTGGTATCATTGGTATCTAAAGCACTTTTTACGTATTTATAATTTAAACTTAAATCTTTTAAATTACTTTTAGACGTTGGGCTAACTACAAAGTTATCTTTGCTCTTGTCTACACTAAATGTATGGGTTGCATGCTTAATAAGCATGTGGGAATCCTATTCTTCCCTCTGTTCACAAATCATAAGGAGGGTTCGAGAGGGTTTTTTGGTTTTAACATTAAAAAATAAGCCTTAAAATAAGGCTACTTTATAAGCCAATAAAGCTATGATGAGCCTAGCGATAAAAACCACTTTGCCTATTTAAAATTGAGTCTTATAGACCTCTCTTTCCTGTTAAATAACAGTGTGATCTTTCCTCGTAGATCCTTTATTTTTTGCAGTTCATCTATTACATACCCAATAAGGTCAACTTGTCTTTGTAATCGAGTGTCATTTTTTTGAAGCCTACCGTCAAATTTGTCTTTTTCCAGCATTATTTTTTCAAAAACAGCCTCTACGGATTTTGTTACACAAGCTCCATCCACAATCAGTTCTGACATTAATTTCCACTTACGTGTATTTGTCTTACCAATCGGAATATGGGGTCCTTGTTTAAAAAATTGAAAATAACCCTGATTGTTTTTTGAACCCAAAAAATACCTACTAGATTTTTTATGCTTTGGCTCCACAAAATTGTGGACTATTTTCTTTTCAACTTTAACTATTTCAACTTCCCCATACTTATCTAACAATATTTTATGCGTTTTTGAGACAACATCTCTATCTAGTCCTATCACATATTTTTTCTCATCAGGTCCCGTAACAATTTCTGGGTTTGATAGCCCTAGAAGAATACTTACAACTCCTTTCTTATCCAGGGGTTTCGGAACGGAGTCGCAAATCCTTTTTAAAACTTGTATAAAGTTCCAAATTTCAATTTCTGAAATATGTACGTAGTTAAATTCTTGTAGTGGTATTGAAATAGATTTTTTATGAGTGTTAAGTGGGCTTACGAATGTTAAAGGTTGTGACGACTCTACTTCATGATCTTTTACAAATTGAAGAAATTTTAAAAAGGAACGTTGTTTAGATTCGGCAAGTTGAATAAGTACATTCTGGATATCTGAATCATTAGGTTTAGAGGCATAATCAATGCTGATCTTATTTTTGCCCATGATTGTAAATAGTACCGTTTTTTGCCATAATAACAACACAACTAAATATGGTCCTAACCCAGTAAGAAATTACTGGCATGGCAATAGTAAAGTCGTATAAGGCACAAGAATCCCATCGCGGGGTCGCCTTATACGCCGTACTGTGAAAATGGTATGAGTGGCTTCGGCCACTACCCGTGATGGGTTTTTTGTGCTCATCATAGGAATTATTATTCTGTTTAATTCTATGAAAAATAAAAATCTCACTTGGAAAATTCTTGTATCTATAACTTTGGTATGTTGGGTATTAAGCATATTGGCTTTTAAAAGTATTTTTGGATCCATTTTGGGAATGACTACTGTAGTAATCGGTTTTCTGGCAGTGATAGATATTATTCGATCCATATCTGGAACTCCAAAAGAAACTTCTTTAAAGGTAGGTAAGGAAATGGGAACAATGGCACTCTTATCTTTTGTATTGATGCTAATTCCAACTGTATTATCTGTCCGCATATCAGCAAATCTAATTGCCTTAATTTTCTTACTACTAGGAGTCGGGTCATTAGCCCTTCAATCTAGGGGTAAAAAAGTATTATAGTTCTGTGGTGGGATTTTTATTATTCTTTAGTATGAACAATTAAAATGAAGATTTTTAATAAAAGCTTTGGAAAATTAAGTTCAACTCTCATTGCGACATTGGGTGTACTAGGTATTTTTTTTGTAATTATTATTGTTGTTATTTTTTTTGAAGCACACCAATATTCCTATTCCGGATCAGTGGATCCTCACGGAGGATGGTGTGACTATGGTTTTAATGAAAAAACAAATCAATGTTGTGATGAAGATGAGTATTATTGTGAGGCACGCGATTATTATAAATCACCTCCCCTTAAATATTTTGACACCTTTGACTCTTCGAGAAGTTCTTTTATTGAAGGTGCTTGGTATGACAAAAATGGCGAGAATTTACTTTTAGATTTAAATGGCAAGAATTATTGGTATTGCAACCTTAAAGTGGATACTTGGAATGATTTTAGGAGGGCTGATTCTTTAGGAACCTATTACAACTCTTACATCAAGGGAGGGTACAAATGTGATGAGCTTACTGGTGATGAATAAAATGAAAAAATATATCGAAAATAAGGGTGAGGTCATTATGGTTGACCCGAATGGTTTTGTTAGAGATATGTACGAAAAAAAACTAAAAACAGCTGGGTTTGAATTCAGGGGTTTAGAATGTGCCGAAGATGATTTTCTAGAGAAGGTTGTAAAGTGGAAACCAGCTCTAATTTCTATGGATGTTTTACTACGTAAGGAGGTTGGCAAAAAAAGTGTTGGTATGCCAAATGGCTATGTGATAACTCAAAAGCTAAAAAATGATCCGAGAACAACACATATACCCGTTTTCTTTTTAACAAACCAAGGGCAAAAAGTAGATGTAGACAGAGGAATGGCCGTGGGTGCAGTTGGTTACATCATCAAAGTTAATACACTGCCAGACGATGTGGTTAAAGTTTTTTCTGAATATCTCAAAAGTCACAAGAAGGCTATTTAATTTGATTTTTTCAAACAATCAAACTCTATAAACCAAAAACTAGCTTTATGTTGTATAATATATGGCATGATTGAAGCTATCACTACAACAAACAGAGGTGGTAAGAGGCTCGGTGCAGGGCGTAAAAGAGGCATAGCGAGCATTAAGGCTGAAGAAGCACGGAAATATCTAGTTAACCGCATAGCAGAGGAGCTAGAGCCTATTTTGATGGGTCAGATTGAATTAGCCAAGGGCGCTTATTATGAAGTCGATGGACCGGAGGGTAAAAAGGTTATTTATCAGAAACTTCCCGACCAAAGTGCTTCTACTTACCTATTGAACCAGCTTGTCGGTCGCGCAAAAGAAACAATGGATTTGAATGTACAACCTGTTTTTTCTTTGAGAGAGTTAGCAAAACGTAGAAATCAAATTCTTGAAAATGGATCTGTAAACGAGAACTGGTCTGTACAAAACCAATAGATTTTTGTGATGTAGGATTAGAGATCTTAAAAGGATGGATCAAAAATGCTGTCCTTAGCATTCTTAACCAACTCGATGAATGTATATACTTTTTCTTTAGAAAGTTTTATCTCGGTGTTTCGTATGTAGGAATATTTTTCAATCAAACCTCTGCTTGGTTTTGTGTGATTATGTAAAAAATAATTTCTAATTTCTCTTATTTCTTCAACTTCAAATTTCTTAGGTCCTATGTAATGACAATCAGCTTTTGGGCTATATACTATTTTCCACCATAAAAACTTTAGATAGTAGTAAGTCTTTCTAAGTATACTTTCAGGTGAGCGATCAAACTTGGGCTCCGTGATTTCAAAACATTTATTAAAGCGTGCCCTATCAACTACCTTTAATTTCCGTTCCAATTTCTTTAATGTTCTCCATAATAAACTTGGGAAAACCATCATGTACTCATCGAGGTAATGCTTTTTATTTTCCTGAATAGGGTCAGTTGTTACTGTTGTGTTATATGTCCCCGTAGCCGGGCTTGATGGTTTAGAGAGATTATAAGATAGTAAAGCTCCCTCAAAGAATTCTTCAATTCCTCGAAGATCACTTTCTATTTCCGCTTTTAGTTTATCGAGCTCAACATTCATAAAGATTAAGTCCTTGGCTCGGGAGGAAATATTACTTTTTCGTCTCCAATATAACATCCCTGCATTTTAAGTTGCCTTAACATTCCAAAAATCTTACTTAGCCTAGAGGGTTCAATGTTATTAATCTGCCTAATTATTTCTTCTGTATGAGTAAAATAAAATCTCTGATCATTTATAAATGGAAGCTTATGATTAAGTTCACTTAGAAACTTTTCGTATAGTTGAATACCTTCTAAAAAAGAAGCTCTTAACACGGCATTAATCAGGAACTCAAATTGTCCTACTGGTTCATCATTTGCGAAATTATCAAAGAATAGTGGTATGTAACGTTTAACCCTATTGTAGTCAGAAGGGTCATCTTCAATTATTCTCCACGTGTGCCAAATCAAGGTACTTTTTAAATGAGGATCTTTTGAATCCCTTATATATTTTTCAAGAAACAGTTTAAACCATTCGTCATCAAAGTTTGTATCAAATTTTTTCCTAAATTCTGCAAAAAATAGAGCGAGAGGCACGACATGACTAGTTAGATATTCCGGATGAATACTCCCCTTACTGTCATAGCAGAAGATAGTAAGCATCTCCTTAGCTTGCGCCTCATCAATAAAACGTAATTTATCAAAAACACTCGCCAAAGACTCAAGGACTCTTGGCATATCACGATTTTCTCTTAAAACCCTGAAAGCTAGTTCATAGACCTTGGCCCGATCCTCGTCTCTAAAATCAAAAGCTGTCCCATCTTTGTTTTGCTTTGCTCGAACATTAGCAGCAAACATGGATAAGGCAACCATTGCTTGTTGTCTTACATAGTAAACCTCGTCATTAGCCAACCTTTCAACAATGTCTAAAATTCTGGGATAATATTCCGTTTTAAGTGTAACAATAATCATCTGTAGGAGCCAAGGAACAGTACCTCGAACTGTGTAAATGATTCTTGTCTCTTCTCCATTTTTTACTTTCTCATTTAAATTGTCATACTCTGGTGTAGGATTTTCGTCTCTTGAGTATAAATCAGCTATTTCCAACGCTTCACGAATATACTCACCCTTTTCGACTAGTTCTTTAAGAAACCAAATAATATCTGTTTTTGTACTTTGATCTTTCCATTCTAAAATTTCCTTGCTCCAATCGGATTTTGCAAGGTCAATTCTCTTTATCTGATCTAAAACTATATCTTTTAACTTATCTTTATAGCTCATGTTTATTGAATGATTCTATGAATTTCTAAGCCAATTGCAGTCAATTTTAATTGGTGTCCGGTAAGTACTAGCATACTTGTGGATTCGAGTTCTCCGAAGGAGTGGTTGATCCTACCACCAACAGATAAACCGGCACTCTCCATTTTTGTGGTGAGAAAACGAGTTACTTGGGGTGCCCAATCACCCATAGTAAAACCGCTCGTAGTTGTGGTTCCTTGAATATTAACTTCTCTCCAAATATCATACTTACTAATAAGAATGAGTGCTTGCGGGCTTAATCGATCAATTTGCGATAAGATATACATTTCCTCCTCGAAATACTTCTCAAATTCCTTATTTGGTATGTTCTTAAGTACTCTCGCTAGTAATTTAATCCATTCATGATCTTCAGGACCTTTATCAGTAATTTGTATTATTTTTCTAAATAAGGTTTGTCCCCCACGAGTGGCAACTAATAATTTGAGCTTATCCAAAGCATCGTCAATTGAATCAAAGTGTGAGGAATATTGAGTTAATAATATCTTCAATTTTTCTTCTCTTGAGGCTTGATCCGTTTTCTCAATCCATTCAAATATTTGACCAAAAATCGGCACATTCGCTACTATAGATCCTAAGATTGTTGTAGTTAACACACCTGCAATTTTTTGTGAGGACAGCTCTATTTTGTCTAAAGGGCCTGAACTTCTATCAGTGGGCAAAGTTGATGAAGTCAACTCGGACTTTTTGTGTAGTTTATCGTTACTCATATCTTTTTCTTACAAATAAAAATAAAAGTGGCTGGTATCTTTTCTGCCTTTTGAATTGAATAGTACTTCTTTGGGTCATCAGAGCCTCGATCCAGATTTTTTGGCTTTGGTTCATGATAACCAACAATCTCAAATCCAGCTTCTCTAAGTAATTGAAACCACGTAGATGTTTTTCTGTAGGTGATATGCGCAATTGTTCCTTCTTTCTTCCAATTTTTGATAGCAAGGGGCTTTTCATCATGGTATGCGTAAGCAACAATATATTTTCCCTCTTCATACTGAACATCAGTGAAAAATGTATGGTCCCAGCTCCATATGAATGTTCCACCCGGTTTAAGATATGAATAAATATTTTTTAGTGTTGTTTCAGGGTCAGGGGTCCAGCCAATAGCATAGACAGAAAAAACAACATCGACAGAATCAATCTTTAACTTATCCTCCATTTTCCCCTTAATGAGCTCAACCTTACCTTGAACGATTACTTTTTTATTGAATCTTTCTGCTTCCTTAAGCTGTACAGAAGAGATATCGAGTCCGTAGATTTTATTAGCACCTTGCTCCATAAGATACTTGATTGACCGGCCGCTTCCGCAACCAATCTCAAGGAAAGTCTTTCCTTTGATTTCAGGTATAAGGCTAAGATCATCTCCGACACCAAATGGTCCCCATACTGGTAAAGCACTTGCCTCAACAAATTGATCAGCAACAGTATCCCAAGTCTTTTCGTTTTCGGAGATAATTTCGTTCATATATTTGTGTCTTTAATAAATTACCATTAATCTTGGACTGAACCTATATATTCATTTCTTAGACTAGTAAACTTCTCGTAAGCAGTTCGGTAGGAATCTCCAGGGTTGACCCTTTCAGACATTAGAGATTCTCCAGTCGATAGGTTGTCAATTTCAAAAACATTGTGTCTTAAGATCGTAGCAGACATACTTCCTACCTTGTAGTATCCGCTAAAAGCTAAAATACAGACCTTATGTGTGGAATTATATTTATATTCAAATATATTACCTATGACTAAATCTTCGTTATCCTTAAGGAGGTCGGCTTTCTTTTGTGATGCTAGCTTTTGACATGTCACGCTACGATTATTTAATTCCACCTGTTTTTCAGTCTCTATTCTATTATTTTGATATAAAAAAGCTAAAACTATACACACTACAAATAGAATTACTAGTGCCATTTTAAACCAGTTTTCTTCGAGCCATTTCATCATAAAATTATATTATAAGCTATTTTAATTTCTTTAAAAACATTTCAATTTAATAGTTTGTGCGGTCTCCATAGAGATTCAGGGTGGTAAGTTGCATATTTTCTATTAGGATTCTACCAAATAAACCCATACAATGTCCAAATAGCCGACTTGTTGACTCTTTCGTACTTTAATGATATAAAATATATAAAAGCTCTTTTCACTCAAACACTCACCCGTTCCAAAAGAGCCCCTCTCAACCCTCAACCACAAGGAGAAACCATGAAAGAAACACAAACGCTTGCGCGTATTCACGCCAAGGTTAAGCGTTACGCAAAAAGACTGCTCAAAGAATCGGGTTATGTGATCATGCCCGATCTTCCTGATAAAACCGGCACTCGGCGCTGTGACAATCAGCCTGGAGAAAAAGGCCTGTCCGTCGTCGTCAACGTCGTCGGATACACGCGCCGATACGATGGCTGGGAATACGACCTGACCGCTCGGGACTGGAAAGAGATACTCTCAATCCAATGGGACGAGTATCAGCGTAAGTTGCTGGAATTCATGAAGAAGAACGGCAACGAAAACCTGACCCTGACCAAGCTCAATGAGGCCGACCTTGGCTGGGATCGCGGGGCTTATCACCCAGGCAACAGAATCAACAAGGAGCTAGCGCGGAATCATCTTCCGTATCACTTCGGCTTCACCCATGTCGAGCCTTACCGCAAGAACGGCTATCCGTCCATGTGCCGGATGTTCAAACGGCCAGTGCCGATCGACGGAGAAGAGACGGAGCCTGGGTCGGATGAAGAAGAATAACTCCAGCCTATGAAAACATGCTCAACGAAAGGCCCTTGGCACGCTTGGTCTTTAGTCCGAATGAGGAAAGAGACCTGGCCTATGGAGACAATCTATAGGTGCGGGTGCGGATACCTTGGAATCCAGACGGTGTTTTTCGAAGAATCCCCGCCTGATCCTAGCAATTGTGAATTCGAAGGAGGGTGCAAGAAGCTCGCCACGCACGTGGCGGGTAAAAGCATCTTCTGTAAGGAGCACGCTCCCTCTGGTGCAGAAGGACCATCACGAAAGACCTCGATAAAAAGACTTGTCACCGGTCGGCGCGAGGTGACGAAATAAAATGGTCACATAAACCTAGAATATGTGTGGTAAAAGGAGCGCCACTGTAAAATGCTCCCTATCGCAAGATGTGTATCTTGCCTGATGAGTCCGAAAGGACGAAATAGAAAATGTACATTTAAAACCTTTGGCTGTATCTCTTAGGGCATTTAGGTGTCTTGAGAGATGCAGCCAAACTTAGGCTTGTCATAACCTTCACTCAACCACAACGAAAGGAACAAACGATGAAAAAAATACTCTCCCTGCTTAAAGCAGCGCGGGAAGCACTCGAGATCGCCAAGAAAAACCTTGAGGGAATCAAGGATGATGATCTGAAAAAGCTGGCCGGTATCTCCGAAGAACTTGGACAAGTTCGCGAAGAATACAAGAAAGTGGAGTCCAGCATTGGCCGAAAACAATCGGATTACTTCGATCTTCTGGCAGGCTGTGTTACGGAGCTTGGATCAACCGAAGAGTATGGATACAAAATGTCTGACGGACGTTCTTCTTGCTCGATCCGTTACAATGGTGAAAGTGCCACAATCTACAGGAATAACAGGTGTGGTGACTGGAGGGCTGATCAATTGGAACCCGAGGTTTTTGTCGAACTGTCCGATGCTGTGATAGCTCGAATAATCGATTTAGCCGGAACCTTCCCGATTGACTTGGTGGCAGAAAAAATCAAACTCGTCGAGGAGCTGAAGGTGAAAATCCTTCAGCTAATGGAAAATGATAAGCTGAAAGTCCCACAGCCCTAAATTTCCGTTCCCCTCACCAAAGACCCCAACGTCTGCAGGTGTAGGCGTGCGGGGTTTTTGTTTTGTTTACATAAGTAAGTTTGACCACCAAACCTTCAACTGAGTTCAACAAGTAAGTGCACCACTCTGTTAACCTAGAGTGATATGAATTACAAGCATTTAAGCATCGAAGAACGCGAAAAGATTCAAGCAATGA
>JAYSWB010000051.1:0-11098 GCA_043718245.1 bacterium
CTAACTTAGACCGTTAGGTCAGCGTCACTTGATTATCTATTACTAGATTATCGTGTGAACTGAACAGCGGCAGATGTCTTGAAGTCATCCAATCCGTAAGTCTGAGTTGTAGAACCGGATCCAGCGTTCCATACGATGCTAGATAGAGCTGCATTGTATAGACCGTTAGTAAGTGCTCCTGATGGGTTGATAGATGCAGTTACTGTTACGTTCGCAGTCGAACCGTCAGCAATTGCATTGTTAGGGATAGTTACAACACTAACACTTGAACCCAATGAAGTACTTGTAGCTGTGTAGTTAGTTCCGTTAGAGAATACAACCTGGAAGTCTGCGTTTGAAGGCAATACTACGTTTCCTCCCAATGCCTGGATTGTTAGAGGGAATGTAGCTGTCATAGTTGTAGTTCCTACTCCGGCTACAGTCTGAGTCGCAACTGAGATTGTAGGAGCAGAAGCAAGCTTGATCACAGCAGCCTTTGTGTAAACGTATTGGTTAACGTTAGTCACAGTAGTTGCAGTTGATGAAGAGTTTCCGTTTGGAGTTAAGTACGCAACTGAGTTAACAGTTGTCGAAGCGAAAGTACCAGTAGTTGTGTTTGAAGGGAAATCAGCAGAGATAGTGTAAGTTACAGGTGTATCGTTTCCTGGGACAACTGATCCATTTGATGTATCAAGGTTGTCGAAAGAAAGAGATGACGAGTAAGACTTAGACTTGATCAAAGTTGTACCCTTGTACAAATACAATGTTGTAGGAGCAGTTCCTCCAGTGCTAACAGATGTAGATGCATTAACAGTCAACAATGTTGAATCTCCAGAAGTTGACTTCAAGCTGAATTGAGCCAAAGTAACGTTCTGTAGAGCGTCCTGTCCGTTAACTCGGTAGTTCATAGAACGTAGAGTTGTAGCAGGAGCTGACATTGTCAATGTAGAGATACCAGGCTTAAGGAATGAGTGAGTTCTAGTCAAAGCGTCAGCTGAGTAGAAGCTAGAGATTCCATTTCCTGATACTGCTCGGATTGATGAAGTCAAGTATCCATCAATAACAACTGTTCGAGTTGTATCAATTGAATTTGTTGAGAATGAGAAAGTCAAAACCTTAGTAGTATCCTTAGGAACCATAAAGTTTAGACCTGAGATTCTCAAGTAGTACAACTGACTCTGATCTCGTGTGAATGTAGTTGAGTTAACAGGGATTGTTGCAATAACATTTGAACCATCCCATACCTTGATTGTGTTAATCAAAGTTGAAGGATTTTCAGCAGTAGAACCTGTAACTGAAACCTGAAGGTCAACAGTCTGAACTGCTACATCAGCGATACGAGCCTTGAATTCAAGACCGTAAACTGGAACGTCAACTGAAGTCTTGATGTTCGAGTTCTCAGTTGGGTTTGAAGCCAATCTAACATCTAGTGAACCTTCAGCACCTGAAGTTGTTGTTGTAGTTGTAGTTGTAGTAGTTGTAGTACAAGCTGCACCAGTCATACTATTGAACAAAGCACCTACTGGACATCCAGCAGTTGTAGTTGTAGTAGTAGTTCCTCCCATAGAATCAGCATTTGCTGCTGCTCTTGTGATAGGACCAAAGTATCCAGCTGTTGGCTGAATTCCCTTAACGATTTGGTAAGCGGCTACGGCTGACTTTGTAAGTCCTCCGAAGTAACCCATAGATACACCAGCAGGCATTGTAAGGTGTCCTTTAGACACCAAAAATGACTGAAGTGCAACAACAGCTGAGCCTGTGCTTCCAACTGTTAGAGTTGTGTTGAATGTGCCTGACATTGACTGAGCGCTAGCTGCTACCGGAGCAACAACTGAAAGCACAAGTGCCAATGAAAGTACAATCGATGATATTCTTTTCATTTTGTAAATTTATTAATTAAGCTTAACTTTTGTAATAGAAGATGCGAACTTGCTTTAC
Source organism: bacterium (assembly GCA_043718245.1). Lineage (GTDB taxonomy): Bacteria > Patescibacteriota > Minisyncoccia > Phycocordibacterales > CAIZLB01 > JBAXAB01. Next base: position 1,918 of record JAYSWB010000051.1, read on the forward strand.
TTTATAATTTTTTATAATGCGCAAGCGCCCATCTTCTCCGGGTCAAGATCTTATGAACCCGCAATGGACTTCTATATATAGTTAGAAATACAATGCGGGTCAACAAAAGCACGCCCTTCAAGAACTATGACGTTCTATGAAACCTAATATTACAGTTTATAGTGTGATTGTACAAGGGTTTCTGGGGATATCTATTGACAGAGATTGGAAAGGATATTGTCCATAATGGGTGTCCTAAATGACCTATATACAATATATAGCATAATTATGGCTATATATCAATGGTTATTGGGAAATCAATGAATATCTACTCCATCGTCTTTCGCCCTCTTTTTTAAGGAGTCCTCCCGCCACCATGTCCAAGAGTTCACGCTGAACTGTCTTTTCACTGCATCCAATCACACCTTCTGCAATATCTTTTATTGAAGCATTCACCTTGCTTTTTATAGTACTGAGGATTGCACTTCTTCGCTCTGCTTTTCTTTTGTCAGAAGTATCAGAGACCTGAGGCGAATGCCTACTTTCATGAGTATTTTTTTTAGGAGCAACATGGGTCTCAGATTTCACTTCGCTTCCAAAAAAAGATTCATCTAGGACAAAATGCTTGCCCAATCTTGAAGGCATTTCCCTTTCTTCTATAACAGACACGAGGGCGTGAATTTCGGCACATAGGACAGAATGATTCATTTGAGATTCGATTCCAGAAAACATTGCAATCTCTGAAAATGAGATCAGGGAAAGATTTGTCTTAATGATATTGTTTAAAAGACTTTTTCTTTCGGGTGATGGTTCTGTGCTCAAAGACAAGACTTGGGATACCAAATCACAGGCAAGTTCGCGCATTCTGGCTTTTATCGGTTCCTTGCTGTCAAAGAAGTCAGTAATGAGGTATATAGCCCTTGATATACCGTGAGATTTCTTATGAACATACATAAGGTATTCGTTGTTTAAAAATAGTGTCTTATATCCAATATCCTGGAGGTTTTTTGCGGTGATTTTTTGTTCGTTCATGTCTTTAAATTAGTTTAATAAATAGTAAATTTGTCTTATAAAAATGTTTTCCTGAAATATGGCTTTTATGCGAGTTGTCGTTTAGGATTTTTCGAGTGTCCTATTACTGGGCTCAGTATATATAAGACATTAATAAATGCAACTTTTTTATGTGAGGTCTTGATGCTATTATTTGGATATATGGCAAAAAAGAAAAGAAAGATAGATGTCGACGAAGCGGAAGGCGGTGCCTTTGGTGATCTCGGTCATTCAACAATTCAAAGCGTATGGGGAATACTACTGTTTTTATTATCAATATTTTTTATTATTTCAGCATTCGGTAAGGCAGGGCTTGTTGGTGAAAAGATGCACCAGTGGTTATCATCCTTTTTAGGGCTCGGATACTACCTCGTTCCCCTACTGTTATTAATACTGTCTATGTCGTTTTTTGCTGATAGAGAAAGGACATTTCCCACTTCGAAACTTATTGGATCTTTTATCTTTTTTGTGTCAGGTCTTGGATTCTTTTCTATGCTGTCTACAGGTAGAGGTGGATTTTTAGGAGACTTGATTATCAAGCCTTTGATTCCCTTATTTGATCGACCTGTGACTTATATATTTCTTGTAGGACTAATTATTATCTCGATGATAGTTATTTTTGATACTGCAATTAAGAAGGAGTATTTCTTTTTCTGGCGTCTTTTAAGAAAAAATGTGGGGGGTGTGGATAACTTGAACGGAGAGGTTTTAGACGCAAATGAAGCTAACAAATTGGACAAGGCAACAGCGGCTATAAAAGACAAAAATAAAGATACGCCTGCGGATGATTCGGAAGATAATTCAAAGGACAAGAACGGTAAAGTTCAAAAGGACACTCCTAAGAACGTTGTAAACAAAGGTAGCGGTGGTGATCTTAAGGACTCGGCACTTCCAAACATCCTCATAAGAAAGAGTGTCCTCCTGGGTAAGAAGTGGGAATTCCCACCACTGTCTTTACTTGAAAGGGACAGCGGAAAACCAGATGTTGGAGACATAAAGGCCAATGCGAATATTATCAAAAGGACTCTGCAAAACTTTGGAATCGACGTAGAGATGGACGAAGTTTCTATAGGACCATCGGTTACCCGTTACGCACTTAAACCAGCCGAGGGCGTAAAACTTTCTCGTATATTAGGACTTCAAAACAACCTTTCACTTGCTCTTGCTGCGCACCCAATTCGAATCGAAGCACCAATTCCAGGTAAATCTCTCGTTGGTATTGAAATTCCAAACAGTGTCAAGACGATGGTTCGGTTGGGATCATTGTTAAATGAAGAGGATTATAAAAACTCTACAAAGCCATTATATGTCGCACTTGGAAAGAGCATCTCCGGAAAGTCATATTTTGATGACTTGGCAAAAATGCCGCACCTTTTGATTGCTGGGGCGACGGGTTCTGGAAAATCTGTAACTATTCACACAGTAATTACTTCCCTACTGTATAGAAATGCACCAGACAATTTGAAATTAATTATGATCGATCCAAAGCGAGTAGAGCTGACACTTTACAATAAGATCCCCCACCTTTTGACACCGGTTATTACTGATGCCAAAAAAGCCATCCTTGCTCTCCGTTGGGCGGCCAAGGAAATGGATAGACGATATGACATCTTGGAAAAGAGCTCTGTTCGAGACATTGCTTCATACCACAAAAATATTCTCCTACCGGAACTTGAAAAAATTAAGGGGGATAAAAATTTGAAAGTGGTTGGAACAGGTGATGATGAAATGATTGAAGTAGAGGAAAAACTTCCAGACAGCATGCCATACATTGTGATTGTAATCGACGAGTTGGCCGACATTATGCAAACTTATCCACGTGAATTGGAATCTGCCATTGTTCGCCTAGCGCAAATGTCACGAGCGGTGGGAATTCACCTTATCCTTTCTACTCAACGCCCATCGGTTAATGTCATTACGGGACTTATCAAAGCGAACGTTCCCTCAAGAATTGCTCTTCAGGTAGCTTCACAAATTGATTCTAGGACCATTCTTGACATGAGAGGAGCCGAAGAATTGTTAGGTGCCGGAGATATGTTGTATCTATCTGCTGAAATGTCATCCCCTCGTCGTATTCAGTCTGCATTTATGTCAGAAACTGAATTAAAAAAGGTTGTGAAGCATTTGATCGACCACACGGATTCAACAACGGAGGAGATTCAAATTATGAACGAAGAGAACGGGGGCTCTGCAGTGAATGACCCAATATTCAATGCTGCGGCTGAAAGTGGAGTGGACCCAGAAGATGATGACGAACTGTACCAGGAGGCGAAAGAAATGGTTATGCAGGTTGGTAAGGCTTCGACTTCGTATATACAGAGGAAATTACGCGTCGGGTATGCTCGCGCAGCACGATTGATGGATATATTGGAAGAACGCGGTGTAATCGGCCCTGCTGATGGCGCAAGACCTCGTGAAGTTATTGGATACGGAGGCGGAAACCAGACAGAAGGTGGCGAGGAAGATGACAGTTCAACAGAAATTAAGCAATAATTTATTAAAATTTAATCTATATATATTATGGTAAGACTGTACGACGACGGAAAAGTAATAATAAAAACCATTATAGTTCTGGCGTTCGTACTGTTTATTGCTGGTTATGGACTCTATCAATCCAAAAACCTCATATATGGCCCTAAAATTGCCTTGAATGATGGTTTTAATGCGGGAACGGTAGTAAATGATGATATAATAACACTCAGCGGAACAGCTAAAAATATAGCCACGATTACCTTGGATGATCGCCCTATTTCTATTGATGAAAACGGAGTGTTCAACGAGAAGATACTTCTCTTCCCTGGGTTAAATATCATCAAGCTCTTTGGTAAGGATAAATTCGGTGCAAGTACGGAGAAGAAGATCGAGGTTATTTATAAGATTTAAAAGACAACAAAATTAAATATGAAGAAAAAAGCGAAAAAGACGGACAAGGAAGATTCTGAAAAGGTTGTGGATAGAAACAATGCTTCAATCAGCGACACCTTAGCACAGATCAAAGGAAAGTTTGGTGATGATTCAATTATGACACTGGGCGAAAAACCAAAGGTAGACATTGACGTCATCCCTACTGGTTCAATCGGATTGGATGCAGCACTTGGCGTGGGCGGACTACCTCGAGGAAGAATTGTCGAAATTTTCGGACCTGAATCTTCTGGAAAGACCACCCTCGCCCTTCATGTGATTGCCCAGGCACAATTAAAAGGCGGAGTATGCGCATATATTGACGCAGAACATGCGATGGATCCAGATTATACGGTCAAATTAGGAGTGAACATTGATAACCTTTTGATTTCACAACCAGATACTGGAGAGCAGGCTTTGGAAATCGTTGAAAGTTTGGTTCGAACAGGAAAGATTGATGTAATTGTGATTGACTCGGTAGCGGCACTTACTCCAAAAGACGAGATCGAAGGTGATATGGGAGCGTTCCATGTTGGAAAACAGGCCCGATTGATGTCACAGGCTTTGCGAAAGCTAACTGCCATTGTTGCGAAGAGTAAAACTATTGTTATTTTCATTAACCAAATTCGAATGCAGATTGGTGTGATGTTTGGAAATCCTGAGACTACTCCGGGAGGAAAGGCTTTGAAGTTCTATACTTCTATTCGATTAGATATTCGACGAATTGCACAGATCAAGAAGGGCGAAGAAATAATGGGGGGTAGGACTAGGGTCAAAGTGGTAAAGAACAAAGTTGCGGCACCATTTAGACAGACAGAATTCGATTTGATGTACAACGAAGGGATTTCTCGTGAGGGTGAAATCATCGCATTGGGCGAAAAAATGGGACTTATTACAAAAACTGGTATCTCTTATTCTTATGGAGAAGTAAAATTGGGACGCGGATATGATGCGACAAGGCAATTTTTGAGGGAGAACAAGGATATTGCGGAGGAGGTTTTGGGAAAAATTAGACTGGGCTTGAAAGATCCGGCGCTCGTAAGTAGCAGTAGCGGAGAGTAACTTGTTTTTTTAGAGTATTATAGTATAATGCAATCATGCCTGCGGGCGAAAGTCCCTTTCGGATAAGGAATTTCCTAAGCTGAAGGCAGGCATGATAAAAAAACCACCAATACGGTGGTTTTTTTATTCGTCAATTATTTCATCTGAATAGAGTTTTTGATTATTAAATCTTTTGTATGGAAGAACACTCCAAAAAATGGGCTTTCCATCACCTATTTTTTTAATGACAACAACAATCTTAATAAGTTTCTCTTGTCCCAAGATGGCATGAAGGCCCCAGTATTGAACTTTTTTAGTATTATAAAACCCAGCTAGAGAGGGTTCCCCGACCTTTTGCAAGACGGTCCTAATTTCTTGAATGGTTCCAGCTACTCTAATCACCGACACCGCCTTTTTAAGCAAACTTAATTTTAGTATTTGTTCATTAATATTTCTAGGTAAGCGATTAGGCTTATTTAATAAGTGGTTAAATCCATCTGAATTTAAAACTACCTTCTCTTTAAAATATGGGCACCAAATTTCACCTTCCTTCGAGTAGAGCTCTCTAGACTTTTTAATCAAATCTCTTAATTTGTTTATTTCTGATGGGTTATTCTCCATATGCCCCAATTTAATCAGGTTTACATTAAGAATAAATGAAAATTTTATGAATTAATTTTCAACATACTTACAATAAAAAAACCACCAATACGGTGGTTTTTTTATATCTTACCTCAAAAACTATCGAGTTTTGAACGAGAGAACACTACCGTTAACACTTCCTTGATTGTTCTGTGCCGCCAATCGGAAATAATATGTTGTCTTTGACTTCAATCCTGTTAAATCCTCTCTAACCGTTGAAGTGGTTCTGCTCGGTGCCACTGTAATACCACTAGTTCTTTTAACTGAACTTGTAGTAAAACGTGAATCCGTAGAATACTCGAACCAATAAGTTGTCTCTGCCCCGTTTGGATTAATTGTCCCGAAAAGTGAAGCCCCTGTTGCATCCATACCCGAAGCATTGTTTGTTATTACCTTAGGAGCGGTTGCTGAAACTTGTCCTGTCGTAGAGAAACTCTTTATCGCTCCGTTAACTGTTCCGAATTGATTCTGAGCATTTAGTCTGTAGTAATAAGTAATACCTGGCTCGAGATTATTCAATGTAAGACCGATTGGAGTCTTTATAATACCGGTATTATCTAGAACAGCTGAACCTGTGGTGTTACCAAGCTCTGTTGTCTGACCGTATTCAAACCAATATCTAGTAGTTCCCCTATTTGCAGTAACGTCTCCCAAAACATTTGCACTTGTGTTTGTAACGTTAGTAGTTAATAGTGTTGTTGCACCAGGGACCCCACCAATAGGCGCAGGTAAGCCAACCGTTGTTTTGAAAGTAAGCTGATTACCAAACACTTTTCCAAATCTATTCTCAGCAACTAATCTAAAATAATAACCTGTATTTTTTGTTAAGCCAGAAATGAGAGCTGACGCTTGGGTAGGCGCAAAACCTGAACCCAGGTTCTGATCGGTCGTTTTGCTACCTAAATTTGCACTTGTGCCATATTCGTACCAATAGCTTGTAAACGCGCCGTTAGGAACAATAGTCCCCGTTACGACACTAGCCGTATCGAAGGTTGAAACAACTGACCCTGTCTTAATAGATGGCTGTGAGGGTTGAGGTGCTGGCAATGACGCGTTGTTTTCCACAACAGATACTGAAGTGGTCGAGGTGGTCGATGCGGTTCCTGAAGGACTTTCTTTTTTTGAAATTAAGTAGATAATTCCAGCTACTAGCACTAGCACTGTTAAAAAACCGATTAGATAATTTTTATTCATAAATTTATGGTGACTTTTAATTTTGTTTATAGTAATTTTCAGCCCTGAACACTCAGCTAAATATAATGCCGTTCAAAGTCAAAAGTGCTTACAGCCTCAGTTTTATGCAATGATCTTTCACATCAGACGTCTACGTAATCAGCCCTAGTCGTGCTATGGTTGTAATATAGGCTTCTAGTAAATAACCACATGAAATCTGCCAAGAAAATACTGATTATCGAGGATGAAAAAACCTTAGCAAGGGCTTTGGAGCTCAAACTTACATCTATCGGATTTAATGTGAGAGTGGTATTTAATGGTGCAAATGGGATTAAATTACTTGAAAAAGAAGCATTCTCTTTAATTCTACTTGATTTGATTATGCCTAAAATAGACGGTTTTATGGTCTTGGAAAATTTAAAGATCATGAAAATTAAAACTCCAGTGATCATTCTTTCAAACTTGAGCCAAGAAGATACCATAAAGAGGACAAAGTCTTTCGGTGTGAAAGATTTTTTTATTAAATCAAACACACACCTTGCGATGATTGCCGAACGCGTAGTTGATATTTTAAAATAAAAATATGAAATTAAAAAATAACAAAAAACCAGCTCCTAATGACATTGCCCTCAAGCTAGAGATCCTTGCTAAAGAAAAGGAAGTGACAAGACGTAAGTTGGTAATAACCGCTAGACAATTGGCAATTACAGCAAGGGAAAAGGAAAGCACTAGGCGAAAACTTGTAGTTACAGTGGGGGAACTTAAAAAACTCCACGACACACTTGAGAATAATGTTCTGAAACGAACAAGAGATCTTGAACAAATACGATCTAGAGACGAGGCCATCCTTGCAAGCATCGGCGACGGCCTGGTGGTGGTAAATAAAAGAGGAGAAATTAGTTATGTTAATAGATCTTTTGAGGAAATGCTTGGATGGAAATCACAAGAAGTTATTGGTAAAAGCATGGTTGAAGTCGTACCAAGAGAAGATTCGAGTGGGACTGAGGTTTTATTCAAAGAAAGAATCCTTACTCAGGTTTTATCTGGAAAAAAATTCATAGCTGACCTAACCAACCCGTTCTACTACATCCGTAAGGACAAGAGTCGATTTCCAGCGAGCAGTATAGTCGCACCAGTCGTCCTCAATGGAAAAATTATAGGAGCAGTAGAAGTTCTAAGAGACATAACCAAGGAAAAAGAAATCGATAAGGCAAAAACAGAGTTTGTTTCTCTTGCCTCACATCAACTACGCACTCCCCTTTCAACCGTCAGCTGGTACAGCGAGATGCTTTTGGCAGGAGACATTGGTGAAGTTACCCCTGATCAAAAAAAATATCTAGAAGAAATTTACCACGGAAACCAGAGGATGGTAGATTTGGTAAACACACTACTAGATGTCTCTCGCATTGAAATGGGTACATTTATTGTAGAATCAAAACCTACAGATATGGTAAAGCTCGCCAAGGGGGTTATAGACGAGCACAAACTTCAGATTTTTGAAAAAAGAATAAAGTTTATATACTCATTTAAAAAAGGCATTCCGCTTATTCAGGCTGACCCAAAAATCCTGAGAATGGTTATTCAAAACCTATTATCAAACGCAATTAAATACACCCCAGAAGGTGGAAAAGTTGAAGTGTCCATTAGCTTGGTGAAAAACAATGGTATTCTTTTTAAAGTCTCCGATACTGGCTACGGAATCCCAAATGATCAACAAAATAGAATCTTTACGAAATTATTCAGAGCAGACAACGTAGTAAGCGAGGACACAGAAGGAACTGGTCTGGGACTTTACATAGCAAAATCAATAGTTGAACAATCTGGCGGAAAAATTTGGTTTGAATCTAGTGAAAACAAAGGGACGATATTTTATGTGACATTGCCACTCAAAAAATCAAGGGACAAAAACAGATTATCAAGTCATTAGGGTTAAGGTAACTATCGTGATATAACAAGCTATATGTTAGCCGATACGAATAACAGAAAAACTATACTAGTAATTGAAGATGAACGACCCCTAGTTAAAGTGATCGAAGCAAAGCTTATAAATAGCGGATTTGATGTAGTGACCACAAGGACTGTCGACCAAGGTTTGGGTTATATGGAAGACATTAATAGTATAGACGCTGTGTGGCTTGATCATTATTTAATTGGTGAAAAAACAGGTATAAATTTTGTCGAAGAAGTAAAAAGACCTAAAAGCAAGTGGAGGAAGTTACTAATTTTTGTAGTCTCAAATACGGCAAGTAGTGATAACGTGAAGATCTATAAAAAACTTGGTGTAGATAATTACAGTGTTAAATCGAGCTCAAGGCTTGATCAAATTACAAACAATATAAAATTATCACTTGAGAGTGCTGAATATAACCCTGCTTAATGAATAATTTAAATAATA
>JAYSWB010000052.1:0-11043 GCA_043718245.1 bacterium
ATAGCGATCACGATGGTAGCTGTAAACATGAACTTTTCAGGTCCACGTCTAGTCCTCCATGATGAAACTGAGTCAGAGCTGCCAAATGCACCTCCAGTACCTGCTTCGGAATATTGAATTAAGATTGCAATAACAAGCAGTACGGACAAGCCGATCTGCAAATAGGGAAGCACTGAACTGAGGGATGACATGAGAGGTATATTAGCACAATTTAAAGGGAAGTAAAGTATCGAAAAAGCGGCCGCCCCCCTTGAAGGGTGGCGGCCGCGGTTGGCACTATTTGGGTTTCCGGCTCTTTAGCCGGGGCTTGAGCGACCTCGGGCCGTTCCGGAGCCGCGGGTCGTTGGCGATGAAAACCTCATCCACATCGCTATTGCACGTAGCATACAAGATCGATGCGCTCCCTTCAGAGTCATCGCCAATCATGAATCCTCCGCTCTTGCACTTTATGATTGCGCAAGGGAATTCCGTCTGAGAGAGTACGAATTGCTCCCCCGGCTTTGTTTTGTTGATGGGCCGTTCCCGCAGGAACTTCTTGAGTTCTCCCATTTCTGCCGGACGCAATTCGGGATCCCCTTGTGCGAGGTTGAAGGCACTCACAACCACTCTTCGACCGATTACGGTCTTAAAACTTACAGGCATTTTATTTAACATTCGGTGTATTGTTTTGGAACACCAGGGCTTCCTTTCAAAGCCACTATCCATAAGTATCAAAAAACTGCTGGTAGAATATTACAATGATTGTAAGACCGCGTCAAGCTTTGGTAAAAAGTTTTATATATTGGAAAAACTTGATATAATTTATGATATGAAAAATGAAGAAGCATCTCCGCACGTGTTAGACGAAAAAGAACAAGCCGTGCTAGAAATTGGAGGTGTACTTCATCAGGTTACTATCATGGGTTTTAATAATGGAGAAATAGAGAAGTTAAGAGAATTAATGTTAGAGGTAAAATCTGGAAGAATAGATCCTAAAAAGGCAAAAGAAGAGGCATACATTATAATGTCACAAAAGGCTGATTACCATTAAAAATAATAATGCCCGCTAACCTAAAAAACCACGGTCTAAACTTTCTCGTCAAAACAGCAGTAGTTGTGGGCGTCGCTGTGATTATTTACTTCATGTTAACTTTATCTTTACTTAGGCAATCTACAAATTTAGAAAAAAAGGATATTGAAATTCCTAAAGCTTCACAACAAGACACAGCTACAAGCACTGATGTTTCCCGGGACCAGTTAGCTGCCGGTCTTATTGCAATGCATAATACGAATATTTCAATTCCAGAATCTTTGACATTGTCACAATATGAAAAGTTGATTGGGAGCAGTACTTTGAATAAAGACGATTTAGAAGAGGAGGAGTTAAATTCTGTAGGGCCAGGCTTTTTAGCACGCGGTGGAGCGGGGATCGTAGTCTACTTGCCGTATCTTCAAGGAGTTCTAGATGATGATGGTCAATCACTAGTTCGTGTCTATATAGACAGTATTACTAACAAATTAGATAAAAACATCTTGGACAGTGAAAGTCCGTTCGAAACCGATAGTTTTTTCAATAAATTAAAGTTTGAAAAAATTAGTCATTACTACAAAACAGAAAGAGCCCTTCATCTCAAGGGTGATCAGCTTTCTATTGTAGATGATGTCAAACAAATCAAAGGATCAGTTGTTTTGAACTTACCAATTTCTATCAGCAAATATGCTTTGTCACTTGATCAAATTGTAACCAAATCAAGTGTAAAAGCAGGAAACACAACAGTCAGTGTTGCCGAAGTAAAAGAAGGCGCCTTGTACCTTAAGACTAAAAGCACTTCAAAATCAATTATCTATGTGAAATGTTTTAACCAAAATGGTGAAGTGATTGCCACATCTGTTATCACCGCAATCGATCCAGTGGATGGTTTCGATAAGCAAAGCATCATTAGCTTTAGCCTGTCCGACCAAGTTGACCACTTGGAAATTTATGCACCCTCAGAAGTTGCTATCAAGAAATATAAATTTGCTATATAATTATCTCATGAAAAAAACAACCATTATTATATTGGCAGTGATTGCCATTGGTGCGGTGTATCTTGTTGGAACATATAACAGCTTTGTCGGTATGAGACAGAATGTAGAAGGCAAATGGGCGCAGGTAGAAAATCAATTACAGAGACGTTTTGATTTAATTCCAAATCTTGTCGAAACAGTTAAAGGGTTAACTAAACAGGAACAAGAAGTTTTTGGTAAAATTGCCGATGCCCGATCTCGTTACGCTGGTGCACAAACTCAGACTGAAAAGGTAGCAGCTGCCAATCAATTCGAATCTTCTTTGGGCAGACTTCTTGTAATTACTGAAAATTATCCGAATTTGCAGTCGTCACAATTGTTTACTAATCTTATGGTACAGCTCGAGGGAACTGAAAATAGAATTGCTGTAGAGAGAAAGAATTATAATGATACAGTGCAGGCTTACAACACATCATTACAGAGAATTCCTGGAGGGCTTGTGGCTCGCCTGCTTGGTTTTGCCTCGGCTGAATACTTCCAAGTATCCGAACAGGCTCAGGCAAATCCACAGGTAAATTTCTAAGTAAAAAATGAGAGTTATCGCCATATTTTGTCTAGTGATAGGGACGTGTGGGTTTACACCTGCTCTTGCATACACTTCTCCTGGCGCTCCAACAGGTTTTGTAAATGACTTTGCAAATATAATCGACGAGTCTTCAAAACAACAGCTTGAAATGGATTTAAACGATCTTGAACAACAGACGGGTGCTCAATTTTCAGTGGTGACTATTAAAACTTTAGATGGTGATATTGTGGAAAACTATGCCAACGAGCTTTTTACAGAATGGGGTATAGGCCAAAAGGACTCTAATAGGGGACTTTTACTATTGATTGCCCTAGACGATCGTAAAACTAGATTTGAAGTTGGCTATGGGCTCGAAGGGACAATGACTGATCTTTTGACTTCAAAAATACAAGAGAAATATTTAGCCCCAAAGTTTAGAGCAGGAGACTATGCTGGTGGAGTTATAGATACGGTCGCTCAAGTTTCTGGAATTTTACGTGGTGATTTGTCGGTGGATCAATTCAAGCCAGCCGAAGATTTATATGGAAATACAAATACTGCCTCTGTCAGTTTCTGGTCAAAATTCTCTAATGATTTTTTCCCATTCTTCTTGTATTTTATTTTCCCACCGGCAATATTTTTCTTTCAGTTCCTTGTTTATTCTCTTGCACGTTCAAAATCCTACTGGATGGGCGGTGCAATATTTGGAGGCATTGGGCTAACTTTGACAGAATTATTTTTTGCAATTTTTTCAACAGCGAGCGCTACCTCATATTTTAAACTAGGAATGGTCGCTTTTATCAGTATTATAAGTACCTGTCTAGGATTAATTATTGATTATAGAGTTTCTAAAAAAGGCACATCAGGAAAATCATTTGTTGAATTTATGAAGAGCAGTAGCGGTTCCTCTAGTAGTGGTCCTTCATTTTTTAACATTTCAAGCGGAGGCGGAAGCTCATCAAGGGGAGGTTTTGGAGGTGGATCATCAGGCGGTGGCGGGTCGAGCGGTTCGTGGTAATATGAATAAATTATGATAAGAGACGAATCAAGATTCAGAGAAGAGGCCGACGAGGATCCTAAAAAAAAGGAAGACCAGGCTTTGTATAAAGAGCTTGTGCGTTTAGGAATTGAAAAAGATTTGGAAATGATTGACGAGCTTTTTGACCCAAATGTTATTGGGGAAAAAATCGAGGAGGAAATGGCTAGGGTAAATAATACTTAGGCACAGACATTTGCAACCAGAGTCGGTGTTTTGGTAAGTGAACTGAGTACTATAATTACCGCAATGGATCATAATGTAGAAGATCACTTAAAAAATGAAGCGTTTGATTCTTTAAAATCTCTATTATTAAAACATGAGAAAATCGTAGGAGAAATTGTGAACACTTCGAGGCAAGAGAGGATAGATAAGAACCTTTTAGTTAGTAGGCTTGCGTCAGAAGCCTTACAAATTCAGGTGGATGTAAATAATGTATTAAACCAGCTTCTTCAAAGATAACTGGAAAAAATATTCTTTTGTGCTAGTATTATCCGCATGCGTAGGTGGTAGAGCGGTCAAATACAACAGACTGTAAATCTGTCGGCCATTGGCCTTCGAAGGTTCGAATCCTTCCCTACGCACCAATAAGTCCAGGCGAATAAAGCAGTATCATCGACAGTGCAATCATCACACTAAGGATGATCCACACCACTCTCAACCTCTTCTGAAATTTTGGATCGAATAACATGAGGTATATAATAGTACTTATATGCGAGAATTTCAAGACAAAAGAAAAAGTCGAAAAAGGTTGTATTCAATATGGTCGCTCCTCGCACTTTTAGTGGTTATAGTTTTATTCGGCAAAGGTCTACTAGGTGCCTACGAAAAGGAAAAAACTACCAAAGAAGAATTGAATCGGCTTGCCATTGAAAAAGCAGATATTGAAAGCCGATACAATAATATTTCAAAAGAAAACGAAATTTTAAGAACAGACGACGGAATAGAAGCTGCAATTAGGCAAAAATTTGATGTCGCTAAAAAAGGGGAGGGTGTCATTGTGATTGTAGACAAGGATATAGAAATGCCAGTTGAGAAAAAGGGTTTCATGAGAAAAATGTGGGATTCGGTAAAAGGAGTGTTTCAGTAAAAGCAAAAATCCCCACGGAGGAAGGGATTTTTGCATAGATATACCACAGATGAACCAGGACACATCGACTGTGTCCTTCTGTATAATAAAAGAGGGTAGGCTAATAAAAATGAAGAAAAGCTGAATTATTTCTTCTTCGCTGCCTTGTCACGATCTGTCTTTGAAAGATACTTCTTTCGTAGTCGAACACTTGACGGAGTGATTTCTAAATACTCGTCCGCGTTCATTATTTCAAGGCCTCGTTCGATTGTGACAGGAATTGGTGGGATAAGGATTGTGGCTTCATCTGTACCTGATGCACGCATGTTTGTGAGCTGTTTTCCTTTTGTCGGGTTAACATCCATTTCTTCTCCCTTAGATGTATTCCCAAGAACCATACCCACATAAACCTCAGTTCCGTGACCAACATAAAGAGTTCCTCGAGTTTGTAAGTTATCAAGTGCGAATGCAACAGCTTTTCCATTTTCCATAGAAACCATTGATCCAACGGCTTTTCTTTCAATCTCTCCGGCATAAGGCTTAAATTCTGTAAATCGGCTAGACATAATCCCTTGGCCCTTTGTATCAACTACGAATTGGTTTCGGTAACCTAGAAGTCCTCGTGTAGGAATATCAAATGTTAATCGTGACGCACCGTGGTCATTTGACTTCATAAAACTCATCACACCTTTTCGCTTTCCTAATTTATCAATAATAACCCCGCTGAATTCATCTGGGGTGTCGATGACTACTTCTTCAAATGGTTCCATCTTGGCACCATTTACTTCCTTGATAATTACTTCTGGTTGAGAAACTTGAATTTCATAACCTTCGCGTCTCATCTGTTCCAATAGAATGGCCACGTGAAGTTCCCCTCGTCCGTAGACTTTGAAATGTTCTCCGCTATCGAAATCCACCTTAAGTCCAACGTTTACCTGCAGTTCTTTTTCGAGTCTGTCGCGAATCTGTCGTGTAGTTACGAATTTCCCTTCTTTTCCGGCAAAAGGTGAGTCGTTAACTAGGAATGACAAACAGATAGTTGGTTCATCAATTGAAATTATCGGCAACATTTCGGCGTTAGGGTCGTTCGTAACGGTGTCACCGATGTAAATTTCAGGAAATCCGGCGATCATAACAACGTCGCCTTCAATGGCGAACTCGGCTTCTTTTCGGCCCGTCCCTTCGAATGTAAATAGTTTGGTAACCTTACCTGAGGTAACCTGTCCATCTGGTTTTTTAATATAAACAGTCTGACCAGTTTTAATCATTCCGGTTCGAATACGAGCAATAGCAAGTCGTCCCAAGAAGTTATCATATGCAAGGTTAAATGGCTGTGCTTTCAAAACTTCTACTTTTGCCTTTTCTTCATCTCCTGAAGCAACAGCAACGTGCTCTAAAATAGTTTCAAATAGGGGATCAAAGTTTACAAATTCATCTGACAAGTTTTTCTTTGCAAGACTTTTTACTCCGATTGCATAAATCATTGTAAAGTCCAACTGATCATCATTTGCTCCCAATTCCAAAAACAACTCTAATAGTTCCTCATGTACACGCTCTGCATTTGCGGCTGGCTTGTCTAATTTATTCAAAACAACGATAGGTTTGATACCAAGTTCAATAGATTTCTTTAATACAAATCGTGTCTGTGGCATTGGGCCTTCTTGAGCATCAACCAATAGCAAAACCGAGTCGATTGACCTTAGAACACGTTCAACTTCTGAACCGAAATCGGCGTGACCCGGTGTATCGATGATGTTGATTTTATGGCCTTTGTAGGTAAGGGAGCAGTTCTTGGCGTAAATGGTAATTCCGCGCTCTTGTTCCAAGTCGTTAGAGTCCATGCTGGCTCCATCCTTGACCATTCCTGTGTAACGCATCATGGCATCAACAAGAGTTGTCTTGCCGTGGTCCACGTGAGCGATGATTGCTATGTTTCGAATATCCATGTAAATATAAAATATTGATTAAATTTGTCGCAAAACTATATCAGAAAAATAGCATTGGGGCAAGGAGAATAAGGTAGAAAGGCAATTTGGGTTATTTTTTACTAGGAAATTTCGGCATCTCGTTTCTTATAAAATCCTCTATTTCTCCATTAGGTAAGTCTAATTCTGTAATAACAACGTCTGCTTGGCTTCCAATAAGTAGATGCCATAATTTAGAGTGAATGTATTCATCAAGTTTGTATTTTGCTTTCATCGCTTCACAAAAAGCAGCCATTTTCTCATAGAAAGATACCGCGCCAATCCTTTTTGTTTCTTCTGTAAATAATTCTTTCAGTTCGGAATACTTTTCCTTCATTTCAATTACACCACCAGATTCGTATGTGTTTTTCATATTTTTTAAGTATAGCACTTTATGCTAAAATATCCCTATGAAAAACCACCTCCAAAAATCCTCACAATGGATTAAAAACAACAAAAAATACTCTATTCCACTTGCAGTAATAATTATTGCAATACTGTACTTCATATTCAACTCAGGAGGTGACAAAACCGTAAAAGCCCTAACCGTCAAACCAACAGACTTCACCCAAGAAGTCCGACTAACCGGAAAAGTGGTCGCTCAAAGCAAAGTTTCCATGGGATTTGAAAGTTCTGGTAGAGTCTCATATGTAAATGTAAAAGTTGGAGATACAGTAGCAAAAGGTAAAACCCTTGCTTCAATCTCAAACAGTGATCTATACGCTTCGATTCAGCAAAAACAAGCTTTGGTAGATGTAGAATCAGCAAAATTATCCGATGTAAGAAACGGTAACACTTCTCTGCCAGAAGCCGATGTGGCAAATGCCAAAGTTGCAGCCGATCAGTCCTTGCAATCCCTTATTGATCAAATAAAAGATTCATATTCCAAATTTGATGATGTGATGAAGAATAAAATTGACCAGCTGTACACAACAACTGTCGGAGATTATCCTGGGATTAAGAATTTCGATATTCCACTTGATAATCCAAATTTACCAAACAAGCTTCAAACAGAAAGGCGTGATGCTGGTTTAATAAGCAAAAAATGGTTAGTCTCTACTCTTGCTTTAAATTCTAGTAATTTTTCTGAGGAATATATTACAGAAGCGAAAACGAACCTCTCCTTTATGCGCGACTGGTTAAATGATGTGGCGATTGTGGTTGTTTCACTTTCTCTCAACCCTACGGTTACAGCAACCCAAATCGCACAATACAAAACAGACATTTCTGCTGGTCGATCAACAATTCTGGCATCAATTTCGAGCTTAAATTCTGCAGAGCAAACTTATCGAACTGCCCTTGTCGCTCTTAAAAAAGCCGAAGACCAGCTCTCACTTAAAAAAATTGGTGGCACAAATGATGCTGTGGCGACACAATCTGCACAATTAAAAAGTGCACAAGCAGCCCTCGCGAATGCATATGCCTTATTAAGTAAAACTCTGATATCTGCTCCTTTTAACGGAACAATTACAAAGGTAGATGTTGAGGCAGGAGAAATAGCTTCACCAAACACGCCCGTTATCGATATGATGGGTGGAGGACAGTATAAAATTGAGAGCTATGTGTCAGAATCTGATATTGCAAAAATGTCGATTGGACAGTCTGCAGATGTGACACTGGACGCATATGGAAAGGATCAAAAGTTTTCTGCCAAAATCGTATCAGTTGATTCAAGTGAAACTGTAATTGATGGGGTGTCTACATATAAAACCACTTTTGTTTTTGATACCGAAGATCCACGTATTAAATCTGGTATGACTTCAAACATAACTGTAACCACCGATCAGAAAAAAGGAGTAGTGGTTGTGCCACAGAATGCTGTCTACTTGCTAAATGGAGATAAAGTAATCGATGTATTAGTTGATGGAAATATTGTCACAAAAAAGGTCGTGACTGGAGGAATCAGCACTGAAGGGGACCTTTTAATTGTCTCAGGGATAAATGAAGGAGATACTATTCAGTTGAAAATCGTTTCCCAGTAAAATATGAAAGCAAATTTAATCAAAGTTGGATTTTTCCTTGCATATAGACAGATCAAGCGTGCCAACATTTGGACGACGCTTTTGATTGTGGTGGTGATGACTTTGACGTTTTTAAACTTGGTGGTAGTGAATGGAGTGTTGGTGGGCTTGATTGAAAGCTCGCTACGGTCTTTCCGCGAACGTGGGGTTGGGGACTTGATCATTACAAAGTTAAATCAAAAAAATCAAATTGAAAGAAGTCAGGAAATTCTGACGGTCCTCGAAAATGCTCCCCAAGTAAAAATTATTGCAACTAGATATGTCGGTACCGGAAGTATCAACGTGGATTATCGAAAAAAACTGCGCGCAGATGAAAGGCCAAATAAAATCGGCGCAACAATCGTCGGGATTAATCCTGATGTTGAAATGTCTATGACAAACTTGTCAAAATATTTAAAGGAAGGGCGATATTTAACAAACTATGATACTGACGGAATTCTTGTTGGGGCAAACTTGATATATAAGTACACCCCGATTGAAAACGAAGCTTTTCAAACGCTCAAAAGTGTTGAGGTCGGACAGCGAGTAAAAATTTCAATTGGAAAAAATTCAAAAGAAGTAACTATTATAGGGGTTATCAAGTCTAAGACCGATCAGACCGATTCCCGCGTCTTTATGCTTGGGAGCGAAGCCAAGAAATTGATTGGCCGACCTGATGCAAACTTTGATGAAATCTCGGTGAAGACCTTTCCAGAGTACGGGGACAAGGGGGTGGATGATTTAAAACAAACACTTTTAAATAATAGCTTTGACGATAACGCAAAAATTCAGACTTGGGCCGATGCACAACCAAAGTTTCTGAAAGATATCTCAGCAACCTTCGCCCTCCTTGGAAACATGATTGGATCTATTGGTCTTGCGGTGGCTTCCATCACGATTTTCATCGTAATCTTCGTAAACGCGATCACTCGACGAAAATTTATTGGAATTTTAAAGGGAATAGGAATCGCGCCAAAAGTCATTGAAATCTCATACGTTTTTCAATCAATATTCTATGCAATAACAGGTGTTGCTATCGGGTTTTTGATTCTGTACGGATTTTTGGTTCCATTTATTGATGCGCACCCGATAAACTTTCCATTTAGTGATGGTATATTGTACGCTCCGGTCCCGGGCACTATTATAAGAGCAGTCATCCTCGTTATTACGACGATTATCGCGGGTTATATTCCAGCACGTATGATTGTAAAGAAGAATACTTTGGACTCTATACTAGGAAGATAAAATAAATATATGCCACACCCACTACTAAACAAAAAAATAAAGCCTTCTCACTCAAGCCACATCATTGAAACGACCGGACTTGAAAAGTCTTTTACAGACGGAAACAAGGAGACCAAAATATTGAAAGGAATCGATCTCAATATTAAAAGGGGTGAATTTGTAGCAATCATGGGACGCTCTGGTGCAGGAAAATCAACTTTGCTTTACCAGATAAGTCTTCTTGATACCCCGACAAATGGAAAAATTATTATTGATGGGGTAAATGTTGTGAATCTAACTAACGATGAAAGAGTAGCATTTCGTCTTAAGGAATTAGGTTATGTTTTCCAAGACTACGCACTTCTTCCAGATTTGTCAGCCCGCGAAAACGTAGTTCTGCCACTTTTAATGCAAGGGGTACCAAAAGAAAATGCCTACATTGTTGCAGACGATATGCTTACGAGAGTAGGGATTGGAACTCGTTTAGATAACCTGCCCGGAAAGCTCTCAGGGGGCGAACAGCAGCGTGTTAGTATTGCCCGCGCCATTGCTCATGAGCCTACAATTCTCTTTGCAGACGAGCCAACAGCGAACTTGGACAGTGAGTCTTCCAAGCTCGTTATGGATATTTTTAAAGAATTAAATAACGATGGGCAGACCATTGTCATGGTTACTCACGAAGAAGAATATGCCAAAGTGGCAGATAGGATTATTTACCTGAAAGATGGATTGATTGCTTAGTAAACGTTAAAACCTACAGAACCAATATTATTGTTCTCGTTAGTTTCGTAAATACCATTTTGTGAATCAATGTAAATAGTAATTGAATTCGCGCCGTATCGAAGATTGTCGAAGCCTAGTGTATAAGTCACAACTTGACCTCCAACGAGCCCTGCCTGAACTGCTGAATTGTAGATTTTATTAGCATTTGGAGAATCAGTCATCTCTGCTCGGAATGACCAAGTGTTAGAAATATTTGCGTTGTTTCCCTGATTGATCACTCGGAATTGTACCGCTACGCGTCCATTTGTAGGGATGCTAGTTGTAGGAACAAATTGATTGTAACCATCAAGAGTGCCGACTTGCATAATTTGATCTATAAAGTCAGGTTGTCCGTTTGGAATGTTATTTCCAGTATTGTAGCCAACATAAGTTGACCCTTCAGACACATTTAATCCAACTGAGGCAATATTATTAGC
>JAYSWB010000053.1:0-10888 GCA_043718245.1 bacterium
GTCGGTTGGATAATATGTTCGACCAAAGGTCACGATTTGTGCGATTGCGCTTTGCTGTAGCATCCAGCTTATCTGTCCGCCGTCTACGGGGTTACGAGCAAGGCGGTCCAATTTCCAGCAGATGATTCCATCAGCTTCGCCTTTATAGATTCTCTCAAGCATCTTGTTGAATACGGGTCTTCCTGGCTTCTTGGCTGACTGTGATTCCACCAAGATCTCGACAATGGCCAAACCTTGCTCTTGGGCAATCTTTAAGAGTTCGTCTTTCTGGGCATCAATTGATGCCGCCTGTCTGTCTTCTGCTTCGCTCGACTTACGAGCGTAGAGAAAGTATTTGATTGTGGGTATTTTATTGTTCATATGCGCTTTTAATGTTTTGGTCATTCAGGTCATGTCCCATGTTGTTGGTTCCTTCGTCTGCCTCTAGCTGTACATCGCTAAACACTGGTTCGGGGGTTGCCTCACCGTTTTTCCACCCTTTTTTAACGGTGGAATCCTCATTTATCGCAGTATCACTGGTGTTACTACGAGGTTCCCGTAAATTACCCGCTATTACGGGAAAAGGTTCGTGCTTAGCTGGACCAACGACACTATGCAAAGAAGGCTCTTGAATAGCAACTTGTTCCCCTGGAATTGGCATCCCCATTTCCTGCATTTTCTGCTTCAAAACATCTTTGATGCTAGTTATATTATTAGGAGAGTTATCCCTTAGGTTAGTTAGGGTATCATCCCTGTTACTACGATATTCTTCTCTTTTGTTACTGCGGTGTGGGGTGAATTGATACTGCGCTTTGTTTTTGTACCGGTCCATCTTTTCTTTCCAGCCAGCTATCGGTTTCCAAAATCGAACTGCTTGGAAGGCATACACATTCACCATATTGAATCCTTTGGTTTTAATGATTCCGATAATGCCGTACTCCTGGAGTGTGGCGATAGCTTTCAGGGTTGTATTGCGGTTTGTGCAACCTGACATTTCTTGGATAGTCGATATGCTTGGGAATGCCACCTGCGTTTCGTTATTACAATGGACCGAGAGAACATAATAGATTTTTGAGCAAGCGGTAGGAAGTTTGGCCACATATCCGCCATGCACGTATTCGTTTTCGACAAAAAATCTGCTGGGTTTCCGCTTGGTCCGAAGCTTTGATTTATCCATCTGATCAATCTGCTTTCGTAGGTTTGTATTTTTCTGATTCTGATTGAGTGCCACTCTGGCCGGTGACTTTAGTCTTTCGTCCTGCCATGCCGGTGTTATCTCTTGTTCGTTGTCCATATTCTTGTAGCCACGCTTTCTTAATTGGTCGGTAGACGAAGTTAAAAAGCGTGAGGAGATTAATTGCCTCATCCACTAACACTTCATCAGGAAGAACCTTGCCGGTTTCCTGGCGATGAATTTCTTTATATTCTTCTAGTGCGTGTTTGCTTAGCATGAGGGGTTTCGACCTTATGTTCAGCTTCCATCTGTATTTGCAACAGAAAGAGCTGAGTCCCAGTTGCAAGTGACTCAGCTCTTTCCGTGCAACTGGAAGTGTTATGTATCGTAGACCCAATTTCGTGCAAAATTGCGTGCATTACTTTTGGACCTACGATGTGTTAATCCTATCCGTTAAAAAAAGTAAAACAGGGTGTATTACTTTTTATGGCTAGGATTATGGGTTTATCCTAAGAGATAAAAAATTCACAAGTGTAGGAATTACTTTTATCTTCTAGGATCGTCTTATCTTAAAAGTAAATATTGTGCACTTCGGTGTGCATTACTTTTCCTTTTAGGACCAGGTAAGTATGGGGTCCGAATAAGTGCAAATTAGTGGGTATTGGCCGAGACAACGTAAAAAGCCCTGAATAGGCTTGGAAAAGCGTACACAGGGCTGTTTAGGGCCCGAATAGGGCCTAATTTAGTTCAGTTTTTGAAAGACAAAAAGATGTTCGTGCATTATAAGCAGGAAGTTTGACTCCTTAGATTTGTTTACCCAAATGCCGGTAGCTTTGCAGTTAAATTGTCTTTTTATAATATCCTCTTTGAGAAGTAATCCTGATTTTAAGAAACGGTCCATAACTTTGTATGCTAATGGTTGATACATCTTTTGTCTTCTTGTGTCTCCCATTAAGATGGCACAGAATCTTCCAGGCTTTAGGACCCTATAAAACTCTTGAGCAACCTTTTCCATTTCGTCACAGAACGCCTGGATGTCGTGAATGTTTGATAGGTCCTCTACAAGCTTACCTTCGCTATATTTAATTATATCTACATAGGGAGGATGAGTAAGAACAAAATCGATAGTGTCATCTTTAATCTTTGAAAGATTACGAGAGTCCCATTTAAAACCTCTTTGCCAGGATTTATTTTCAACTTTAAAATCTAAGGACTTTTTTGTACGAGCGAGTGCAGACTCATTTACATCAGAGTAGATAATATTTCTGTTTAAAATCTTTGCCTCAATAGCTGTAGTACCGCCGCCAATCATTGAATCAAGCAGAACATCACCTTCTTTTGAGTATCGCAGTATAAGGTTGCGGGCCACTTCTGGAGACCAGTTTCCACGCCAATCTGAAGCATGGGTTGCCCAGCTACCACGGTGAGGGAAAGCCCAGACTGTTGTACATTCCAGTTCAAATTCATCAGGATGCAATTTAAATATTTTTTGTTCCTTTGAAGTCATAAAAGAGTTTATGACACAATTCTACCTCATGCAGATAAAGAAAAGATAAAGTTTTAGTTAGGATCCTAACTTGAACACACCTTCGTCAAAGGTAAAAGATCCGGTCGCCTCTGAAATCCATTTAAACCACGAAACAAGCGAGCCTGCACGACGAGATATTGTAGAGCCTGTTAGGTCTGAACCTTCAGAAATAAGTCGCTCAATATCTGCTTGGACTAGCTGACCCCTTTCTTTTAGAATATTCAAACCATTTTTGACAAGATTGAAGTCGCTCAATAGTTCAACCATGAATAGATTACGTTTTTCTACTGGTAGAGATACGAGCTGTTTGCCAACCTCTGTTAATTGATAAATCCCTTTTTCAGATGTGACCAGTCCGAGTGCTTCGGCTGCCTCACGATAATAGCTACTCTGTCGTTCATCGAAGTCAAAATATTCTGCAACATTCTTGTAATGGTTTATACCCTCGTGGACCTTAAAAGCTAGCTCTATCACTTTACTAAGATCATTTGCTTGAGGGACCAAATCTTTATAAGCGACAACACCTTTTGGCTTTATGTCTGAAAGTACTATTTCATGCTCTGAACTAATTGTTAGTGAACGAACCTCTTTAAGTCGAATGGAGTTGTAATCAGCAGGATCTGTAAATTCATATATCCAGAAGTTGTATAGCTTTGTACTGGGTTCGTACGTAAAAAACACAGGCACAATTTTCTTATCGGGAGAAACGATTTTAAAATGATTGTAGGGGTAGAAAAGTTGGCGAATGATAAAATCCTCAGGTGTTTTTACTTTAGCTTCAATAAGTACAATTGTGTCTTCGCCTTCAAGACCAGAATCAACTTCAAGCTGGACCGAACCTACACTAAGCTCTGTTTTATTTACTTTAAATTTAAATTGCTTACTGTATTCTCGTCCACGAATAGATTGGTAGAGTGGTGAAATTCCAAGTATGTTTTCAAGAGCGCCTGAGTTAAAACTGTAATCAAGATATTGCATTTCGCTTGAGCCACGGCCCGCAGTAGTAAGATTAAACTTGATACGTGATTTATGATCTATTTGTGTACCTTTCTGTTCAAGTAGATGGAAACCATTACCACGAACGATTGCATACTCGCCATTCTTAACAGGCAATAAAAAATAACCGTTTCTTTTGAAGACATCGGGTAAGTCTGCTGAGGAATCAACCTTAGCCATAATCCGAGGCTCATGATTTGCTATCGCTTTTATCTCATCAGCAGAAATAAAATGTAGATCTTTAGTAAGATCGAAATTCTTAACTGTAAATATTTTCTCCCAGAGATCAGAAGTCTTTGCCATATTAGTTATTATTGTAATTGGTCACAAGAACCTCGGTAATTTTTCCTCTACCAGATCCTTTTGAATTAATCATACGTCCTGCCTCAACTTTAGTAATTTGAATACCTTTAAAACCAGAATATATTTTATTGATGAAAGGTGTATCTGAATTTGAAAGCATCACAAAACATCCTCGCTTATTGAGTTCCAGGACCGTATCTCGAAGTTCTATTTGTTCTTTATCAAGAAATGATTCAGCGGTATAGGAAGTGAATGAAGCTGTTTTACTTATTGGATAGTAAGGTGGGTCAAAATATACAAAATCACCTTTTTTGGCTTTTTTGAGAACTTCTTTATAGTCTTGGTGCTTTATCTGAATTCCCTGAAGTGCCTTACAAACTTTTTTGAGATTATCTTCATCACAAATTAAAGGATTGCTATGTTTACCGTACGGCACATTAAAGCCTCCACTATTGTTAACTCTATACAATCCATTGAAACAAGTACGATTTAGAAAGATGAAGCGAGATGCGATTTCTAGGTCACTCAAGGTTTTAGGATCTTGCGCTCTAATCTTCAAAAAGTAATCTTTATTATTTTTATGTTTCTTAAGCGAGAGAATAAGTCTATCGACATCATTTTTAATAACATTGTAGGTAGTAACAAGCTCATTATTCATATCGGATAAGAATCCTTTTTCAGGAAGTAGATCGAAGAAAACAGCACCGCCACCAACAAAGGGTTCAAAATATCTCCCAGTTTTGATATCAAATTTCTCAGGTGGATAAAGATTTAGTCTACGAAATTGTGCGAGGAGTTGTCTTTTTCCACCAACCCACTTAACAAATGGTTTTGGTTTTTCTGCAATAATTCGGGCAACATCCTCAAAGAGATTTTTTTTGTCAGCAAGCAAATAAGCTCTATGCGCAAAAATAGCATTTATATCAAACCTAGTTTGTATTTCTTTAATAGCTTGCAACGTGGTCATTAGTATTATTTTATCACTTATCCGGTTTTTTCTAAAGGTCCAAAAAACCCTTTAATCTTTACCTCTAATTCGTTTATTCTGTCCGTATCGTTTTTCATACTCATTGATACCGAGTTCCTTGCCCGACCACCTGCCCACACGTGTGCCGCACGTTAAACAAACCCTCTCGCTTACGCCATCGTAATGCTCAGGGTGTTCAGGTGGGTACTCAACATGAATGACGTTGTTACTTCCACATTTCTGGCAAATTGTTTTACTAAAATCATTCACGGACACGAACATACCGAGAAAGTCTAAGGAAGTCCAGTATCTTACTTAAATAGACTTTAATAAAGTTAATTCTTCTTGAGTTTGGGCTAAGATTTTTTCGTAACAACCCTTGCAATATCGGCACTCTTTTGTAAATCCGGCGCTTTTCTTGGGTATATCAAAACAATCTGAACCAGGAAGAATATCTTCTCCACAACGGTAACATTCACTTTTTCGCAGAACATCCACTCGATCGGGTCGTCCATTTGAAAATCCAATCAGCGATGGTGTTTTACCTTTAGGCATTTTTTTCATATTCGCTTTGGGCTTTTTTAATGCGGCGTACCAAGCTCTGAAGAATCTGATCGAGGTCTTCAATTGTGGCTTTGAATTCTTCAGTCGAGCAATCCTTACGATCTTTGCCTAACTTCTTATCAATCTCAGCGTTCACCATCATAAGAGCGGCAACGTAGTTGTTAACCGCTCGAATGCCGAGAGTTGTGTACTTGAAAGGGATTTCTCGACCCACAGCTTTAAGATCTACATTGTTGAGCAAGATATTAGCTGTTCGCTTCGATTGTTCATCAAGACGTTTACGAGATTCTTTCCATGCTAGATGAGGTTGAACAGCAAATGCCTCTGTCGGTGCATTTCGAGTAACACCTTCTTTGTGTGATGCCTTAACCATCGCCTCAGCCTGATCTGGATCGAGACCGAGAGACTTGAGTTTAGCCCGAAGCTCCTCAATGACATGTTTTTCTTCTACTGTGGTAAATTCTTCTTCCCAAAGTGAGTCGACTATTTCTCCGTCCACCACGACCTCGTTCTCTCGGACCTTTCGACGTGTAGTTCCTTCAAGTACAGCTTTAGATACCTCAGGTTCTTCACCTCCAATTACCTTCTGCCAGAATGATTCATCATCATTCTCAAACTGCTTAAACTCCTTAAGCCGCTGATCAAGATTCATGCCGAGATGCGTGACAATATGTCCCATGTTGTCTGGATGTCCAGGGTCATTTTGTACGATTACCCGCATGATGCGACCGACAAATTGCACATAAGGAGCAAGGGTACGGAATGGTCGGAAGATCGCTGCAACACTTAGCTTTGGATGATCGAAACCTTCTCCTAGCATCTGCACCTGGATAATGCAGTCAAGGACCCCACTCTTAAGATCGAGCATTACTTTCTTTTGTTCTTCAGCATCCATGTCGCTATGAATGATTTCGGCGGTGTAGCCTCGTTCTCGGTACATTGAGCGAATATCCTTTCCATGGTTGATAGAGCATGCAACTGCAATTAGTTGATGCTTTGTTCCGGTCTGTCGCAATTCCTCAAGTTTCTCCAAACTACTATCGACTATGTGTTGATTACATGGCTTTGCAAGGGCGACACCACGACTGAACCAGTCTTTTTCCTTCATCTCCAGTACTTCATCTAGAGTATAAGTTTTACCACTAGAGTCTGCGAAGCCGAGACTTATTTGGGATGGGGCAACATAACTTGCTTTCAAGCGTTTGATGTAACCCTTGAGTGTTGCACTCCTGAAAGGATAACGGTAAATAAGCTCACCATCGATTTCTTGCCGATCACTTCGGAAAGGAGTAGCCGTCATATAGATCACCTTAGCTTCTGGGAAGCGTTCAAGAACTTTCTTCCAGCTGTCTGCTGCACTGTGATGAGCTTCGTCGATTATGATCATGTCAAAAAAGCGATCGGGAAATTGTGTAAGCCACTTATCAACGCTGGTGGCAAGCTGATGGATGTTCGTTATAACCACATGCGCTTTTTCAGCAACGCTAACATTGCCAGTTTCGAGAGTGACAGCAAGAGGACCGGAAGTCATCTGCGAATCTGGAAGAACACTCGATTTGCGCCAAAAACACTTCTGACGATTCGTAATATCCATTGCTTCATAGAGTCCGTCTCTGATCGTTAAGTTAGGAGCAATGACAAGTACTCGACCACGCGCAATGCCTAGTGGAAGTATTGCTGCAAGACCAGACTTACCACACCCTACAGGAATTTGAAGAATCGCTTTGTTCTTGCCGGCCTGAAAGAATTCGTAAGTACGGAGATATGCTTCTCGCTGAGGTTCTCGTAGAGCACCATTCTCTTCAATATTAAAATCTAGTGCAGTAAAAAAAGCTTCTAGTGGCTGATTTGATCTGAGCCAAGAATCAAGCTGGTCTCTTTCAAATGTCCACTTTTTACCAACCTTGCTAGCTGGTATACGCCCTTCACGAGCTAGGGTGTAGAGTACGGTCTTGCCGATACTAAGATATTCAACTGCCTCCTCGACGCTTAACCACTTCTCGTTACTCTCTTTGCTTAGTTTTTGTTGTCTCATGATACTAAATGATAGCAAATGACAGATAAAAGCACAAGAGTATGCTTTGAAGTGATCAATTAGCGATTTCTGGGATCATCTTATAGTCATCTCCTGGGCTGTCGGCTGCACAATCCCAAAGAACCCTTGCTTGATATTCGGGAGCCAAATATGCTCTTTGTTCGTCTTCCAAAAGGTTCCGATATCCCGCACCATGTCGAGCATTGTAGTACGGTGCGAAAGATTTGATATACTTATAAAATGGACAAACTAATTTTTACTGATTTAACATCAAGCGATACCATTAGCATCATAATAAGCTCCATTGTTTTCATTGCTTTTGTGCTAGTAATAAGACACGTAAACAAACGAAGAAAACTAAATGCAGGTCTAAATTCAGAAAATGAAGCGATGAATGGACTAGTTAACGTGGGTATGTATTTTTTGATGTTTGCAATTGTTGGATTAACATTTTATGTATCTTCTAGTGTTTCAAAAAACACAAACAAAATTATCCTAACAGCAGAAGGAATAGAGGAACAAAGACTATTTAGCAAGAACAGTTACACATGGGCAGATGTTAATTCTTTTGTTATTAAGATGATTCCGGAAACAAGTTTACATTCTGTAACGAAAAAGAGATCTTACCAAACATATTCAAATATAGTCACAAGGAATGATTCGTCCCCACTATGCTTTGGACTGGCAAGTGAAGTGGGTATTTTACTATCAAACCGTAATATTTTAAATCTAAAAACTGACGAGATTTATCAAACAAAAAGAGGAACTTTCAGCGTGATCTCTTCCCCCGTTGTTGAAAGTATTGCTCAATTAAGGACGATCTCAAAGGACAAAGTACCTTTCCAGATACTACCCTTTCACACCTCAGATGTGGAGTACACATCATGCACCCAACAGGGATTCGAGCTGGATACTGCTACTAGGGATTTAAATTCACTATTGAAAACAAGCTAGGCTCTCGTACACTATGAGCCGAAGTAGGTTCGAACATCCTCCCACCTTTGGAGCATTGTAGATAAAATTATTTTCATATTTTCTTAAGCTTTATTTCACTTTCTTGTGATACAATCTTTCTTAATGAAAAAGGAAATCGAAATTGCAACATATAAGGATTTAAAGGGAGAAATCGCCTTTCAGGTTGACCCCGACAAGGACACCCTATGGGCAAGCTTAAATCAAATTGCCCATGTTTTTGGACGTGATAAGTCTGTTATATCAAGACATGTAAAAGATATTTACAATTCTGGTGAATTGTCCCGAAAAGCAACTGTTGCAAAAAATGCAACAGTTCAAATTGAAGGGGGGCGAAAGATAGAAAGAAGCATAGAACGATATAACCTGGACATGATCATCTCTATTGGATATAGAGTAAATTCTAAACAAGCCACAAGGTTCCGCCAATGGGCAACCAAAATATTAAAATCGCATATAGTCAAAGGGTACACTATCAATCCAAACCGCATACAACAAAATTATGATGCATTTTTACTAGCAGTAGAAAAGGTGAGAAATTTATTACCAGAGCAAAGCAATGTAAAGAATCAAGACACTCTTGAACTTGTAAAGTTATTCGCAAGTACGTGGTTTTCACTGGACGCATATGATAAATCTGAATTTAAAAGTAAAAAGCTAACCAAAAGACAGGTTGTTATTACTGGCTCTGAATTGCATGAAGCTATATTGGACTTAAAGCAAAATCTTTTATCACTAAATGAGGCAACGGACCTCTTCGCGCAAGAAAGACAAAAAGGCAGTATAGGTGGAATTGTCGGTAATGTATTTCAATCTTTTGGAGGCAAAGATGTTTACGGCAGCATAGAAGAAAAGGCGGCTCACTTATTATATTTTATTGTGAAAAATCACCCATTTTCTGATGGAAACAAAAGGAGTGGTGCCCTATCTTTTGTTTGGTTTCTTAGGAGAGCCCGAGTGCTTGATACAAATCGAATGACCCCAGAAGCGTTAACGGCTATAACCCTACTTGTTGCCGAAAGTAACCCAAAAGATAAGGATCAGGTAGTGGGTCTAATTGTAATGCTGCTAAGTAGATAGGTTCGAACATCCTCCCACACGCGAAGCTGAAGTGATATAATCCATGGAATGAAAAAAGAGGAAATTTTAAAACTGTATCCTGATATTGATATCAACGAAAGTGGCGGATTAGATAGCTTTCGAGAGGGGGAGGAAATTATTGAGCGTGACCCTATTGCGGTAATAATTAAACACCCAACTGAAGAATTGTATTTGATAGCAAAATGGAGCAATGATTGGTGTGGATTTTTAACTGGGGGCATCGAGAATGGTGACACAGTTGAAGATACAGTCAGGAAAGAAATACTTGAAGAAACCGGGTTTAAAAACGTAGCAAATATAAAACAAATGGACTGTGTGTCGCATGGACTCTTCTATCACATTGTCAAGCACGTTAACAGATTGGCACACTATCATCTCATATTTGCTACACTTGCAGATCTAGAACAAGCTGAAATATCAGAGGAGGAACTGGCTATTGCTAAATTTGTATGGATAAAAAAAGATAGTGTCAACGAGACTCTTACACGAGGTGATATGAAGAAACTTTGGAGATTTTATATAGAGTCAATTAGTTCTTAAATACTTTCTACCGTCCTCACATGTCTGGAGCGGAAAAGCCACAATTCATCATTACTAGACATGGTACACAAGAGAGACCCTCTGTAAACAAAGCTATTTTTTTGTTTGAGTAATAGGACATGACTTTTTTCGGCTATATATAGTGTTCTGGAGTAGATACTTCTGAAATGGCTTTTCAGCAGATTCAGAACTTTTCTAAATATAATCTTTTAAGTTTAGACAAGATTACATTAGAAATCTATTATCATTATAATTAGTTTAAAAAAATATATGGGAATCATATTATGGATAGTGTTTGGTGCATTAGTGGGTTGGATCGCTTCAATTATCATGAAGACGGACGCACAGCAAGGAGCGCTTCTAAATATTATCGTCGGTGTTGTGGGCGCCGTGCTTGGTGGTTGGATTATGAGTACCCTAGGGCAAGGCGGAGTTGATGGTTTCAATATATATAGCTTTGTTGTAGCCCTTGTCGGAGCTGTAGTCCTTATTGCGATAGTCAAGGCACTTCGACGATAATCTATAGATTTAAAACATGAATTACAAAACCTGTCAGAAATGTCAGGTTTTTAATTTAGATTAAACAAGTTCGAACCCGCCAACACCCTTGGTTTCAATTTTTAAAACTGACCGTAATCTAGTCAACACCTTGGACGCACTTTGCTAGTAATTGCATTGGGGTTTTCAGTTTGATACCGAGATGTAGTCGTTTGCTGTTGTAGTATTCGA
>JAYSWB010000054.1:0-34236 GCA_043718245.1 bacterium
CTCGAATACTACAACAGCAAACGACTACATCTCGGCATCAAACTGAAAACCCCAATGCAATTACTAGCAAAGTGCGTCCAAGGTGTTGACTAGATTACGGGGTTAGTTTAGCCTCTTCACACTATCCGCAATTAAACTCGGACTTCCATTCCTTTTTGAAAACTTTCCCTTAATCACCACACACGATTCCGCAATCAAAACCGATTTCAATTGTTCATAAGTTTTTGGAAACACAACCACTTCAAGCGATCCTGTTAGATCCGCCACTTTCAAAAACATCATTTTTATCGCCTTATCTTTTTTCGTAGCAATTTCCTTTGCCTCTTCAATAATTCCTGCAATCACATAAGCCGATTCTTCAATGCCGGTTTCTTTTAACTTTTCAATATTTAGTTCTCTTTTAAGTAGAATTTCTCTGTATTTGTCCAGTGGGTGCCCCGAGATATATAGCCCCAAAAGTTCTTTTTCCCACAGCAGGCAGTCGGAGGGTTTTGCAGCTTCAGCAGGTCTTAACTTTAAATGACTTTCTGAACTTCCCATCAGGTCAAAAAATGATCCTTGTTCTTTGTGATGGTTGTCTTGTGACTTATTAAAATCCAAAAGATCAGGAATATTTTCAAGCATCATTCCGCGTTCACCAAAGGCATCCATGGCTCCACACTTTACCAATGACTCTAATGATTTTTTATTTAAATTTCTATCTCTGACACGATTTAAAAAATCCTCAAGTGATTTAAACTTTCCATTTTTTTCTCTTTCGACAATAATAATATCCGCAATTCCTTCTCCAAAGTTTTTTATACTGTAAAGTCCGAAACGAATCTTGTCTCCAATAAGTTTATCTTTGTCTGTTTCCATAATTTCTGAAGATGGTGTTCCTTTCACCACCGTAAAGTTTCCAAATGATTCATTGATGTCAGGTGCGAGGACTGGAATTCCCATACGCTTACATTCAGCCACATAAATTGCAATTTCCTCTACATCCCCATGCGTTCCTGTTAAAATCGCAGCCATGTAAATAGCAGGGAAGTTCGCCTTCATATAAGCGGTTTGATACGCCACGCGTCCGTAACTTGCTGCGTGAGCTTTGTTGAATCCATATGCCTGGAAGGGAACGAAAAGCTCCCACAAGTGATCAGCGAATTTCTTAGTCTGACCATTTTTAATTATCCCCTCGATAAATTTTTCTTTCAAGGCGGCCATTTCAGCAGGAATCTTTTTACCTACGGCTTTACGGAATTTATCGGCCTCGAGCCAGGTGTATCCGGCTAAGTAGATCGTACAGAACAAGAGGTCATCCTGGTACACAATCAACCCGTAAGACTGATCAAGGAAAGATTTCATGCGAGGGTCTTCAAACTTTACAAGTGCAGGATTATTTTTTCTTGCGATATAGTCTGGAATCACTTCCATCGGTCCTGGGCGATAGAGGGCCACCATGGCGTTTATGTCGTGAATAGTGGTTGGCTTCAATTCCTTCAAAAATCGTGTCATGCCAGAACCGTTCAACTGGAAAAGCCCTTCGGTTTCTCCCCGAGCGAGCATTTCAAAAGTTTTTTTGTCGTCATACGGAATAGTTTCAAGGTCGACGTATACTCCTTCAATTTTTTCCACAAGATCAATTGCAAATTTTAATTGCGATAAGTTTTTAAGTCCCAAAAAGTCGAACTTCATAAGTCCTGCATTGTTCTCGTCAATCGAGTACATATCGTACTGGGTAATAATTCGCCCTTCGCCTTTAGGGTCAAGTTGAAGGGGAGTCACGTCGGTCAGTGGCAGTGGCGAAATCACCACTCCGGCTGCGTGCACCGAAATGTGTCGTGCGTTTCCTTCAATTTTTTGTGCCATATCCAAAATACTTTTTACGTCTGGATCAGTTTCGTATAACTTTTTAAGTTCGGGCGTTTGCTTTAGTGCAATTTCAATTGTCATTGGAAAACCTTGTGATCCCATTGGAATCATTTTTGCAATCTGATCTCCCAAAGAATGCGGATGTCTCATCGCGCGTGCCACGTCTCTAACCGCACCTCTTGCCATCATGGTTCCGAAAGTTCCAATCTGCGCTACTTTGTCAGACCCATATTTTTTTCGAGAGTATTCAATCATTTCATCCCGTCGGTTATCGGCAAAGTCCATATCAATATCAGGCGCAGAAGGTCTTTCAGGGTTCAAGAATCGCTCGAAGGGTAGTTTGAATTCAATCGGATTCACATTTGTAATTCCAGTTAAATATGTCGTCATCGAACCTGCAACTGATCCTCTAATGTTCGTGAGAATTCCATGATCATGGGCGTACCGAAGGAGGTCTGCCACGGTTAGAAAGTATGCGGCATAACCTTTGTTTTTAATCACAGTAAGTTCAAACTCAATTCTTTCTTTGACAATATCGGTTAACTCTACTTTTCGGGTTTCAAGTCCTGCATAAGTCAAAAACCGTAATTCCTCATCTGGTGTGCGCCCGCTCTCCACGGTGAATTCAGGAAAGAGCCACTTACCTAAAGTGATTTCTAAATTACATTCATCTGCAATTTTTTTACAATTGTCTAATGCTTCTGGAATATCCTTAAAAAATTCTTCTGCAGTTTTTGGTGAGATAAGAGAGAAGTCAGCATCATCATCAAAACTTTTTTCACTAAATTCATTTTGAATTGCAACTACAGTGTTTCGAGCCAGCTTGTCTTCTTTTTCCAAGTAATAAACATCATGGGCCGCAACCAGTGGAATATTATTTTCTCTGGCATATGTCACAATTTTCCTCATGTTTTCCTCATGTCCTTGAACTTCTGGGTGGTGGGTGAGTTCTAGGTAAAAATCAGCTCCATATATCTTCTTATAAAAATCAGCCAACTCCAAAGCTCGCTCCTTATTATCTCCCTTAATTGCAATTGCCAAATCACCGCTAAAAGATGGCACGATACAAATTAAACCCTCGTGATATTTTTCAATTAATTCCTTATCAATTCTTGGCTTGTAATAAAAACCGTCCAAATTGGATTCGGTCACAAGCTTTAATAAATTTTTATATCCAACTAAATCTTTCGCAAGTAAAACCAGTCTTGTACGTTTGTTATCAATCCTCGATTCTTTATCGTGCCGAGTTCGAATTGCAACATAAAAATCCACTCCAACAATCGGCTTGATTTCTTTCTTCTTACATTCTTTATAAAAATCAATAACACCGTACATGTTTCCAGCATCGGTCAATGCAATTGAGGTGAAGCCTTTTTTAACAGCGGCACCTACAAGATCCTCAATTTTAGGCAAAGCCTGAAGCAGGCTGTAATGACTATGGGTGTGTAGGTGCGTAAAGCGAGATTTCATATTATTTGGAGAGTTTTTTGTGCTCTCATGCGGTAGTTGTTTTGATAAACAAGCACCATTAAACCTGATAGAATCATTATATACATTTTATGAGAATCTTCAAATGGCAGATTGGAATAGATGAGGCTGGAAGGGGGCCACTTGCGGGGCCTGTTTCAGTCGGGGCGGTTACGGTTCCTTCTAACTTCGACTTTTCTATTTTCAAGAATTTAAAGGACAGTAAGAAGTTGTCCGAAGCTAAAAGAGAAGAATTTTTTGAAGTTATAAAAGAGAAAATAAAGTATGAAGTTGTTATGGTTTCAAATAAAATTATCGATAAAAAAGGGATTTCGTACGCGATTAAGTTTTCTATTAAAACTCTTCTTGAAAAATTAAATCCAAATATTAAAAACACTAAAGTTTTCTTAGACGGATCCCTTAAAGCACCTGAAGAATTCACCCAAGAGACTATTGTAAAAGGGGACGAGAAAATCCCAGCAATTTCTCTCGCTTCTATAATGGCCAAAGTTACGAGAGACAGATACATGAAGAAAATCTCAAAAAAGTATTCACTTTTTGATTTTCATGTGCATAAGGGGTACGGTACGAAAAAACATATTCAGGCGATTAAAACCTACGGTCCATGCGACTTGCATCGTAAAACCTTCATCTCAAGGATAATTTAACTTTTCTTAATGAATATTAGCCTTTGATTTTATACACTAGAATTAGGTCGAAAATTTATTTGCAATTTCTAATATTATCTCTACAATTATGTTAATGGCAATCAAACCAAAAATAAGAATAAGTCTGTCGGTAGACAAGGATACTAGCGACATACTCACTGTGTTAGCAAAAAAGGCCGGCAAGCCAGTCGCTAGCAAGGTTTTAGACATGGTTGAATTTGCTCTCGAATGCGAGGAAGACAGAATCCTTGGCTTGCTTGCGGATAAAATAGTTAAAGAGAATAAAAAACCCCATCTTTCACATGAGGAATTCTGGAAACAAGTCGAAAAGCAGCAAAAACGAAGAAAAAAGCGAAAATAATTTTTGGAAAATAGAATATGAAGAAAGGGTTGTAAAATTTCTCGAAGTTGTAAGCCCAGATATAACTGCTCGCTTGAAGAATTCTATAGAGTTCAAACTTGCTCGAAATCCTGAAATTTATGGCATACCTCTCCGAGGCCCGTTTAAAGGTTACTATAAATTCAGAATTGGAGATTATCGGTCAATTTTTTCAATAAATGGCAACATTATATTGCTGGTGGTTCTAATCGCTCACCGTAAAAATGTATATGGCAAGTTTAAGTCCCTACTATAACCCATTGCCATCCTCCTTAAAATCTGTATAATATCCCCACTATGGTAAACCACATGCGACACACCCGGGGCCACACCGGAAACCGACGAAGTCACCACGCTCTCACAACA
Organism: bacterium; assembly: GCA_043718245.1. Classification (GTDB taxonomy): domain Bacteria; phylum Patescibacteriota; class Minisyncoccia; order Phycocordibacterales; family CAIZLB01; genus JBAXAB01. The sequence goes on from JAYSWB010000054.1 coordinate 4,732, forward strand.
ACGAGCGCAGTTCTCTGCGGTACTTGCGGCGCTCCCAACCGAAAGCACGTTATTTGTGCTAACTGCGGGTTTTATAAAGGCAGAGATGTATTAGGCAAGACAAAGAAGACAGATAAAAAGGAGGCAAAATCAGCAGGGAAGGCCCCTCGATCTAAAAAGGCTAAGAAATAATTTAACAAAACAGCACCCCAACAAGGGTGTTTTTGTTTGCAAACTTTTAAAAAGACGTATAGAATACTCCTTGTAAGAACCTTATATGGCAAACCGGCATTTATCACGTTCAATAGCAATGCAGTCACTCTTCGAATGGGATTTCCGTTCGATGCCGGACTTGTCCATGGATGAGGTTATTTCTCGAAACACCGAAGAGTTCGCACCAGGCGTCAGCGACACTAGTTTTACTAAAAAAATTGTTGATGGGGTTCTCACTAAAAAAACCGACATAGATTCTATAATTGAAAAAGCAGCACCAGAATGGCCAGTGGCCAAAATTGCAATTGTAGACAGAAATGTTCTACGTGTTGGTCTATACGAATTACTTTTCGCAGACAAAAAAGAAGTTCCGGCCAAAGTCGCCATCAACGAAGCGATTGAACTTGCAAAAACTTTTGGGGGAGAAACCTCAGGAAAATTTGTAAACGGAGTTTTGGGTGCAGTCTACAAAGAAATGGGCGAGCCAGGAAAGGACGAAGTTTCTCCACGAAAGATCCGCGAAGCAAAAATGAATATTCCGTTTGAACAGATGCCGATTAAGGTTTTGGGCGGTGCAGTAGTTTACGCGAAACATGAAGGTGAAGTTTATTTGGCACTTGTGCACGATGTTTTCGGGCATTGGACTTTGTCTAAAGGAAAGCTGGAACCAGGAGAAGATGTGCAGGCTGGTACGATTCGTGAAATAAAAGAAGAGATGAATGTTGACATTACTATCGAAGAAGAGCTCGCAAAAAACGAATATGTCGCATCGCACCCAGAAGAAGGCAAGATCAGAAAACAAGTAACCTATTTCTTGGCCTCTGGACCTTATCAGGATTTGAAACTCGGCGACAGTGGAGGGCTCGACGATGCCAAATGGTTCAAACTGCAGGAAATTTTGACCCTAAATTTTTATAGTGATATTCTTCCGATCGTGACAAAGGCCATTCAAATTCTCTTGAAAAAAGGCTAATTTTATTGTACTATACGGCTACTTATGGATTTTTCAGTTTTCGAAAAAAGCATCAATATTAAGTTCAAAGACCCCGAGCTTTTAAAGCAGGCGTTTACTCACCGCTCATATTTGAATGAGCACAAGGGTTCCAAAATGGAACATAACGAACGTCTCGAATTTTTAGGAGATGCGGTTTTAGAATTAGCTGTAACAGATTTCCTTTATAAAAAATTTCCTAAAAAAAGCGAAGGGGAATTGACCGCGTACAGATCGGCGCTTGTGAATTCTACAACTCTTGCGACAGCTTCAGAAAAACTTAATATGAATTCTTTTCTCCTCCTTTCAAAAGGGGAATCAAAAGACACTGGGCGTGCCCGCCAATTTATTTTAGCAAATACTTTTGAATCGGTTCTCGGGTCAATTTACCTCGATCAGGGATATGATGTATCAGAAAAGTTTGTTTCAGAAAATCTTTTCCCAATGCTTGATGAAATCCTTCACACAAAATCTTTTATAGATGCCAAGAGTCAATTTCAGGAACGTTCTCAGGAAAAAGTAGGTATTACACCTGTTTACAAATTGGTAAAAGAAGCCGGACCCGATCACGGCAAGGTATTTACTGTCGGTGTCTACATTGATGGAGAAATGATTGCTACAGGTGATGGAAAATCTAAACAAGATGCGGAACAGGAGGCGGCGAAGAAGGCGCTGTCTATTAAAGGATGGTAGGATTTTTTTGATTTTTTCTGTTAGAATAAAAGCATATTTTATGCAACTAAAAAGCCTCGAAATTAATGGTTTTAAGTCCTTCGCCAAGAAAGGACATTTGGTCTTTAATTCACCGATTACGTCGATTGTAGGGCCTAATGGTTCGGGTAAATCAAATGTCGCAGAGTCTTTTAGATTTGTTTTAGGAGAGCAATCTATCAAGTCCATGCGAGGCAAGAAGGGAGAAGATTTAATTTTTAATGGTGGTAAGGATACACCACGCGCAAACCGCGCCAGCGTTAAATTGGTGTTTGATAATAAAACCAAACTTTTCAAAATGGACTTTGATGAAATTAGTTTAGAACGTGTGGTTCATCGAGACGGAGTAAACGAGTATTTTATAAATGGATCCCAAGTTAGACTAAAAGACGTGGCAGAAATGCTTGCGCATGCAAATATTGGCTCATCAGGTCACCACATAATTTCGCAAGGTGAGGCTGACAGGCTATTGTCATCAAACCCAGAAGAGAGACGTGAAATGATCGAGGATGCCCTTGGTTTGAAAGTTTTTCAATACAAAAAAGAAGAGAGCGAAAAGAAGTTGGAGAAGACTGCACAGCATATAAAAGAAGTTGAATCTTTACGTCGTGAAATTGCACCGCATATTCGCTTTTTGAAAAAGCAGGTTGAAAAAATCGAGAAAGCCGCGGCACTTAGGAGTGAACTTTCAGTGCAGTATCGAGAATATTTTGCACGAGAGGAGGCTTATTTGAAAAAAGAAAAAAAGCGACTATCTGATGCAGTTGTTGAACCTCGACATGAACTTGAAAAAATTGAAAAGGAATTAACACACCATAAAAAAGTTCTCGATGAAATGTCTAAGGGTGATAATAATCACACACATTTGTTGGATTTGGAAAAATTAATTGGTACCACAAGACACAAAAAAGATGTATTAATGCGAGATTTTGGACGCCTCGAAGGAGAGATGTCTTACATTAAAAAGACAATAGAACAAAAAATAAAAGAGGCAGAGAAATCGAATTCAAACACGAAAATGATTTCGCTTCTCCATATCGAATCTTTGGCCAAGGACGTCAACGAGCATCTCCAGACTGTTTTAAATTCTGATAATTTAGAAAACATCAAAACTTCAGCAACAGAAATTAAACGCCTAGTGGCAGACTTTATTCATCATCATAAAAGCGAAGGGGAAGCGCCTATAATATCTGTAAGATCTGAAGAAGAAGAGTTGCTTAAAGTCACTTCAAAAATCTCTGAAATTGAGATTGAATTGAAAAATATAGGAACAGAAGAACAGGGACATCAGGCAAAATATCAGGAATTAAAGTCCAAAATCGATAAGGATAAAGAGAACAATGTGGAGTCCGAAAAGGCCATTTTACGCATTATGTCTCGCCAGAGCGAGCTTCACGGTCTATTGCACTCTATAAAGGCAGAAAACGACCGTTTAGGCCTAGAACAGGTCGATTATGACCGAGAACTGGCTGAGGCAGGAATGCTCATAGGACGCGAAGCTATAGCCTTTTACGAGGAGGATATTGCTGTACATATAAGCAGTGAGGAAGCTCGTTCTCTACAAGTTGAAAGGAGGCGTGCTATTGAAAAGTCCAAAATTCGCCTTGAAGAAATGGGCGGAGCCGGTGGTCAAGAAGTCATGAAGGAATATAAAGATGCGGAGGAACGCGATCAATTTTTAATGAAAGAATTGGGGGATTTAACACAGTCATCTGAAACTTTGAATATATTGATTGCAGACTTAACTGAAAAATTAAATGAAATGTTTAAGGATGGAATTAAAAAAATAAATGCCGAATTTGATAGATTTTTTAAGTTGATGTTTGGTGGAGGAGAGGCAAGACTTGAAATTATTAAAGAAGTAAAGAAAAAGCGAAAGAGATCAGAAGATGAAATGGAGATTGAAATGGCAGAGGAGGAAGAAGTTTCAGAGGGAATTGATATTCACGTGGCGCTTCCACACAAAAAAACAAAAGGGTTAATGATGCTTTCAGGTGGAGAAAGGGCACTGACATCTATTGCGCTTCTTTTTGCAATGTCTCAAGTTAACCCACCTCCATTTATTATTCTCGATGAAACAGATGCAGCGCTTGATGAAGCTAATTCACGAAAATATGGAGATATGATTGAGGCACTTTCGAAGCATTCTCAATTAATTTTGATTACACACAACAGAGAGACAATGTCGCGAGCGGGTGTGATTTACGGAGTGACTATGGCAGGGGAAGGGCACTCGAAATTGTTATCGATTGCGTTTGATGAGGCGGTGGTTGTGGCGAAGTAGGTTACTCACCCAAACAAATACGAATGACTGCCTATATCCGCCAATATTAAAATTAACATCTCTTCCTCTATTTTATAGACTAAAAGCAAGTCGCCCTGTATATGACACTCCCTATGTCCTGCATATTCTCCCCACAATGCGTGGTCTCTGAATCCTGTATCTAATTTCTGTCCCAAAGTGAGTCTCAAAATTGTATCTTCTACTTCCTGAAAAACTTCAGGTTTAACTTTCCCTGCACGTTGCAATCGTCTAAATGATCTATCATATTTTTTTGTTCTTTTTACTTGATACATTAGGTAAAGTTAAGAAATCTGCCATTGCCTCTTTTGCTGTGTTGTATGTCTTCCCATACTTCAGCGCCCATGCCACCTCCTTGTCCCATTCTGCCCTGATTTGCTTCGGATTTCTCTTCGGTGTGAAGGGAAGTCCATTCTCTACAATAACCTGAGAAAGAAAAGTTTTAATTGCAGAAGTCATATCTAAACCAAGCTTGGATAATATTTTTGCTGAGCTGTTTTTAATTTTTGGATCTATACGTATGTTTAGTGTAGTCATGTAACAAGTATAGACGTTGTACTTACATTGTCAATACAGACGTTTACTCTACAATATACCCACGTCCGGGTACTGTTTTAATCAAATTTGCTCTGCCCCCGTCCAGTTTTACTCGTAGATTCCTAACATGAGCCTCGATTGTATTTGAAAATGGGTTACTATCATTGTGCCAGACACTTTCATTTATATATCCTCGGCTGACAACTCTGCCTCGGTTTCTTGCAAAACATTCAAGGAGCATAAATTCCTTTCTTGTTAAGTAAATATTTTTTCCCTTTCGAGTGACGCTCTGCCTTGTAATGTCCAAACCAATATCATCAATATCCAAAGTTAAACCATTAATTCCTTGCGGGCGACGAGTAACTGCTCTGATGCGTGCCAAAAGTTCATTAAATGAAAAAGGTTTTTGTAAATAGTCATCAGCACCAGCCTCGAGAAGTGCTATTTTCTCGGGGACCCTGTCGCATACAGAAATCATTATAATGGGAGCATGTTTGTTAGCGTCGCGTACTTCTTTGCAAACCTGGAGACCACTTCTTCGAGGAAGCATGTAGTCCATGATAATTAAGTCATAGTAGTTTGTACGAGCAAGATACGATCCATCTTCGCCATTATCAACGCAATCAACAGTAAAAAGTTCACTTTCTAAATTTTCTCGTAAAGTTTCTCTAATATCGTGGTTGTCTTCAACCAAGAGAATTTTCATGTTTTTATGTAATTATTATATTAAATAACTACAATTTATCAACTACAGATGAAGGAAAGCTTAAGAAAACCTCTATTTATCCCCAATTAGAGACTTTTGACCCTTAATTTCGTCTGTCTCTCCTTGTCTACCTTTGGGAGTCGTACAGTTAGAAGGCCCTGATTTTCAAGTGCCTCTGCTCGTTCGATGTCTACCTCATGGGGTAAAACGATACTTCTAGAAAATGTTCCCCAGTAGAGTTCTTTATGAAAATAGTCTTGATCTGACACCTCGCTCTCTTCTTTTCGACTGCCTTTGATGGTCAAAATGTCTCGTGAAAGGGAAATTTCAACATCTTCACGCTTTACACCAGGAATCATAGTCCTCACAATGACATGCGATGCCGTTTGATATACGTCCAATGCCAGTTCGCCTTCACCGGCTTGCTCTTCAAGCCATGTAGATGAAATACCAGAGGAACCACTTTGCTTTGTTAAGTGTTTTTTATGATCGTGCTCTTCAACCTCTTCAATTTCATCGTCAATAATGACGCTACCTGTTAATCTTTCAAATAATGATCTTTTCTTTTTCATGCTTTTTTAGAAGTTTTTAATCTTTTTCACGCGCTCGAGACTTATCGTTAAAAGAATGACCAAAACCCAGACTGATAAGAACACAGGAAGCGTATTTTCTTTGTCGTTGTTTATTATAAAAAAATTAAACATAGAATGCAAGGCAACTGCGATGAATAAACCTGCACAGAGGGCAAAGAATTTTTTAGTCTTTGAAGCGTAGAACGTCAGTCCAATGCAAAGTGCAATGACCCCAGAGGCAATAAAATGAAGTAGCGAGGCGCCCATAAAACGCATAGCGGCTGCATTTATAGCTGTAATTGCTTCTCCGCGAAGTAGGGGTCCTAATAAAAGGATAGTATTTTCCATCGCAGAAAACCCCAAAGAAGCGGTTGTCATATAAATAAATGCATCAATTGGGTGAAGAAATGAAGCGTGTTTAAAAGCCGTAAAGCGCGCAGCCAGATACTTTGTCAGTTCCTCCCAGAAAGCCCAGATGGTTAATGCAACAATACCACCGGCAGCGAAAGTGGGCACAAAAAACTTTCCAAAATAAATCGTCAGTTGTTGAAGCGGAAATACCACAAACACTCCGGCCATACCAACCATGAAGGTAAAGATAATTAAACTGCGGGGCTCGTGATGATCGTTTTCCTCGTGCATCCAAAACCAAAGCCATAAAAGAGCAGGTAAAATACCACCCATGAGGGCATAGAGAAAGACATGAAGTTTTAATGCGCAGATTATGCTTGTACAGGCCATTTTTGAACGATAAGCATATTATCGTCTATTTTGACAGATTTTGGAAGGAGCGACCAGAGCTCTTCGGTGATAAAAGGCATGAATGGGTGGAGGACAGTGATCGAGTCTTTTAGGAGGAGGGCGAGGAGGGCTTGGCGGGACTCTTTGTTTTCTGATAATAAGACTTTCTTACTGTCCTCAATTAACATATCAGCTATATCGTTCCAAATGTAATGATAGATTTTTTCAGAAGCAAGGTGATATCTGTATTCGTTTATATCTTTAGTTATATCTTTTAGAAAATTATTATGTAGAAGTATAAATGTTTTATCTGTGTCATTTAGAGTTTTTTCTCCATCGTAATCTTCCAGAGCTGTCAAAATAAACCGCGTAATATTCCACAGCTTATTTCCAAAGTTTCTATTACCTTTAATTTTGTCTTCAGAAACCTTCATGTCCGTTCCAGGAGCGGTTCCTAAAATAAGGGTAAGTCTTGTCGCGTCCATTCCAAACTTATTTGCCATATCGATCGGATCAATTCCATTCCCCAGGGATTTTGAAAACTTTACACCTTTTGCATCGCGAACAATTCCGGTAATTAAAACTTTCTTAAATGGAATTTGATCAAGAGCGTAACCTGTCATCATAATCATTCTCGCAACCCAGAAGAAAAGGATTTCATAAGCAGTCACAAGCAGGTTTGTCGGGTGGAAAACTTTCAAATCTTTCGTGTCATTTGGCCAGCCCATTGTAGAAAAAGTCCAAAGACCAGAAGAAAACCAGGTATCAAGTGTGTCCTCGTCTTGTTTCCAATCAGAGCCTTCAGGTGCGTCAATTCCGCAGTATATTTCCTCACCTTTATACCAAACGGGGATTCGGTGACCATACCAAATTTGCCTTGAAATACACCAGTCTTTCAAATTGTCGATCCAGTGGAAATAGGTTTTATCGAAATGCGTCGGCATAATTTCAATTTTTCTATCAGCAACTGCAGAGCGCATAATGTCTTTTAGGGTTGTTGTGTGTCCGTTTTTTGTGAAATCTTTGTTTACTGCGACGAACCACTGTAATTTTGGAAGTGGCTCTACGATTCCACCAGTTCTTTCAGCGGTAGAGATGTTTTGATTAATTTCTTTTTCTTCAATCATCAGGTTTTCAGATTTAAGCCATTCAACAATCGCGGTGCGTGCATCTGTGGTTTTCTTATTCAAAATTCTTTCATCACCAACGGTCATTTTGGAGTACTCGTTTATAACTTGTTTGATAGGTAGATTGTGTCGTTCTGCCATCATGAAATCGATTTGGCTATGAGCAGGGGTAACGCCAAGTGCACCAGTTCCAAACTCTGGATCCACTTCTTTATCCGCAATGACTTTTACTGTAACTGGTACTCCGCAAAAATCGAATGAAAATTCCTGGCCAATATACTTTTGGTAGCGTGCGTCATCGGGGTGAACAGCAACGGCGGTGTCACCAACTTTAGTCTCAGGTCGAGAGGTAGAAATGGAAATAGGGAAGTCTTTTGAATATTTGAAAGTATACAAAACCGCTTTGCGTTCTTCGTAAACAATTTCATCGTCCGAAATTGTAGTTTGACCTTTCGGGTCCCAATTGACTACTCGAAATCCTCGGTAGATCAAACCATCGTCGTACATTTGTTTGAAAATAGTTCGAACTGCGAGATTTCTTTTATCGTCCAAAGTAAAAGCTTCGCGCGACCAATCACATGAGGCACCGGTTACTTTTAATTGAGAGACAATCGTGTCGTGACTTTGCTGGGCGAATTCCTTAATTCGCTGCAACATTTCTTCGCGACCTAAGTCATGGCGAGATTTTCCTTCCTTTTTCTGAATGTCTTTTTCTACTTTTGCTTGGGTTGCAATTGCCGCGTGATCAGTTCCAGGAATCCATAATGCTTTCTTTCCGTTCATTCGATTAAAGCGGATAGCGATGTCTTGGATTGTCGCACCAAGTACATGACCCAAATGCAGGGTGCCTGTTACGTTTGGAGGGGGGAGGATGATGGTGTAAGTCTCATCTCCTTTTAAGTTGTCAGGATTAAAAAGTCCGCTTTTTTCCCAAGCTTCGTAGATGCGTTTTTCAGTGTCCTGAGGGTTGTAGGGTTTTAAAAGTTTTTCGGGAATCATGTGGTAAATAGTAGCAATTATAGGGATATTAGGGAATTTGACAATTTAAATATATATGGTATACTGTATATGTAAAAGTACATTAAAACTTGGTGTTCTATGTTAGTTTATTTTGCTAAAAAGGAGCTGAAGGATTCGGCTCTTACTTTGCAAAATAAACCCAACTATACACACAACATGAAAAACATAATTGCACTGATTGTCCTCATTATCCTTCAAGCCACGGCAAAAGCCTATGAGCTAATTCCGGATTCAGGGGAAGAATACCTTCCTCGGGAAATACAGGAGGGGATAATGTATTTCGACCGCATGGTCGTAATACTGGTAGCAATACCACTATTCGGAATACCCATTGCTATGGGTATAATCGAACTCACTCTGTGGGTTCAGAAAAAAAGGTTGAAAAAAATAGGACAATGAAGTCCCGCAAGAGAGAGCTCCCGCAAGGACCTCCACTTGCGGGGCTTTTTCTTTTACAACCCCAAATTCCCACTCGCCCTAAAATCCTTTTCCAAACTTTCTCCCTTACTTACAAACCGCATATAACCCGCCACCGCAATCATAATCGCATTATCAGTCGAATGCTCAATCTGTGGAACAAAGAGATTAATATCAATAAAATCTAACGCAGTCATTTTTTGAAAAGCCTCTCGAATATTTTCATTCGCAATGACACCACCACCGATAATAAGCGTGCGCACATTGTTATCAATCATTGCCGCTCGAGTTTTCTTCACCAACACCTCGGTCGCAGAATCCTCAAACTCTCTCGCAATATCTTCTTTATCAGTTTCGGAAAGTAAAGACATTTTTTTAACTAAATACAAAACCGCCGTTTTCAGTCCCGAAAAAGAAAAATCATAATCTTTTGTATTCAACATCGGACGAGGTAAAACTATGTCGGTATTTTTTTCTCTTTCTCTAGATTTTTTAGCTAGTAAAGAAATCTTTGGTCCACCTGGATATGGAAGTCCCAAAATTCTCGCAACCTTATCAAACGCCTCACCGACAGCATCATCCCTTGTTCTTCCAATAACAGAATATTCGTGCCAACTTTTTATTAAAACCAATTCAGTGTGTCCTCCAGAAATTAAAAGTGCCAAAGCAGGGAAGGTGATATTTTGCGCACTATCAACCAACACCGAAACAATATGCCCCTCCATGTGATTTGTCGGAACCACTGAAATGTTCCAAATCGTTCCTAATGTTTTCGCAAAGTTTATTCCAACCCAAAGTGCAGGCTCGAGTCCCGGGCCTTGTGTAACGGCTATCACATCAATATTTGGCTTTTCAATTGTTTCGAAAAGCTTGATAACATCCTCGGCCATTTCATGCTCCATTTTTAGGGAGGTTAAAATACTAGATTTTTCTTCTTCCGAAAAAGTAGATTTCTTTTCTTTGTATAAACCTGCTTTTTTCAGCGCTTCAACAAAAATCGGCGTAATATTTTTACTATGTTCCCGTTTAGCAAGTGCTGGAAAAACACCACCGTGTTTAGCGTGGATTTCGATCTGAGATTGGAGGGCATTACCTAAAACCTTAATTTCAGGACCGTTATTTGAGGTATCAATTACGTCGCTTCCATTATAAATAGCGGCACGTTCTCCAGCCTCAACGATACAAACCGCCGTCTCGTCACAGCTCGTTTCTATGCCTAAAACTATGGTTTTTTTACTCATGGGATCTCTAATATATACTATTTTGTGCAAATCCAAAGGCCGTCACCTGTCGTGAGTTCTTCAACTTCCCATCCATTTTTAACTAGGTATACTTTAAAAGTTTCTAAGCGTTCTTTCATGTCAGTGGTGTTATCAACTATTAAAAAAGTTTTATCTGAAATTGCAGAATAAAGTGCCTCTAAATATTGAATAAAATTGGCACGGTTCGCGTCGAAAAACAATAAATCTACCTGCTTTACCTCATCAGCAATTTTCGGTATTGCAGTTTCAATTTCTTCTTCAAAAACTTCTACATTAATATTTGCTTTCTTAAAATAATCTTTAGCAATGTCCGATTTATACTTCCTCTTTTCAATTGTGCGTAGCTTTCCTTGGGTTTTTTTAAGTGCCAAGCCCATCCATACACCTGAATATCCAATACCCGTCCCAAGCTCAATAACATTCTTAATATTATTCTTCAAAATGAAATCATGTAAAAATTCTCCAGTTTCCGGAGAAACTGGCCATGGTCTGTCACCATAAACACCATCTTTATCAGTTAGATGTTGTCCTATTTCAATCTGAGAAGCAGAATACCAAACGAGTGTTTTGGATAGCTTTTCCAGTTCTTCTAAAATTTCTTTTCCTTCCATCTTAACCTCTAGTGTAGTCAACGGGTGTAGTTGATGATGGCGCTTCTTCTTCTATACTTGGAAAACAGATATCACCAGTCATGATGTCAAATTTGTCTCCTGGTGCACAAGATACTAGTGGGGGAGTTTTCACTGCTGTCATTGATAGGTAGGCCCAGATAATAAGAGCAGAAACTACGATGACACCGAGAATCAGTATAGAGTTGGTTTTGATGTTTTTCATTTGTACAGTATAGCACAAATTCCTAATTTAGTAAGGGAACTACCTTATCTTCGTCTATTATAGGTATAACAAATAATAAGTTAAAAAAACATGAATTCATCATACACCTCATCAAGTACCAAGCCTCTTTATCGAGGAACTCAAATAGTTTGGTATATTCTCGGTATTATAGAGGCCCTACTAGCGTTTCGATTTATTCTAAAGCTCCTTGGGGCAAATCCAGGAGCTGGCTTCACCAATTTTATTTACGGAATCACCTATGTCTTTGCTAATCCATTTTTGTCGGTTTTTCGAAGTACCGAGATCGTTTCAGGTAGCATTTTCGAATGGACTTCACTTCTCGCGATGGTTGTATATTGGATTGTGGCAATGGGTATAATCAATTTATTCTTTATGGGAAAGACAGTTTCAACACCTGAAGCAGCTGCCAAGATGGAAGTTGAAGAGAAGAGATAGTTAAAACTCGATTTTACCTTTAGGTGAAAATAATTCCACTGAACTGATGGTGGGGTATTGAGTGAGGGTGTCATTGAGGACGGCCATTAGGTGTCCGCTCTCGCAACTGCTAAGCGCACTGAGGGGTTTTCCTTTAGGGTCCATGTCGCTTTCAAGTGTTACTTTGGCGACACTATTTGTAATAGTAACTGATTTGTAAACTCCATATCGAGCAAGTTCTTCATTGAAAAGTATTTTTAAAGATGCATCTGCAACGGCGGTTGTTTTTGGGACTTTGTATGTCACAGGGTAGGTAACTCTACAGTCGCTTGTTTTCGCGACTTCTTTATTCTGGATGTACAAAGTTAGGACTGTTTGGTCTTTTGATGTCGCGGGGGGTGTTACTTTTGGTTTTGACTGAGAGGTGGTAAAGATTACTAATAAGATAGTAATGATGAATATGATGAGGGCGATGTTTAGTTTTTTCATATGTGAAGTATAGCAAAGTATGAATTTTCAATCATGTTATAATGACACCATGAAAACAGCCACTCGTCTGAATCCACCTTTGTGGGAAGCCTGTAAAAAAGAAGCGGTATATAAAATGGGAAAGTTCTCTGCCCGCGCTATGCAGTACGCGGTTACTTTGTATAAAAAAAGAGGAGGGAAATATTCAGGGGTGAAAAGTCCAAAGAATAGTCTGACACTTTGGACCAAGGAAGACTGGGGATATACAGGTGAAGAAAAGCGTAGTAGGTATTTGCCAAAGAAGGCTAGGGAGAGTTTAACGAGGGGAGAGAAAATTGCCACAGACAGGGCAAAGAATGCAGGGACGAGGGCGAATAAACAGTGGGTTCCGCAACCGAAAAAGATTGCGAAAAAGACGGCGAAATTTAGGTTGAAGTAGCGGTGAGCCCAGTATGCCTCGAATGGAACACCATGGAAAACTATGTGTTGAACTGGAAACAAGCAATGCAAACGATTGATCCTTCATATTTAATACTTAAGACGAGCTATGTATCATAGGATATTTACAACAAAGAGGTGTGATAGAAGATACCTCAGAGTGTATGGAACAGTAGTTAGTATGAGTATATCGAGCGAAATTAAATCTGCTGAACCAGTGCAGTAAATCAAAACTATGAATAACATCACACTTACCAAATCAGGTCCTGAGTCACTTCTTACAGAAGATTTGTCCTTACGAATAAGGACTCTCCTTTTACAAGGCAAGAAGATCAAAGAAATCCAGAAATGGTGCGGTATTAAACCTGGCACATGGGATAAGTGGTATTTTGAGAACCATAAGGATTTCAGGCAGAAAATTACTAATTGGAGGAAGGAACGTTTTCTCCAAAAATCCATTTCTAACATTGAAGAAATGCTTGAAATGGAAACAAGTCACGAAGTAAGACAAGGAGAATACTCGGCTCGTATTACTGATCCGAGGCTCCTTAAAATCAAGCTGGAAGCCTCTAAGTTCGTATTAGAGAATTTCAAATCTGAAAAGGATAAACAAGCTACCGAGCTTTCTGCTGACCGAATGAGGCGAGTTTTGGAGATATTTGAGATGAATAGGAGAGGTGTCTATACTCAAGACACCTTGAAGGAATAGTTTATGAATTTCTTATTTCAGAAATCTTTGAATACAGATTTTGTGCATTCTCAATTGAGTAAAATGCTGTTGGCATATTATAGAAATTTCTCATCATAGGCCATCCAGGAATGTAAAAGTTTATAACTCCTTTTGAACCAAAAATAATGTCTCCTTTCCCTGAAGATTTAACATTAAGCTGTATGTCACCTAATTTTTTAAGGTCAACAGATTTAAGTTCAATGCTTGATACGCCTTGTTGAACAAGAGCTCTTTTGTCTGTCAAAACATAATAAAGATTATTATATTCTTTATTTGCAACAAAAAATCTACCAATGGTAATATATAGACCCATTAGGACGAAAAAACCTCCGAAGATAAGAAAGAAAAAGGGCGCACCACTTACCCATGCAGTAAATTCCCAAAACAAAGCAAATGCAAACCAGACAAATGTAAAAGGTATGATAAACCAAGACGGTCCTTGAAATAAGAAAGATTTTTTATCAGGTTTTCCCTCCCAAATTACCTTTTCATCTGGTAATAGTTGGCTCTTAATAAATTCCGTCATGTTTATTTATTAGGGAAAATATCATCATCAGTTCCGTATTCTCCATCAGGCCCTAGGCTTCTTAGGTCATAGCTTGAAGCATCCTTAGAAACTTCATAATGAAATGGCTTCATATAATGATCGCTAGGCCATACTTGGTAACCCGCATCTTTGAGTTCAGCTAGGGATTGAGGATATTTACCTGTTTTTGTCTTGTAGAGCTCAAGTAAGCCTGCATCTTGTGTAAACAATTGAGCACTCAATTCTTTTTTAGGTTGTTCAAATGGGCCACCTTTTGCGACAAAACCAAAATAGAATAGAGAGCCATACAGAGATACAGTCACAATTATTCCCAAAATACCTAAGATAATTCCTGCGGTAGAAAACCCCTTACCAGAATAAAGTCCCTTCTTAATTTTTGACTTTGCCACTATTCCAAAAATTATTGCTAACAAACCAAGCAAAAGCCCTACTAAAGGTATGAATGAGGTAATTCCCAATACTAAACTTGCTGTGGCTAATCCTGACTTTGGTAGGTTTGTTGATTGTGGCTCCATTTTGATGGCGTTATTAATATGTTCAGTAGTATGACACAATATGTAAAAAAATGCATGCTGAGCTAACTACATATGGATTACTGCACTAGTGCACCAGATTTTATTGTTAATTTCCTTTAATTTACATATGATAACTATGCACTCATGGTATATAAATCTTGAACGCCTCTATGTTAAATCCATCCCAATTTTCACCTCATAAACTTAAAGAAATACAACAAGTTTTGAATGCTGTTTTGGACCACTTTTCTACTGCTAATGTATCTCAGAAGTTCAATAAAATATCTATATCTAACCTTAATGGAGTGTCCGAAGTGGAGGCTACAAATGTCCTCAAGGAAATTAAAGGCGTTAGTGTTTTGAATGAATTTTACAAGAAGAAATTCGCTGGTATAGAGCTTGTATCTCCCAACCCAGAGAAATGGATTAAGCGAGAGATGGATGAAAATGGACTTGAAAAGACCGATCTCGGTAACTACCTATTTGTAAAAGTAGAAAATCAGGCGGTGCTTGATGAAATTAAAAACACCCTAAAAGGAGTTGATGAAATTTTAGGAGCCAAGATGATGTGATTAAGTCAGTTTGTATAAGTAGGGATGATGGTATTCATCTCAGGAGTAATCCTATGAAAAGATATGAGGCGACGAAGAAGAGACTCGATCTCATTTTTTGCTTTTCTCAACAGACTTCATGGAGATTAGATGAGTTACAATTGGAAACAGGTTATTCCTTTGAAGGTGATACAAGTAAAGCAATAAAGAAAATAAATAGTCTTTTCAGAGAAAAAGTTGATCAATTAAATGACCTGATAATTCATACTGATTCATCAGGGTATAGACTAAACAAAGCTAAATATAATTTTGAATTTTTGGAGTAGACCGTTACTAGGTGTTAATAACTCTTGTTGAAGTGCTAATTTAAGGCACTTTTTGCATATATGTTACCTAGCAAGCACCCAATTACGACCCGACCTATATTTGCGAGAATTGAGTAGTTGCTTATCTTGAACACAACCCAATAAGCCTATTGCTTACTTGGCAGGTGCCGTAAGGCGTTCAAGAACCTGCCCAGTAAAGAGTAGGTTTATGTCCAAGATGGACAGCAACAGGCTGTCATGGACTCACTACTTAATCCCCAATCACTCATAGAACCACAAAAAGTCCCCTCTGAAGGATGTGTGTCTTTTGAGGAGTTCAAAAATACACTTGGTAAAACTGCCAATGATTATTCAGATGATGAAATAGAAAAAATAAGAGTATTATTCGATTGCTTAGCGGAGGTAACTTTTGACAGTTGGCTCAAAAAAGTAAACAGCGGTATTATTAAAGAATTATCATGATACCAAATGTTTCAAAAAACTGTGTAGTTCAATGTCGAGTAAGCTCTTTAAAACAATCTCAAGAAGGAGAAAGTTTAGAAATGCAGGAGAAATCAATGAGGGCATTCATAGCTCTGAAAGGCTGGAAAATTGTTCCAAATGATAAGGTGTGGTCAACCGCAATTTCAGGAAGAAAAACTGACCGTGCAGACTTTGAGAATATTCTTGATTTCATTAAGGCACATCCTGGACTAGTCGATTATTACATTTTTCGATCGATTGATAGGTTTACAAGAGCAGGAAGTGAAGAATACTCTCGAATGAAGCGTGAACTCTCTAAGTATGGAGTAGAGATGATTGATACTTATGGAGTCATCCAACCAACTAAGAACACATTGGCAGATTTTAATATGGAGTATGAATGGAGCAAGTATTCTCCTAGTGAGATAGCAGAGATTGTGATGGCGACTCAAGCCAAATCAGAGGTCACTAATATCCTCACACGAATGATCGGACAAGAGATAAGTCTGACTCAGCAAGGTTACCGCACTCGAAGACCCGCAGACGGTTATGTAAATGAAAAGATTTATGTAGAAGGAAAGAAGAAAACTATTCAAGCTTCATGTCCCAACAGATCAAAATTTTATATAGCTATGTTTGAACTGCGTGCTCAAGGGTTAAGTGATCCAGAATGTGTAAGCAGATTAAATGCAATGGGATATACCTCTCCAATGCAAAACAAATGGAATAAGGATCACACTAAAATCCTTGGAAGAACAGGTGGGGCACCACTCACGGTCAAACAATTCCAAAAGATCATGGAAAACACAATCTATGCAGGAGTGGTATGTGAGAAATGGACGCATTACAAGCCGATTAAAGCTCAATACAGCGGTTTAGTTTCGATTGAGACATGGAACCAAGCAAATAGAGGCAAATTGGCTCTTATGAAGGATACTGAGGGCGGTCTTGAGTTAGTGAAAAGACAAAGCATCGGTAAATCACGAGAAAGATATAATCCAGAATTTGCATATAAATTTATAGGATGTCCGCTTTGTGGAAAGAAAATGCTTGGCAGTGCTTCAACTGGTAAAGGTGGAGTTCCTCGACCTGCATATCACTGTTCTCGTGGTCATGAGCGATATGGCGTAAAGAAATCAGAGTTCGAGGAGTCAGTAAGCAAATATGTTAAGAGCTTGAAATTCAAACCAGAGCTCATGGATGCTCTCGAGCTTACCTTTATGAAAAAGTATAGACAGCGTGAGAAAGAAATAGTTAAAGCATCAGGCGATATTCATCAAGCAATTGCGAACCTTGAACTCGAACAGGCTTCTAAGCTAGAAGTTATTGAGACTACAAGGAGTGCGGTGGTGAGAGAAAAGTTTGAACAGGAAGTTGATGCTCTTGAAGCAAAAATAAAGGAAGCACGAAAAGAACGATTAAAAATTCAGATCACTAGAGACGATATTAAGTCATTTGTGCAAGAGGCAAAAAACATAATGGAACACCCAGCTGAAATCCTATTACAGCCAAGTAATCCAAGAGCAAAAGAGAAACTATTTGAGTTGTTCTTCGAGAAGATGCCCACCTACTCAGATATAGTTAATGGAACACCAAAATTATCCTTGATATTCCAGCTTTCTTCAGACTTCAAACCTACTAACGAAACATTGGTGACCCCACAGAGAATCGAACTCTGATTACTGCCTTGAAAAGGCAATGTCCTAACCGTTAGACGATGGGGCCGTATTTGTCCCCAAGAATATAACATTTTTTCGTAAAAAGGCAAAAAATTACCATTTACACTTAGTAGTATAAGGTTTACTATTCAGATATGAAAAACACCACTTTACTTTTCCTTATCAAAAAAACTGACAACAAAATTACTGATATTTGTCTCGCAATGAAAAAGCGAGGGTTTGGTGCCGGCCGTTGGAACGGGGTTGGTGGTAAGCTTTCAGAAGGTGAAACTATCGAGCAAGCTTTAATTAGAGAAACAAAAGAAGAGATTGATGTTACGGTTGGACCGATGTGGAAGGTTGCAGAGCTTGCATTTTCTTTTGCAAATAATCCTGACTGGAATCAGTTAGTTCATGTTTATACAACAACAGAGTGGCAAGGAGATCCTGTTGAAAGTGAAGAGATGCGACCAGAGTGGTATGCCGTTAAAGACATTCCATTTAAAGACATGTGGCCTGACGATATCTTTTGGCTTCCAAAAGTCTTGGAAGGGGAATTGGTTAGGGCAGCATTTACTTTCGGTGAAAAAGATGCGATTTTAGATCAGAAAGTTGAAACCGTAGAGAGTTTATAATACTATTGTCAGGCGGGCGATTAGCTCAGTTGGTAGAGCGCGGGATTGACGTTCTCGAGGTTCGCAGGTTCGACCCCTGCATCGCCCACAAGGTAAGTCTTCAGTGCTGAAATTTGATTGTATAAGAAAAGGGAGCCGCTGGCGGCTCCCTTTGATGTGGACTACTTCCTTTTATTTTTTCTTCTTGGTGCTTTGTTCTTCGTCGATAAGCGAGGAGGCTTTGTGTACGATTGGTTCGAGTTCACGGATGGTGAAGCCTGAAAAGCAAGTCATGAGGAACCGGAGATCCTCCATATTCTTGCATGTTTTGAGCCATTGCCAGATGAAGGATCTCTTGGATTCACCTATGAGATCATTTCGAGCTGTTGCCCACAATATGATAAGTTCCTTACTGTCCATGCAGAGCGTGATCCATTTAGCGAGAACTGCTTCCTGTCTTTGGCTACCACGGAAGGCTCGAGTGTATTCAGACTTTGCATCCTTTACACGGGTCATTGAATCAACATCGGGTTGTGATCTTGGGCTTTTGGCGCCGAAGGCTCGACTGACTTGGATTATGGTTAGTCCGAGAGCTGTTGCAATCTGGTTGTTCCTTGAGAACGTTTTCATTATTAATTTGTGAGTTGCGCAGACCTTTCGACCGGCAGGGTTGTGTGCTGTGGTTCAGATGAATAGTATAGTTCCAGGGATTGTTGTCAAATATAAAGTTGCAAAAATAATTAATTAGACTTACTATTGAATTCACGCCAGTCGGCGATATGGAAAGGTGAAGGCGGGCCCGGTGTTGATGATTACCCATTGCTGGACATGTCTCTAGACCGGCCCGCCTCACCAGCCTTTTCCTTAGTGACTTCGCTTTACACTTTGTAAAACGAAGTCTTTTTTATTACGCGTGCAAATGATTGTAGATATCCTCCAGCGCCTTCACTGCATCACCCGCGGCAATATTATTTTGATGATAAAGTCCGTCGGTACAATCTCCTGCAGCCCAAATGCCAGGAGTCTTTGACTCTTGTGTGCGAGGATCAACAACAATCTTTCCAATCGGATCCAATTCAACAATGTCTTTCACAAAATCCGTACTTGGAAGTAATCCAATTTCTACGAAGATTCCAGTGACAGGAAGTTCAACAATTTCTTCACCGGTCTTATATGAAAAACTTTTCACAAACTTGTCGCCCTTAACCTCGTATGGAATAGCATTTTTAATTGCTTTAACATTCGGTTTGGATAAAACCTTCTCAATTGTTACTTCATCGGCCCTAAAAACATCACTACGATTGACAATGCTTACACTCTTACAATACGCTGCCAACTGCGCTGCGCTTTCAAAAGCGGCATTTCCGCCACCCACGACTACCACATCCTGATCAGAAAATAGGGGACCGTCGCAAGTTGCACAATATGTCAGGCCCTTGTTATCAAATTCCTCTGCACCAGGCACCTCCAATTTTCTACGTTTACTTCCTGTAGTAATTAAAATAGTTTTTGTTTCAAAAGTTTCGTCTTTTACAGTGACAGAAAAACCTTCTCCACTTTTCGTAATTTTAGAAACCAAAGATCCCTCCTTGATATCAACAACATTCCCCGCATATGCTTTTAAATGTTTCTCTAGACTTTTTGATAATTCAGCACCACTGATTTTTATTGTACCAATCCAGTTTTCAATTCCTTCAGAGACGGTACTTTGTCCTTCGAAGTTTTTGGTAATAAAAAGAGTCTTAAGTTTTTTTCTGCTGGCATAAACACCAGCCGCTACCCCTGCGGGTCCTCCTCCAATAATAGTTAAGTCATATGTCATAGTTTGACCATTCTAACACAAAAAAATTATTTCAACTTTGAACGTCGGAGAAACGCGGGAATAGCATTCCAATCATCATCTTCCTTATCAGTTTTCTTTTCGTTCTTGACCGCTTCTGTAGAATTTGCAGTCGGCTGGTCGAAAGAAGTAACCGGAATTGAATTAAAAATCTTTCCCCGTTCCTTTTCAGCAGGGGCTTCAACGGGATTATCAAACAAACTTTTCTTAATTGCCTCAGAGTTAGGGAAGTTTGCTGCGATAACTGTGATTCGGAGTTCATTTTTCTTTAGTCGTTCATCGCGAACTGTACCGAAAATAATCTTGGCATTAGGGTCAACAGATTCTGTGATAAGTTTTGCAGCCTCTTGGATTTCCCACATTGTAAGGTCTTCGCCTCCTGCAATTGAGAATAGGACACCCTTCGCTCCATGTATTGAAACATCGAGTAGTGGAGAGCTGATAGCAGCACGAGCGGCCTCTTCAGCACGTTTTTCACCGCTTGCAAATCCGATACCCATAAGTGCTGACCCGGCATTTTCAAGAACGGCTCGAATGTCTGCAAAGTCAATGTTACCAACAGTTCCTGGCATTGTAATCAATTCTGATATTCCCTCAACAGCTTGTTTCAACACCTCATCACACATTCCAAAGGCCTGCTTTGCAGTAGTCTCTTTTGAGACTGTTGCCATCAATCTATCATTTGGAATAACCACCAATGCGTCTACCGATCGAGCCAGTTCGGCCAATCCTTGTTCTGCAAGTCTCATTCGCTGTTGTCCTTCGAAAGAGAAAGGTTTTGTTACAACTGCAACAGTAAGTGCGCCCATTTCCTTTGAAATCTTTGCAATGACAGGAGAAGCGCCTGTGCAAGTTCCACCACCAAGTCCACCCGATACGAAAACCATGTCAGAGTTTTTCAATGCTTCTTGAATTTCTTCTTTAGTTTCTTCCGCTGCCTTTTTACCGACTTCAGGATTCATACCTGCGCCCAAACCCTTTGTAAGATTTTTTCCAATGTGAATTTTCTTTTTAGAAAGTGCGTGATGTAGGTCTTGTGCGTCCGTGTTAATAGCGAGAAAGTCTACGCCTTTCACTTTGGAATTGATCATATGGTTGATCGCATTTTTTCCCGAACCGCCGACTCCGACGACTTTGATTCGAGCAAATGTTTCAACTTCTGGTTTGACTTGTGGCATGTTTTATTGGGGTATAGTTTAAAGGCAGCTTTTTTAAAAGCTTTCTATTCTGGTAATTTAACGATTCGTGATGATCGGTCCTCCTTTCCCGAGGAATAATCAAGAACTGCCTATGAGGGTATAATAGCACGTTTTAAGGGGAGGGCAACAGCACGGCACCTAAGGCAAAAACTGCTTGATCCACTTCCAAATAGTACTGCGAGTTTTTCCGATTAACCTCATTCCTTCCTTTATATCAACTGTATTTTCATCCTCCGAATTAATTCCTAAAATTCCAAGCCCATAACCCACCACCCACTCAGCTTGTTTTTCAGTGATAAATTTAAAAGTTGTGTCATATTTTATACCAGGGCATTTTGATGGAAGGTGAAGGGAAGTTCGCGCTGCATTTTCAATTCCAGATAAAGTCGAGCCTCCTCCAATCATTACAATGCCAGCAGGAAGTAGACCGCTTCGGTCAATCTTTTTTAAATGAGTATCAATTAGCTCGAAAATATCTGACAATCGTGCATCAACAATTCCGTCTAATTTTTTACGTGATACGGTCGGTGCACCAGCGCCACCTGTTTTAACAAGTTCTGCTTCTTCTAGAGATATTTGCAAACCTAGTGCTATGTCATTCGTAATGTCGTTCGAACCGATTGGGAAAACTTCTAATGAGATTGGAATATTATTTTCAAATACAATTATAGAAGTTGTCTCGGCTCCAATGTTTGCCAAAACACATCCTGCAATTTTCTGCGTCTTTGTCAGTGCTACGAGGCTGGCTGCCATAGGAGCCGCAACCACGTCTTCGATTGAAATTCCAGCCTCTTCAACAGCTAACAACATGTCATTTAGATGATGAGTCTGGCAGGTTATATATAGAACACGAGCCTCGAGACGTATACCTTTCATGCCCTGCGGGCGACCTAAAACACGCTTGCCATCTACGCGATATTCGAGAGCAACACTGTGAATTATTTTTCGATTGCTGATATATGCTGTCGGAAGTTCTTTTTCGCTCTCTTCAAGCGCGCGATTAACATCAAGGTCTGTGATCTCGCTATCGGCTTTTGTTGTGTTGACTATGCCGATCCCAACAATTGCCGAGAGACCAACCCCGCCGACTGATAGGTATGCTTTTTTAATTCGAAGCCCAGAGCTTTTCTCTGTTTGCGCAACGGCTGCACGAATGCTTTTTGCAACTTCACTAATATTAGAAATGTATCCGTGGCGGATGCCCTTAGATTCAGATGTGCCATAGCCTACGATTTTTGGCTGAGTTGGAAATGAAGCTTCGAGAGAACGTTCAACCGCAATCACTTTGACGCTAGATGTTCCGATGTCAATTCCTATTGATGTAATGCGGCTCATTTTAATAAAGATATTTTGAAGTTTTTAAGAATCCGACTAAACCTTGAAAGCTTTGCGGATTTTCTCTTCTTCGCTCTCCATTCTACTACTATGTTCGTATCCTTTCAAATGAAACAAACCGTGGATAAATATGAATTTTAAATAATTCTCGTAAGTACGCTCGAAGAGGGGCGCCTTTTGTCGGGCTTTGTCGGGATTAATTACAATTTCTCCAACGCTTTTATCGACATTAAATGAAAGTATGTCGGTCGCATAGTCTTTTTTGCGATATTTTTTATTTAGGTTTTGAATTTTCTTTTTACCTACAAATACTAAACTTAAATTGAAATTTTTTCCTAAAACTTTATTTTTCATATTAGTAAAAAGCACCCCGTTAATTTTTGGAGTGCTTTTTAATGTTGTTGAAATCGAAACCTGCATTTAAATTACTTTCGGCGAGTTTTTACCGGAAGCTTTCCAAGTTTTGCCAATTTTTCGTATTCTGCCTTTCGTCGTAGTCTTTCAAGTCTTCCCATTTTTACCTTGTAAGGAGAAAGTTTTCTTTCTGCATATCGGTTACCTCTAACACGGGGAAGCACTCCTGAGTCATTCATACGCTTTGAAAAACGTCGCAAAACGGATGCGGGGCTTTCTGCTTGGTTTCTTTCGACTAAAATATTGATTGCCATAGGGTTACAAATGTAGCATAGCTTAAAACACTTATCAAGTGCTACCTAAGCTACTCGTAACTCCCTAATGTTTTATTACAACATGTTTTCTCACTGCATAAGTTCACATACATATGGCACTCTTTAAGCAATTAAGGAAATGGCATATTTTCAGGGTATGAAAAATCTAATTAAAGGTATCCTAAAACGTCACAAATCATTATTTGTAAGTGTATATGTGCTGAGTCTGGTGCTTTTTAGTGCAGGGCCGGTTTTTGCCTCGACTCCATCTCTTGGGGTTTTTAACAATAGCGGTAGTCTCGTCCAAATAAATGTAAATAATGCAGATGCAAATTATCCAGTTAATTTATATTACAACACCTCATCATCATCAAATATTTACATTACAAACCTTGGAACTACAAATTCATCAGGATATTTTTCAACTACTTTAAATTATAATTCATATTCGATTCCACAAAACGCATATGTGTATGTAATTGTAAACGGGCAATCCTCAAATCAAATAATCTGGCCTAGTAGTACTTATAATCAGTCTACATATTTATCACAGAGCAATATAAATATTAACGTAGGACAAGGACAATCGATCGCCATTTCAGGTTCAGGCTCTTATAGTCTTTCAAGTAATTCAAACCCGACTGCAATTTCTTCTATCGTAAGTGGTAGCACATTGAATGTCTATGGAAGCGCGCCAGGGTCGGGGACTTTAAACGTATGTTCGACATCGGGGAGTGGGGGATGTGCCACTTTGTACGTAACAGTTGGAAATTATATTAACAGTAATACTAATTATACTGGATATACTACATATACTAATGGAGCTTCATACAATGGGTACCCATACGGATATACATACAGCACGGCAGGCTATAACTCGTACAATAATCAAGGACGAGTATTGGGCGCATCAACTGGTTCTTCAATTTACTTGAGCCAGATTCCATCAACCGGAATTTCATTTGCAAACTTAAAGACGACTTTGTTTATGGTAGGACTACTTTCATGGAGTGTTTTCGCTGCCTACATTTTTACAGCAAAGAAAAGGAAAATACTTATTGACTAGTTCCTCCACTTGTGGGAAGTGTAACGTTTATGTTCGCGCCAGTTGTTGGTGCCGCCTTTCCTCTCATGTATCCAGGCCATATAAACAGAGCACCGAGAACAAGAAGAACTATTACAATTATTAATGCTAGAAAACCTAATCCTGAATCTCCGTTTCCACCTGAATTTGGAGTGTTTATTATTGTGGTCATATTTTTATTTTATTAATTAAATATTTAACTTACAAATTAGAAGCCGTAGAAGGTTAAGAGTGATTACCGGTATCTATATATTATACTCCTCAAAATATGTTAATATTACAATCATGAAAAAGATTACAGCACTAACTGGTGATCGCCCAACAGGCAAGCTCCACCTCGGTCATTATGTTGGATCAATTAAAAATCGTCTCGCTCTCCAAGACTCGGCCGACGAAACCTTTTATATGATCGCTGACATCCAAGCCCTAACGGATAATTTTGCAACTCCTGAAAAAGTTCACGACAATGTACTAGAAGTCGCCATGGACAACTTGGCATGTGGACTCGATCCTAAAAAAACAACATTTTTTATTCAATCTCAAATTCCTGAAATTGCTGAATTGACTGTAATGTTTTTAAACCTTGTAACAGTTGCAAGACTTAAAAGAAATCCCACTGTTAAAAATGAAATGAATCAAAAAGGTTACGGCGAAGACGTGCCAGCAGGATTCCTTGCGTATCCAGTCAGTCAGGCAGGGGATATTCTTTTTTGCAAAGCTAATACCATTCCAGTCGGAGAAGACCAACTTCCTATTATTGAACAAGTGAATGAAATTGCAGACAAGTTTAATTCTCTGTACGGAGAAACTTTTGAAAGAGTAAAACCTCTCTTGTCAAATGCTCCTAGGTTGGTAGGGATTGATGGAAATTCAAAGGCTAGTAAGTCACTTAATAACGCGATCAACCTATCCGATTCAAAATCAGAAATAGAAAAAAAAGTGATGGCGATGTATACCGATCCTCAGCATATCAGGGTAGAGGATCCGGGGCAGGTTGATGGAAATGTTGTTTTCATGTATTTGGATATTTTTGATGAAAACAAAGAAGAAGTCGAAAAACTGAAAGTACAATACAGAAAAGGGGGACTCGGCGATGTTGCTGTAAAAAAACGATTAATAGAAGTTCTTGAAAATTTTATTGGTCCAATTCGTGAACGAAGAGAAAAACTTGATCCAAAAGTGGTTTTAGAAATTTTAAAGGAAGGTACCGAAAGGGTCCAAAAAATCGCACATAAGCATATGAAAGAGTTTAAAAAGTCGGTGAAAATAGACTATTTTTAAAGCATACTTAAAGATTTAGGGAAGTTGTGCTGACAAAATAGGGTGATATTATACAGCCATAGATATACTGCCCACAGGTGAATTGCTTTATATAAAACTAAAAAATTTACATGAAAAATAAGCCTAAAAATAAAATAACGATGGAGGATTTGATGGTTGAAATTAGAAAGATTGATGCTAGAACTGATTTTAAAATAGACAGCTTGGCAGCTATGATCCAGAAGGGTTTTCAAGAGCAAGGTGTAAAGCTTGATGAACTATTTGAATTTAGGGACAAAACAGAACAAAGTTTATTCGAAGTCAAAAGTGATATTAAAACTATATACGGAAAACTAGATAGTATTGACGGAACCCTAGCCAAGATCAACCCGATGCTAGATGGCCTTAAATATAGCGACAGAGACCTGGAAAAACGAGTCACCAGGATAGAAAACAAGCTGGGAATGGCTTAAAGACATCTTCTATTGCCTTTAAAATACTTCCAATGTATACTTCCATAGTTCCTGAATCTCTCCAGCCTAGGTTGTGGTAATTGCACAAGGGTCACGAGACGGTCGTTAGGGATTAAATAATTACACACAAATAGACAAATAAATGGCTCTAAAGAAAATTTATGTTGGTAACCTTTCATGGGGTACTACAAATGATTCATTAAAGGCTGCTTTTTCAGAATTCGGTGAAGTCGCAACATCAATCGTTATGGTTGACAAGATGACTGGCCGATCACGAGGCTTCGGTTTCGTGGAAATGGAAGATGCAGCTGCTGATGCAGCAGTTGCTGGTATGAACGGAAAGAATGTTGATGGACGAGACCTCGTTGTAAACGAAGCTCGACCAAAGACAGACATGCCGCCAGAAAGACGATCATTCAATGGTCCTCGCCGAGATAACGGTATGGGCGGAGGCGGACGATTCTAATACAATCGAACGTTCCAACAAACAAAAAACATTGCACTTGTTGCGGTGTTTTTTGTTGTACGATTTTGCAAAATCGCGTCGCGCAGTATCCATTGAAGCGCGACGGTGGTATAATTTAAGTATGAAAAATGGCGCAGTAAATTTTGTACTTCACAAAATCAAAGCAAAAAATCATCCAATAACAATTGCTGAAGCAATGGCACGAATGGGATACGATCATGTACAAATTTCCGAGGCTTTTACCGAAGTGGGGAAAACAACAGATAATCTACACCAGGAATTGCTTGTGGGAAACGATTTTCTCCCGACCTTGAATGAAAATCTCGAAGATTATTTTAAAGAGGGGAATATTAAAATATTTGAGAAAATTATTGTAATACCCAGCTTCTTTGCAAAAGACATAAAAATCCCAAAGACTTTATTTCCGTATCCTGCACCTGCTCGCGTTGTTGCAGACTTAATGAAGAGGGATAAAAGTATACAAGTAACCCGTCACGTTTTTGCCTTCAGGTTTTTCTACGCGCTATCGATGGCAGTTTTAGGTATTGTACTTGCCTATGTTTTTATTAAAACTACAGAAAGAGCAATTTTCTATTGGCAGGGAATAGTTTCTCCTAGTTTGCTTGTCTCAATTTCAATCTTGATCATATTCTCACTTTATATTCTCCAGCTGTTCGCCCACAGGCTTAAAAATGCAGGCATGAGTCCGTGGCTGTCACTTTTACTACTCACTCCATTTTTATCTACAATTACAAATTTATCTTCAAGTGATCAAAGGCTTGTTCTAATCTTGTCGTGTATTCCCATCCTGAGCGTCTTCATAATTGCGATGTTGACACCGACACACCGTTATAGGCTATAATAGAGACATGGATAAATTAGTACACGCTGACATTTTCTTTTTCATAACAACATGCGCCATTGTTCTTTTAACAATAATTTTCGCAATAGCGCTTGTGTATGGGATTTTTATTGCAAAGAACGTTCATTATGTAGTCAAGAAGATAAAGGAGGAGAGTGATAATATTTCAGGTGATATAGCTCATGCAAGACAAAAGATGAGAGAACAGGGAATGAAATTTGCCTCATATGTTGCTTTCCTCAAGTCCCTTGTTAGTTTCGGTTCAGATAAAAAATCAAAGAAAAAGTCTTCAAAAAAGACAGATGATTCTGAAGTTACAAATTAATTTAAAATAAAATTTATGAAAACAACAACAAAAGTAGCTGGTATTATTGGTGGGGTTGCAGCAGCCACTCTCGGTGCGTATTTTTACGCAAAAACACCAAAAGGTAAGAAGCAAGTAGCTAAGATCAAGACTAAAGCGACCCTCTGGGCAAACAGCGCAAAACGTGATATTTTGAAACACGTTAAGGGCTTAAAGGATGTCAATCAAAAGAATTATAATGCCATTGTTGACATGGTTGTTAAGAAGTATAAGGAATTAAAGAAGCTGGCTCCAAAGGAAGTAGTCCTAGTCGCAAGCGAACTTAAAAAACACTGGAATAATGCAAAAAAAGAAATTACCAAAACAGTCACTAAAAGCGTCAAAGACGACCTCGTGGGGTAAGGTTGATGCTTGGTATGATGATTATGTCGAAGACCCAGAGTCCTATCACCAAAAGGTTGTAGAGCCTAATTTACTTAGAATTATTGGTGATGTTGCGGGAAAACATATCCTTGATCTTGGTTGTGGTCAGGGATATTTTTCGCGGTTGCTTGCACAAAAAGGTGCGATAGTTTCAGGTGTAGATGTTAGTCCAGAGTTGATTGAAAAAGCTACAGAGCGTTTAGGTGATTTAAAAATTCGCTATGTCGTCTCTCCAGCAGAGGATTTATTCTCTTTCGCTTCCGAATCTGAGGATATAGTCGTGTCGGTACTGGCAACTCAGAATATGCGTGAACTCGATAGGGTAATTGCCGAAGTTAAAAGAATCCTCAGGCCGGATGGTCGGTTCATTTTAGTATTGAACCATCCGGCGTTTCGAGTACCGCAAGACTCTGATTGGTATTATAATCCTGAAAATAAAAAACAAGGGAGGGTAGTGACACGTTACATGTCCGAAGCTGCAGTCAAAATTGATATGCACCCTGGAAGTTCTCAGAAAACTTTCACGTATTCTTTCCACCGCCCACTTCAGGTTTTTGTAAAATGGCTGGCTAAAAATAAATTAGCAATTACGCGTCTAGAAGAGTGGATTTCTCACAAGGAAAGCGCAAACGGCCCCCGAAAAGAGGCCGAAGACAAGTCTAGAAAAGAGATACCATTATTTATGTGCATAGAAGCTCGTCTCTTGGTACAATAATGCCATGAGTATTCTACGAGGCGTACTAATCCTAATAGTCTTCTTTCTAGGTCTGTATATATTAAGAGACCATTCTGATCCGACTGGTTCAATTGTAAAATCAGGCTATGTTAGCCCGTTTGTTCAATTTTATAACGATATTAAATCCTCAACTACGAATTTACCAGGCTTTCTGAAAAATGATAACCCTCAATTGTTTAATATGTTTGGTTACGCTGGAGTAGGTGGTGTGGATTTACCCACAGCTACTTCAACACCAGAAAGTGAATATAAAAGTTCTTCTACCAATGCCACAAAGGCACCGACAATTAAGGGGCCAGTTCCAAGTAATAACAAACCTATTGCTATCCCACCAAAGGCAACTCCGCCACCGATTTCAGTTACTCCGATTGGATCAACGGGTACAGAATTGTCACCTGATGGTATTGTCCAATACACGAACGTGGAAAGGTTAAAAGCAGGGTTAGGCTCTATCAAGATAAATGCCAAGCTATCAGATTCAGCAGGTAATAAATTACAAGATATTTTTAGGCAACAATATTTCGAGCATATTTCACCATCAGGCATAGGTGTTTCTACACTGGCAAAACAATCTGGATATGATTATGTAGTTGTTGGAGAAAATCTAGCACTAGGAAGCTTTGGTTCAAATCAAGCGCTTCTTTCGGCATGGATGGCAAGTCCTGGACACAGAGAAAATATTATGGACGCACGCTATCA
>JAYSWB010000055.1:0-3476 GCA_043718245.1 bacterium
ACGATCGTTTTTTTAAACTCATTTTAAATATTAATCAAACTAGCTCTTAATAGAGCCATGATACATCAAATTTAGCACCTAGAAATCGCCTTTAGCCCCTAACTGCTAAATTTTCCAATGGAGAGATCACATCAAAGCCAGATTAAAGTGGCTCGTTGCCAGTTTCTTGATCACCCGGAGACATGGGTGGTGCAGTTATGAGGGATCTATATAACACTGGCAAATAAAGATAAATGAGTGTTTCTGGCACGCGCGAAAATATGCCGAGCACTCGGAAGCCCCACTGCACAATGAGAAATAGTAGTGGGGCTTCTTTTGATTTCAATATGATAATATATGCTTATGCTAGACAACCTCCATCACGCCTCAATCATTTTCTCACCAGTTTCATCTTTTTCTTCAATCGTTGCCTACTTAAAAAAGGACATTTTAAAAAATAATATTGTTGAACATTCATTCCGCCACACTGATTTGATAGTTTTCGAAAGTGTTTCGATCGGAACTGACGATATAAATCTTATTGTTGATTTCAATTCTCGACGCGCTCTCGGAAAAAATAAAGTGATGATTATTTCGACACAGGCAATTACGATGAATGCCCAAAATGCTTTACTAAAGATTATCGAGGAGCCAGCATCAAATACTTTTTTCTTCTTTATCATCCCATCAAAATCTCAGGTTCTTCCAACTTTGTTATCGCGATTCAGGGAAATTGCTTTGGATATAAAAATCGAACACTATTCGAGCCTTGCGCTGAGTCCAGAAAACTTTTTAAAACAACCTGTTGCGACAAGGATGGATATTATAAAAGAAATTATTGTCTTTTTAGAAAAAGAAAAAGTTTCTCGAGGAGAAGTGTGTGAATTCATTACTGACGTTATTGCTCTTTGGCACAAACTTCATAAAAAGCCTAAAAAGGAGAATCTCAAGGCAATTGTAGCAATTGAACATTTTATGCGAGACACTGCTTCCTCTATGAAATTGTGCTTGGAATATTTAGCTTTAGCTGTATAATGATGTTATTAACATAACAGTCGCGCCACAATCGACGTAGGCGCGACATGATTTCGCTAAATCATATGCCATATAATTTTACCCCATTTCAAAATAAGATTAAAGAAACAAATGACTGGTTAGTTCGTGAATTTTCAACAATCCGAACAGGACGAGCAAGTGCTGCTTTGCTGGATTCGGTCCGAGTCGATTCGTACGGCTCAATGTCATCATTGAATGCAGTGGGATCTGTCACAAACGAAGATCCTCGCACTTTACGAATAACTCCTTGGGATTCTTCACAAATCAAAGAAATTGAAAAAGCCATCGTCGCTGCAAACCTTGGGGTGTCTGCTGTTGTGGATGATAAAGGTATCCGAGTGATTTTTCCAGACTTAACAGGTGAAAGACGAGAACAGTTGATCAAGATTGCAAAACAAAAATTAGAAGAAGCAAAAATTGCCATCCGAAGAGAGAGAAACGAGGTTCACGATGATTTGCAATCAAAGAAAAAGTCAGGCACCCTTGGCGAAGACGAAATGATGCGTTACAAGGATCAAATGGAAAAGTTTGTAACCGAAGCCAATAAAAAATTGGATGAATTGTTCGCTAAAAAAGAGACAGAGATTTCTAACTAATGCAAACCACCATAATTTTTCTAATAGTCCTTTCGATTCTCGTGTTTATTCACGAGTTAGGGCACTTTTTAATTGCAAGATTGTTCAAAGTCCGCGTGGACGAATTTGCAATTGGATTTCCTCCTCGATTATTTTCATTTAAAAAAGGTGGAACAAGGTATTCTATAAACTTAATTCCACTCGGAGGGTATGTAAAAATTTATGGTGAAGGAGCAGAAGACGTTTTGTCACCAGACAGTATTTTATCAAAACCTCGCTGGCAGCAGTGTCTAGTTTTAATTGCGGGTGTAGTTTTTAATGCATTACTTGCGTGGGTGCTTTTTACGTCAACGTTGATGGTTGGTGCAAAGGCTCCTGTAGAAGATTTTCCTGTCGAGTATTCTAGCAATCCAAGTGTGCTCATCACAAGTATTGCACCAAAAAGTCCCGCAGCGATTGCTGGCTTAAAAGCAGGTGATGAAATAGTAGAACTTCAAAGCGGAGTTTCAGCATCATCTACTGCTATCAGCACTTCAACTTTAAAAACAGCAGAGGTTCGCGAGCAAATTGTTTCAAGTACAAGCACATTAGGAGTAGTCGTTAGTAGAAATGGTGTTCTTCAAACTTTCGTCACAACACCATTAGATGGAATAAGCGGTGTAGAGTCTGGCAAGAAAGGGCTTGGAATTATGATGGCTGATGTTGCGACTGTGAAATTACCACTTGGCTCTGCAATTGTAGCGGGGTATAAACAGACGGTTTATATTACAAAAGAAATTGTAGTCAGCACCTTTGATTTTTTGGTTAGAATTTTCCAAGGAAAAGCAAAATCAACAGAAGTGTCTGGTCCGGTTGGAATTGCCACTCATGTCGGTGATGCTGCGCGATTGGGATGGGTTTATCTTGCAAACTTTGCGGCGTTTATTTCGCTCAACCTTGCGGTATTAAATTTGTTACCGATTCCTGCCCTTGATGGAGGACGTTTGGTCATAGTTATTTTGGAAGCGATTAGACGAAAGCCTTTTAATCAAAAAGTTTTACAAATATTAAATGCAGGAAGTTTTGTCCTCTTGCTATTGTTGATGGTTTTTGTAACTTTTCAGGATGTGATTGGATTGTTAAAGTAAATGAAAACCCCACCGCAAGATTGCGGTGGGGGTGGAAAGCAGATTTAGTGCTTGAGGCTAAGCCAGCGATAGGCTTGCCAGAGGCCGAAGAAGAGTCCAAAGATGGTGATGATTACAGCGAGGGCAAGGAAGCAGTTGAGCTTGGTCAAGAATGATCCTGGGTTGTTCATTGGGTCAGGGGTTGTTTTCTGCATCTAACTATTCTGGATATAAAAGTATCATTAGAATTCGAAAATGTAAAAGGCCATAGCAGATGTGTATGGCCTTGTGTGCCCCCTGTGGGGGGGAATTTAGTGTTTTTTTTGCAGTTACCGACATGTATTGCTACATGTCGGCTTCGTCATCTTGCGTTCCGTCTCTGAGGCCGAGGGCGACCAAGGTCGAGAAGGCCAGGAAAACGACGGCCTTTAAAATTACGTCGCCATCCAGGTCAATTTCCGCGATCCTCCCCCTGTAGAGAAAGGCGAGGATGGCGAGAGCGACCAACGCCACCACCACTGCGTGCGGAGTGTACTTTATGTACACACGGTTGATTTTTTTCATTCTTGAACTTCCTCTTTTGTCCTTTGGCGGAATTGCCGCTGGAGAGGTCCTTTCGCGATATATAATAGTACACTATACATTTTTTGTCAAGTTCATGTATGCTGAATTCAACTTTGAAGTGCACCACTCATCATTTGTAATGGTGTCTTCCAGCCAAGGCGTTTCCTCGGTCTGGTGTTGAGTAAATATTCAACTC
>JAYSWB010000056.1:0-3459 GCA_043718245.1 bacterium
TTTTTTCTTGTAATGCTTCCAAAATTGAAGGATTGTCCTTATATTTTTTTAAATCTTCTTGCATACATATCCTAAATTCAACTGAGTACGGATCAATAGAAGGATCTTCTTCAAGTATTTTCTTCTTCGAGTTATACAATAAGCTAATATTTGCTTTTGAGAGAGAGTCCAACTTAGGAAACCACGACAAGAGTTTCCCTCCATATTTTTGATTCTGCTCTAGGGCGTCAAAGATAAAAGGGTGGTCTTGGCCAACCTTGAGCAACTGCTCTTTCGTTACATCTTTACGCTCCAGTAAACCCCCAATTTTAAATAAGAGGAGTTGGTCAGGATACTCTTTTTCAAATTGCTTTTTCTCATCAACAGTTAGCGTCTGCCCAAAAAACATAATGAAGTCTTCGTCGTTTCTGGCGACAGCCTTTTCAAGTAAATCATTTTTTTCTTCTACACTTAACCCCAATTTTTCTGAGTGATCGATGTTTTGTTCAATTTCTTTAATTATCGGGAGTGAAGGATCTGAGTAATGACGTATTAAAATAGGCAGAACTTTTTTATATATGCCGAAAGTTAATTGCTTTTCTAGGTTGACTTTCAGCTCGGGATGCTTAAAAACATCTTCCACTAGTCCAGCTAATATATCTGCGTCTAATTCTTCGTTAATCCGATTCTGATAGAAAGAAATAACGTATTTAGGATCAAAACTGATGAGCTTCAAAACTATTCGTGCTGCAGCCAAGGTGCCATCCTTCAAGAAGGTTTCGGTTGCTGCTCTCTTAATATCGACTATTTCTCTGCCTGAAGTTTCTAGACCAAGCCAATTATGATCAAGCAAGTTCCTGTACCTCTTTTGATTGTGTTCAGGGATTCTCTTTTCCACTTGCGCTCTATGTTCAGTCAACCAATTTTTTTTGAAATGCAGGTCCTTTAGCGCAGTCTTGAATAGTTCTTCGTCGTCGATCAGTGCAGCAAACTCGCATAAGCCATAGTACGATGCCTTACTAACTGCGCTTGCGATCTTTGCTTTGTGTTGAATGACAAATACCCGATCCTTTTTATACAGACTCGCTAGTGTTTCAGGATTAAATAATCCATAAGCGTACTTCTTTTCTTCTCCTTCAAATATTTGAGTGTAAATTTTCTTAACAAAACCAGTGTCACTGGATAACGCCCTAAGCTCTTTGCCGGCTATACCTAGCCAAGGATAACCATCGCTTCTATCTGGGCCATTTGATAATGTCAGTAATTTTTCTATATCTTGCTTTAAAAGGTCAGTGTCGCCCAGTTCTACCGCTGTACTTATAAACTCCCCGACGGCCCGATCTTTGGCACTGTACCATTGATTTTCAGATCTGTATTCGGTATAGCTACCCTTCCCATCTGAAAATTTCCTCAATAGTTCTTTTGCTTTCTCTTTTTCATTGATGGACTTGGCGACTTTTGCCGCTTCTAAGTAACGATGATTTTCCAAGTAGATATCTTCAATCTTTTTGGCAAAATCGGGATTGTTTTTGGCGCTTGCAGCTACAACCTCCGCAAAGGAAACCTCGCGAGATTCTACTATACCACCAGGGTGTATGCCCTTTTTTTGCAATATTTTTTCATATATTTCTTCAGGCAAATCTTTGCCTTGCTCGATCAATTTTATAGCCAAGTGTTTCGCTATTTCAAACTGGTAGGATATACTGTTTGCGTCATCGGCTCCAAGATGCCCCGCCCGAATTTTATGGTTATTGGCATAATCCCACATATCGCACAGGTACTGACCCGGATTCTCGATTAGGCCATTGTCTAGTGCGTACGAAATCATGTCTTGCGAAAGTTTAAAGTCCTCCAGTCTCGATTGTACCTCCTCAAAAACAAACTTTTGCAGTACTACCGACTCCCCTTGCTTTTCTAATACGTTTTTCTTTTCAAGCTCCTCTGCTGTCCAGTTTAGGTTTTTTTTAGATTCTCTTGCTTTCGTGTAATCCGGTGTGTTTTGCTTTTCTAATAAAAGTTCTGCGGCCTTTACCTTGCCAGCGTCTCCTTCTGCCCGGACTGCTTTCAGCTCCTTGGCTAGATTATCTCTATATTGAGAATGTTCAAAATTTTCTTTCATTTAGAAATTTCATCTGAAGCTAAGAGTATTGTGTCATATAATAATATATCATCGATTTAGTATGATTAACATCTCTAGAATATTAACCGATTAAAGTCTCAGTTCTAATCTAGCTTAACAATTTCCAAAAACTTCTTTTTCTTGCCAAAAATAAAATAAAGTATACAATCAACATCGGTAAGGTTTAAAGGCTAAAGTCCGCCCCCAAAAGGGGCGGACTTTATTTTTTCTTGATTGTTTTTTGATTGTCACTTCATCTCAGTATTCTATGCTGCCTAAGGATATGGCGAGGTAAGCCATATCGTGGGGGTGCTAGTAGTCTAGCCTTTAAACCTTACCAGTTTGAAGTGGCGGGTTCGATTCCCGTCACCTCCACAAAAAATTATTGTGGCATGGTTTGCTTCCAACTTTCATCGTTCGGATAAGCTTTAACATACCAACTATCCATATGGTGGTAGTTAGTCAGTGTTTTCCACATTGCTTGATTACTCTCTGAGCAGAAAATTCCACCTTCATAAATGAAATCAAAATTAATGTTTGATCCTGGATTAGGACTGATATAAGCAGACATACAGATGTATGGCTCCTTATTTCCTTCAAATCGCTCTGAAATAAAAGAGTGGAATTTCATGTAGTGGTTACCGTCACGAAGTTTTGCCACATAACTTTTACCTGCCTCGATGTTGAGTTCTTTTTGATAACCGTCAGAAGGTGCTGTAAGTAAGTTCTCCATATCAAAATGATTTGCGCTGACATCACTTCCTGGGGTAGTATCGTGGCTTATTTCTTGTATTCCACCTTCTCCATTAAACGTAATTTTTGTAATATAGGGTCCACTAGTATTTCTGTCCTTTCCTAGATTTTCAATTTTTAGGAAATTAAAATCTACGTCAGTGGCCGAATTCTTGCCTTCCAAATTTTCTTGATTGCTACTATCGTGCTGGACACGAGACAGAACATCTACTCCCTGCCCTTCTGTGGCAAAAATATGCAGTTTTATTGGCACAAGAGTTTCGCCAGTTTTGTGTAATTTTATTTTAGAGAAAATGAATGATTTTGATTCAGAGTAACGATTAAAGCCATTAGCATGGTACCCTTCAGCCCATGTACTTACACGGCATGGAAACAAGAGTAGTCCTGGGAAAAGAGACAGCCCAAGGTTATTTGTTACTACTGTTCTATCATTACCACAACCTGTAGCAAAGTTAGCTACTTCTAGCTTGACCTCTGCTCCTTTAATTAATTTACCTGTATCAGCATCCACAACAAGTGTTGGGTGGAGAAACTTTATAACTAGAAATATTACTAAAATAACGCAAATAGTAATGATTATTTTTCTTTTATGCATAGAGGGTGGTATG
>JAYSWB010000057.1:0-10536 GCA_043718245.1 bacterium
ACCAGAAGACCTCATTGGACACTTGGACTGATCTCTCCTTTGAGGTATATTTGTAATCAATTAACAGGGGTGGAGTGCCAGAGGTTGTGGACGGATACATCTATTTGACTTACTTGTAAAAATTGATATTATTGATTCACAAGTGCCTTCGGGCTTGCCCTTACCAAAGGGAGAATAGAAAAGCCGTTAAATGAAATCTTTAACGGCTTTTCTTATTACTTCAAATCTTTCTACATCAAGGACTGCGATTTTATTTATAAACCTCTTTGTATCAATAACTTTCATTTGAGAAATAATCACTTTCGAATCTCTCCCTGTCACTGCACCCATAGTTACCCTTAGCGGATGTTTTTGTTTAGATGTAGTAATTGGCAAAATTAGACATGTATTGGGACCTAATCCTTTTAAAACGAGGACTGGTCTTTGGAAATCAACATCCTTACCATCTTGCTCGTACCCAATATTAACACCGAGCGAACACCACCAAATATCTCTTATGTGATAGAATTTATTTTTACCTTGATTATGAATACCGATTTTCCTTTCATTCCAAGTAGTAAAGTCCTTCATTTCACTAGAATATCAGCCTGAGATTAAGTATTTATCAAAAAGTTATGAAAACCCATTTATCCTTGACACATAGTGTATAATAGACCAGTACCTTGAAAGCAAAATTGGCCTCCAACGGCTACAAATATGGGGATGATAGGCATCGACAGGTGTCATTTTTCCTTTGTGCGCAATCGAGTATTCTGAAAACTCGTTAAACTTTCAGGAACCCTAAGTGCTACAGCACGAAAAGCAATCCCTTCACCGTTCGCGATGAAGGACGTTGTCTTCGCAACAGCTCGAGCGTAAGCTCGCTATGCGCATCAATCGAATGCCCTTCTGAAGCGTTCGAACCTGGTGTTATATTTTCAGAATAGGTTGGCGTGTCTCTTCACTCGCCCTCCGAAACCTTGAAGATCGGCTTTATATCGTTTCTTTTGTTTTTTAGATATATAGCTTAAACATCAAACAAAATACATTGCGTAGACTCACTTGAAAAACTCATCTGCACCCGGGTTCGATTCCCGGCATCTCCACAAAATTAAAAACACCCCACACAACATGAAGTGTTTTTAAATCCCAAACCTACCAATTATCTCCCATACCACACCTTCCCCCAACTTTGCATATCTGCAATTTCCTTATTCTGCGCTGTAATAATCGCCCCTGCCAAATCCTTTATCTCTTGATGCTTTGCATTCGTAAGTGCAAGCTGTGCCATTTCTACCGCACCTTGATGATGAACAATCATCTCACTTAAAAATGCCTTATCAAATTCATCCCCATTTTTTCCAATCAAAGCTGCATTCATGTCTGCCATCATTCCTTGCATACCGCTATCCCCCATTATTCTTCCATCCCCCATCATGTGCATTCCACCTTGTATTTTATTGCGATTATTATTTGAATTACCTGCTACATAACCAACCCCAAGCGCAATGATAACCCCTAAAATAACGATAATTGTATTTTTGTTTTGCATATTTTTATTATATTTATAACTATTTTTTTCCTCCCCATCTCCACCCAGCTCTCTCTCCTTTCATATAACAGATAATCAAAAGCAGAACTGTGGACAAAAGAAAATTCAAGGCGAAATAAACCATCGTGTCACTGAAGGATGCCGCACCTGTCTCGTCATAACGAAGAGTGCTTGTAATTTGATCGACTAGTATGATCACATACCCCAAAGTCACAACCCACCCCTCCCAGGTCACAGGAGTCCAACCCCAGCCAAAACGCTTTGCTTTAAACCACAGTTTAGATTTTTCTTCCTTGGCCATGTTTTAATTATAACAGACTATTGATCGTTTGTGTTACAGTCGGTTCAGGTGTAGAAGCTGGCGTAATACCAGTTCGACGACTTAAATCATCAATACTTTTCTTGTAGTTATCTGTTTGCTCTTCTAATTCCTTAACCCGCCTTTTTAAATTATTTATTTCGAAATAATTGTTAATCATATCTGGAAGACATGACAAGGCCGACAATACCGCACCAGTAAGGATTGAAAGAACGAGCACCAAGGCCAGTGATCCTTGTAATTCCCAATTAAAGAAGTGAACCGTAACAGGAATCACGTTCTGCAGGATAAATATCACCGCCACGCCACCAACGAGAAGACCAATAATTAGAAATATCATATATTTTAGTTTATAGTTTAATAACAGGCACTTACGTTATAATAAGCCGTTCGAGATTATTCTCAATTACCAAGGCTGACGTTACAGCATCTCTATAACCTTTTCCATCTCGGAGCTCCTGCTACCTTTAAATAAAACAATATCCCCCTCTTTATATAGATCTTTCACTTTATCAGCGCATCTTTCGTGATTTTTAACATGAAAAACTTCAGGAACTTTCTTATCTTTATGTTTCTCTATTAAAACTGTCGGTAATTGAGATGGGTTCCAATCAATGTCACATAAAATAATAACCTCCACTCCAACTTGAAATGCGGTTTCGTAAACTCTTTGATATCCATTAATCAAGTTACTGCCTTGTTCTTTAAGCGACCCGAGCGCAACAACAACCTTACCTTTATGTTTTATTTTTCCCAAAGCCTCGATGGCCGCGCAAACTGAATCCGGATTAGCATTATAAGTATCATCCACAAGGTGAATTCCTTGAACTGTTTTTTCCATAAAACGTCCTTCTTGGTATATCAACTTGGAAATTGCCTTAACTGCATCCTGTTTTGAGATTCCAAACTCACTCCCCACAGCCATAGCCAGTAGCGCGTTTTGAATCATGTGTGGGGCAGAAGCATAAATAAAACCACCGTCAATTAATTCTTTTTGAATCACAATAGCTTCCTTATTAGTCGTAGAAACAGCCACCACTTTTGCAGTCGGAGCGAAACTTGAAATCAAATCTTTAAATTTTTCTTTCTCGGGAATAATTAAAATTCCTTTTTTTGATAGAGCGCGTGCCAAACCTCCTTTTTCTCTGGCTATTGCTTCGCATACTCCTCCAGCACATTTAGTGTCCTCAAAAGCCTCTACATGGGCCGTACCAATACCTGTTATAACTGTTACCTGCGGTGCGATTATCTCTGCCAATGGTGCAATTTCACCTTGATGGTTCATGCCAACTTCAAAAACTCCGAATTTGGAATCGTCCTTCATAGACAAAACTGATAACGGCACACCTATGTGATTATTGTGATTGCCCTCGGTAGATGAAACCATATATTTAGTTCGTAAGACTGCAGTGATCATATCTTTGGTTGTGGTTTTTCCATTACTTCCGGTTATACCGATAATCGGAATACCAAGTTTTTTTCGATACCCGCGCGCGCAGTCTTGGAAAGCTTTCAAAGCATCGCTCACCATAATTTGTGGAAAGCTGATATCCATAGGAGACTCAACAACAGCAGCTAGAGCCCCTTTTTCAAAGGCTTTAATAATGTATTCATGTCCGTCATTTTTCTCACCCTTAAGTGCAAAAAAAATATCTCCATATTTTATGGTTCGTGTATCAATAGAAACACCAGTCGCTTTTGTTGCCAGCTTGAAACCTCCTCCAAAAAGCTTGCCTCCAGACCATTCGATAATTTCTGCGAGAGAATACATTATTTGAAAGTAAATAATTAATGACTCAGAATACCTGTTACTACATACATTAATAACACTCCTAAAATAGTGGCAAGTACCGTCCACAAAGAAGAATCTTTACTGTGTGCTTCTGGTAGAATATCTGATGCTGCCATATAGATTAGAAAGCCTGCAAAAAATCCTAAATACATAATCAGTGCACCTGAAGAAAATGTGAAGAACAAAGTAGAAAACCCACCTAAAACCGGCGCGATTGCATCCATAAGTAAAAACTTTTTAGCCTTAGCGTCCGTCCCCCCATGGGCTTTTATTAATGAAACTGTATTGAGCCCGTCGCAAAAATCGTGTGCCAAAACTGCAAGCGCAACAGTGACCCCGACTGCTGTTGAAACTTGAAATCCTAAACCGATAGCCACTCCATCAAAAAATGAATGTGCAATAAGGGCACTTGCCGACAGTGAACCCAAAGTCGGATGCTTGTGTTCGCTATAATCTGCTTCGTGTGAATGATGGACCAAGAAAACTTTTTCAGCTATATGAAAAATCAAAAAGCCCATCACCATTGCAACCATTGCCATACGAGGATCAAATCCAATCCCCTCTGCCATCTCAAAAATCTCTGGTAATAAATCGAAGGCAACCACTGATAAAAGAACCCCGGCTGTAAAACCCAACAATAAATGTCGTCGGTCTTTAAACTTTAAAGCTACAATGCCCCCAAAAACTGTCGAGACGAAGGTAAGTAGTATAAATGCGATTTGCATATATTTAGATTATAATATAATTACTAAAAAAGCGAATATATGATTGAATTCCCATTAGAACACAAAATTTTAACCACTACCGATACTGCTTGGCAGGCGATGTTAGAAGATATCCGAAAGGCTAAACACGCTATTGATTTAGAGCAATTCTATTTTATTGGAGATGAGATTGGTATCAAGTTTGCCGAAGCTCTGATAGAGAGGGCCCGAAATGGAGTTAAAATCCGTTGTCACTTTGATTCATTGGGAGCACTGGGGTTTGATAAATCCAAAGCTTACCAAGAGATGATTGCGGTAGGGATTGAAGTAAAGTTTTTCAACTGGCTAACTCCTTTTACAAAAGGTTTCCACAAGATCAGTTTTTTTAGGAATCACAGACGACTCGTGATAATTGATTTTAATACTAGCGACTGTGTTGCTCACCACGGAGGAGTTTGCATCGGTGAGCCTGTAAAAAAGTGGCTTGACCTAAACGTCAGACTTTCAATAGGAAAAAATAAGCTCCCACCTACCCCTACAATCACAGCGCTTCCTCATCCAATAAATACAATGCAATCTGCATTTGAAAGCATTTGGTCACGCTCAGAATCGAAAAAAGTTTCTTGGACAAATATCGACGTTGGTGATTTGAGAGAAAGCTTAAAAAAATATTATGCAGAGAGGAAGGCTCTCATTCAGGAGAAAGATCAAATTCTGAACGCAGACATAAGGTTGCCTTTTATATACATTACTCAATCCCCACTTCCTGGAAGACATCAGCTATACAATGCACTACTGCGAAGAATTGGCAGAGCAACAAAACACATCACAATCGCTACTCCGTATTTTCTCCCAACCCACAGATTAATGCGAAAACTAGTGGCAGCTAGGAACCGAGGTGTGGTTGTGACAATTATCATTCCATATAAAACCGACCACGCTTTCGCTGATATTGCCAGTCATACATATATGAATTATTTTTTAGATAATAAAATTGACATTTATCGCCACCCAAAAATGATTCACGGGAAAGGTATAGAAATCGATAACCGCTGGGCATCGATTGGGACTATGAACATGGACAGTATTAGCCTCCGTTACAATTTCGAATCTGGACTAGTCTCGGGTGAAGACAGTTTTGTAGCAGATGTTGAAAAAGCAATGAATATGTTAAGGGACGAGGCTAAACTTTTGACAGAAAAAGATTGGGGCAAGAGAAGTCTAAGCGACAAAATCGCAGAGGTCATAATATGGCCGTTTAGAAAGTTGTTTTAGGCTTATAGCCCATACTATATTTTATAGATCAGAATAGGAATTTGGGATTAGGACGTAATCTGAAAGCTTAAGTGCCGATACAATTCTCCTATGTTCATCGATAAAATAGTCTTGATCATGATGACTGTCAATTACAGTTTCTAACTCTAGATATTCTCCTAATTTTTCTACTCTATCTAAATGTATTCTTGTGTGAGCATGATAATGTAAATTTCTATGCTTTTTCACTATTTTTTTCTTTCCTAAGAAAACATCTAGAAAAAGCTTTACCAACGGGAGAATAAGTCTATTTATATAAAATCTAAAATATTTTGACTGTTTTGATCCAGCTATATTATCTCTTATATAGTAAATTATTTCTGATTTATTTTTTTCTTCTCTTATTTTTAACCTCTTATTTCCAAGCAAAAAATAGGTGTCTGTTTGGGAAAGTTCGCCGAGGGATAGAGAATTTAATTTTTTTAGATCAGCTAATACTTTATTTATTTCGACCTTG
Organism: bacterium; assembly: GCA_043718245.1. GTDB lineage: Bacteria > Patescibacteriota > Minisyncoccia > Phycocordibacterales > CAIZLB01 > JBAXAB01. The sequence continues at coordinate 6,118 of JAYSWB010000057.1, forward strand.
ACCTTTAATTCAATGTTTTTCATATTATTTCTGTGAGTTTCTAATAAATTCCATTCCTTCAGCTGCACCTTCAAAAAATTCTTTGCCTGACTCAGAAACAATACTGTGTAATAAGTCCATTTGACCTTCCTTTGAAACTTCTTTAAAAACATTTCCATCAAGCATCCAATGTGGTTGCTTTGCTTCATTGTTTACAATTTCTTGCGGTAGTAATTTGGTTATCCTATCATCATTTAAATACAAAGGCCCAGAATAGTAACCTATCACAAAGTCTTTTGAAGCGTTCACTATTTCTCGTAATTCTACTTCACTTATGTCGGGCAAAAGTGGCCTAATTGCAAGCATTGTTGGTATACCCCTGGAAGCTGTTCGTCTTAGGGAATCTATCCTCTCTGCCGGCCCTGGAACACGTGGTTCGTACTTCTGTATCATTTCACTTGAAATACACGGCAAAGAAATGGAAACGCTTAATATATTTCCTCTTACTTTCATATATTCATAAATTTCCTCCATTTCGTTCAACATACTGTCTGAAATAGGTATTTTTGTAATAGTAGAAATATCTTTTCCAGTTTTTGCAAGTCTTTTTAACACTGAAATTGCTTCTTGTTTGTTTTGAAAGAATTCTGTGTCACAACCAAGCATCACCAAGTTTATCTCTTCTGGCAAGTTTTCTAATAAGTTCATTTGTGATTCGGTTAAATACGCCACATTTTTCATCTGGTTTGTAGTCATGTCATTTACAAAACAATACGTACATTCTAACGGACAACTCAATTGGGAATACGTTAAAACCCTGTTTTTATCAATTTTTAAACCTTCTTTGTCATACTGTTTTATTAACTCTTGTTCGATTTTCAGAGGCATATAAATTATGATATCCCCTTTTATCTCTGATTGCAAAATGTTGTTACGCTTCTAAGCGACAAAATCGCAGAGGTCATTATGTGGCCGTTTAGAAAGTTGTTTTAGGCAGAGACGTAGCCAGACGCCTGACTATTAAACATTTTTGCATACACTCCCGCCTTCTTTTTCATTAATTTTGCATGACTTCCCTCCTCGACAACTTTTCCCTGTTCAATAACAATAATGCGGTCCATATTAATGACAGTATTGAATCGATGTGAGATTAATATAAGAGTACGATTTTCAGTTGAAGTTCTAATCTTTTCAAAAATATCCGCTTCAGAAAGTGCATCAACTGATGCGGTAGGCTCGTCCAAGACCAAAACATACCCGCCACGATAAAGTGCGCGGGCAATTGCGATTTTCTGTTCCTGGCCTTGGGAGGGAGCGATACCATTGAATTCACTGCCCAATTGCTCATCATATTGATTCTTCCACTCAGAGATAAATTCATCTGCTCCCGAGTGAACTGCAGCAGTTTTAACTTTATCAATATTAACGGCTTCCTCTACACGCCCCATTGCAACTGACTCTTTGGCGGTAAATGAATATGCAGAATAGTCTTGAAACAATAATGCCAAGTACCCGTACCACTCGGCTTTACTCAAATCTTTCAAATCAATACCATTAATCAAAATCTGCCCCTCGGTTGGATCGTAGAATCGACACAGCAACTTTATCAAAGTCGTTTTTCCTGCACCGTTATTTCCAACGAGAGCGACTTTTTCTCCCGCCTCAATTTTTAGGTTAAAGTTATCTAAAATCTTTGCATCCTTATTTGCATATGAAAAAGATACGTTCTTAAATTCAATGCTAGGTGCACTTTCGAGGGCAAGCTTGGCAGGGTGTGCAATTTCCTTAAGAAATGGCGTCACGTCAACTATTTTGAATATATCGTTCACCTCCAATGCATCTTTATACTGGCGAGAGATACTGTTAAAAAATTGATCGATAGTTCCTGTGTATTGGCTTAAAACGGCCAAATAGAACACCATTTCACCGACATTGATCTTTCCAGTGAAGACTTGGTTGATGATCAAGTAGAAAGAAAATCCAAAACCCAGTGACGCTAACCCATGCGCCAAAAAAGACCGTACAATTTTTTCCCAGTCTGCCTTCTTTTGTTCCTTGTTGAAAGCATCTAAAATTCCCCGTGCTCTATTAACAACAAAATCAAGGGACTTTAAAAGACGATTTTGTGTAACAGAAACTTTCTGCGTTACATTTTCCTTCAAATGTGCGTAAGCCTTCATCTTGTCTCCCCCTTCCTGCCAAATCATCCAAATGTGTTTGTTGTAGCGAAGTTGAAGGTAAAATTCAAAAGATGTTGCCACAATTAAAATAGGAACGATGTAAGGGTTAACTCTGAAAATGATTATAGAAGTAGCAAGGAGAACAACGAGGTTTGGGAGACTTGTAAATTGTGCATAAGTAAGAGAAATGACACTCCAAAAGCCTTTGAATTTTACAGTAGATAACAGTGCTTTAAATTCAGGGTCCTCTAGGTGTCCAGGTTCAAGCTTTGACATTGATTCCATTTCAAAAATTTCTTGGTCATTGGAAAATTTGTTCCACCATCTCTTATCAAAGAATGTGTTTACACTTGATATTAAATCAGAAACAAGACGAATGAGTACATACAGAAATATTAAAAACAATACTGTACGGATTCCTTCGCCTTTACTTACAGAATCTGTAATGGAATTAACAATATTTCCTGTAACCTTCGCTTGAACAATGGGGATCAGGGCAATAGCAATACTCAGCGCCAAGAGCATCACAGTGTAAAGAGGCATCCATTTGTAGGACAGCCCCGTACATCTTTTTATGTTTTTATATATGAGGGAAAGTTTTTGCATTGAAAGTTAATACTACATCACCTTTTCACTTGTTGCAAAACGTACCTTTTATGCTACTTTTTAGTTAATTGCGGCAGTTCCGCAAGTGCACAAAAACCACAACCCATACAGACTCAATGAAACACAGAATCGCGTTCACAGGTGAAATATTCAATGCCCGGATCGAAATCAAGAGGCAGACAGGCCTCGCCATTCTCGACCCAAAACATGGACAGCTCATCTATGATGCATTGCCAGAACACATCAAGGACCAGTGGGACCTCCTCGGCTTCTCGAATGAGGCCCTTGCCTCAAGTGGGGACGAGATCGAAGCGTTGATTGGACAAATCCCCGACTAGGATTGAAAGGAGACCTCACAACCCATCCCCCGCAAAGGGATGGGTTTTGTCTTTTCTATATAATCGTGTTACTCTATAACCACCAAAACAACTTTTACCCCAACTGTGTATACCCCAAGCGTACGAATAAACCACCAAATACGAGCAAGTGAACTTCGCGTCATCGGACCAAAAGGCGAAAATTTAGGCGTTATATCCCTTTCTACGGCTTTAAACAAGGCTCATGAAGCAGGACTCGATTTAATTGAAATCTCCCCAAAAGCCAATCCCCCTGTTGCAAAAATCGCAGATTATGGTAAATTCCAGTACGACGAAAACAAGAAGCTAAAGCAGTCAAAGGCCAAGGCCAAAGTCGTTGAAGTCAAGAGTCTCCAGGTCAAAATCGGTACAGGTGAACACGACCTTATTCTCAAAGCCAAAAAAGCGTCAGAATGGCTTGGAGAAGGACATCGAATCAAGATGGACCTTTTCCTTCCCGGACGAACCAAATATCTTAATGTCGACTTCCTCAAGGAACGCCTAGATAGACTTCTGAAACTGGTCACTGTAGATTACAAAATCGCAGACCCAGCAAAGAAAAGTCTTAAAGGTTTGACGATCATTATCGAAAAGGCTTAGAGGGAGACAAATTATTAACCACAACAAGGCACTCGAAGTTTACGGGAAATCCGTAACGCCTCGCGTAACAAACATATGAAAACAAATAAATCATTCTTAAAGCGCCTTAGAGTCACCAAAAACGGCAAGATCCTAGGACGAGCAACTGGCCAGAACCACTACAATGCAAAAGAAAGCGGACGAAAACAAACAGCCAAGGGTCGAGCTGTTCCCTTCCACATGACAAGCCGCCAGAAACGACAGTTTTTATCAAACGCAGCTAAATTTAATTAATCCAATACCATGACAAGAGTAAAGAAAGGAATGCATGCGCTGAAGACTCGTCGAAACATCTTAAAGATGGCGAAAGGTTTCAGACATGGACGATCTACAAAGGAAAAGTTGGCTTACGAACAGCTTGCACATTCTTGGGCTAGTGCTTTCATCCATCGTAGGGATAAAAAGGGCGATATGCGCCGATTATGGAACGTAAAGATCAACGCAGCACTACGACCATTAGGTTTCTCATACAGCAAATTTATTGGTGCTATGAAGAAGAAAGGTGTAGTCGTTGACCGAAAGATTTTGGCAGATTTGGCAGAAAATGCTCACCCTAGTTTTGAAGGTTTGGTGAAGCAGGTGATGAATTAATCCAGGAAAATCAAAAAAACCACCAATTGGTGGTTTTTTTGATTTTCCTGGATTAATTCATCACCTGC
>JAYSWB010000058.1:0-10381 GCA_043718245.1 bacterium
GCACATCTGTTCCCATGAGTGTCTCAATAACCTTATCCGCCTCCGACGCATCATCAATCGTCACCTGTTTTAGAATACGTTTTTTTATATCCATAGTCGTCTCGCCCAACTCTTCTGCGTTCATTTCTCCGAGACCTTTATATCGCTGGATTTGTGGTTTAGACTTTCGTACGACCTTCGCAACTTCTACTTCCTCACCTTCTACTTCTTCCACAACTTCATCTTCCTCTTCTTCAACTTCAGCAACATCTTCAGAACTAAACCCACGGGATTTCAAAAATTTATTTTTAGCCTCGTCATCATATATATAAGTAATCTCCTTCCCAATTTTAATTTTATAAAGTGGCGGTTGCGCAATATAAATAAATCCCCCATCAATAAGCGGTCGGAAATATCTGTACAACAATGTCAAAATTAGTGTGCGAATGTGCGCTCCGTCGATGTCGGCATCGGTTGCGATAATTACTTTGTGATAACGTAACTTTTCAATATTAAAACTATCTCCAATTGCAGTCCCAAGCGCAATCACCAAATTTTTCACCTGCTCTGATGCAAGCATTTTATCAAGTCGCGCTCGTTCAATATTTAAAATCTTTCCTCGAAGTGGAAGAACTGCCTGAGTTCGCCTATCACGTCCCATCTTTGCAGTACCTCCCGCAGAATCTCCCTCCACAATGAATAGTTCAGATTCTTCGGCTTTGTTTGACTGACAATCGGCAAGCTTTCCAGGAAGTGTCATACCTTCAAGCGCACCCTTTCGTAGAATTGAATCCTTTGCAGCCTTCGCAGCTTTTCGTGCACGAACAGCCAAAATCGCCTTGTTGATAATCGCCTTTGCGTCTTCTGGATACTCTTCCAAATAATCAGAGAAAGCCTGGCCAAACACAGTAGATGTGGCACCCTGAGCCTCAGTTGAACCTAATTTCGCCTTCGTCTGTCCTTCAAATTGAATTTCAGGAAGTTTAACAGACACCACCGCAACCAAACCTTCCTGCACGTCTTCTCCGGTAAAGCTATCGTCACCACCCTCCTTCACAAAATTATTTTTCTTTGCATAACTATTCAAAATTCTCGTTAACGCAGTCTTAAATCCGGCCACATGAGTTCCACCTTCCGAGTTATATGTATTGTTCGCAAAGGCTACAATTTTTGAAGACACATCATCGATGTATTGCAATGCGACTTCGACTTGAACTTTTGCTTCTTCTTTTTCAACATAAAAAATATTTTTGTGCAGTGTTTTCTGTGAATGGTTGTAGAAAGCAACCAATGAACGAAGTCCTCCTTCGAAATAGAAAGTCATTGAAGGTACATCCAAAACATCTTCGTCCTTCAAAAACATTACATTGTCATCTAACAATTCATTTACCAATCCAGCATCAGCATTTCGTGCATCTAAAACATTCACTTCAAGTGCTTTAACCAAATACGCTTGTTGTCGAAGGTGATTCACTACGCGATCAAAGTTGTAAACCACACCCTCTTTAAAAATAGTTTCATCGGCCTTGAACATCACAACCGTTCCGTGCAACTTTGAAGATCCGATTTTCTTTACTTTGTATTGCGGCTTTCCAATTTTATATTCCTGTTGGTGCAAACCTCCGTCTTGGTGCACGGTTACTTTTGTGTGGACTGACAATGCATTCACAACGGACGCACCCACACCATGAAGACCCCCGGAAACCTTGTATGCATCATTATCAAATTTTCCTCCGGCGTGAAGGACGGTCATAATAGTTTCAAGTGCAGAAACCTTTGTCTTTGGATGAATTCCAACTGGAATACCATTTCCGTTATCCACAACACGAACATATCCATCAGGAAGAAGTGCAACCTCGATTCGGGAACATCGGCCAGCCATGGCTTCATCTCGAGAGTTATCAAAGATTTCATGAATTAAATGGTGAAGACCATCAGGACCTGTAGTACCGATGTACATTCCAGGTCGCTTACGAACTGGTTCCAAACCCTCTAAAACGGTGATATTCGAGGCGTCGTAAACGGATTTCTTTTCTTTATCTTTAGCCATGTTTGTAGGGGTATTGTAGCATTTTTAGGGGTTGTGGAGATACTTGACATGTGGGGGTTTGTGGTGTATTGTATTAAGATAAGTTCTTTGAGAAAGGTTTGGTTTTGGAAGAAAGTTTGCGACATTCCGTCGTGGGCCTTCCACCAAAAAACCAAACTCACCAATGAAAAAGATTACCATCCTGTCCATAACCCTGCTCATCTCCGTCTGCCTTTTGGTCCTCCAAGTAGCAACCACCTTCCACCTCTCTGATTGGCAGAACTTGGAAATCGTGTGCGGAAAAACATTTGCTGTTTTTTGGATCCTCCTCACGACTGTGATCCTGGCCGCAATCGCTCGCCTAATCATAGCAAAGCAAAGATGGACACACAGGTTTGGCCTTGCTGTGTTCACGATTACCATGACAGCACTTACTGTCCCTGCCTGGCCTGGAGACAACGTAAAAATTATTACACAGGCGGTAAATATCACGTTCCTTTTTCCCTTTTCTATTTCGGTCTTTACGATGATCAGGACCTCTGTGAATAGGATACTCGCGAAAAGAGCAATCTACGCAAACTAGGCAAGCCACCGCCTCGTCTTAGCGCCTCACCCTACCTTAGGGTGAGGCGCTTTCTTCTATCTCACCACCCAACCTTTTGTTGTAACCACCTCCCCCATTTTTTTCATAACCTCATCAATGACCTCATCCTTTAAAGTTTCCGTTTGTGATTGAAACACCAACCTAAATGCATACGAAGTCTTCTCTTCTTTCGTAAACACATCAAATAAAGTCGCTCGTACAAAACTTTCTTCCCCACTAGCGGTTTTCATTACTAAATCATAAACCTCCTTTTCTTTATCCTTTTCAGCAAAAATCGCCACGTCTCTTGTCGCAAACGGATATGGAGAAATTTTCTTAAACTTCACAATTTCTTTTTTCTCTTTCTCAAAAACCTTCACATGATCCCCATCAATACTCATCTTTCCAATATCTAAATCGGGCGAAACACAAAGTTCCATTTTTCTGTCATATACAACTTTTGTCTCTGTATTAACAACTTCATTTATCTTTGCATCAACCGAGGCGTCGACAATAATTCCATTGTCTGTTAAATGTTTTAAAGCATTCGCAATTACAACATGTGGTTTCTCTGACCCCTTCTGATTAATCACTCCCAGTGATAAAACCGCCTTCTCCCCTTCCTGTGGGAACACTCTAGAAATTTCAAAAACTTTTGCTTGGTTGATTCCCAATAAATCCAAATACCTGCTGTTTGATTCAATATATTCTCTCGTTGAATTTTCTAAAGTTTTTCTCAGTGTACTTTTATCCTTTGACAAAGGCATTTCTAATACAAAATCGCCATCTTCACGAAGTGCATATCCAATAATTTCATCAAATCCAATACTAGTAAGTAAATCCCTTATATACTCTGCAATTGTAAACTCCTTATCATTCTGCAAAGAAGATTCTAATCGAACAGGTTTTGCATCAAATATTTTTTCATATCCATAAATACGCCCAACTTCTTCAGCTAGATCTTGTGGGATATTAATATCTTTTCGATACGTTGGAGCGGTTACTTTCAAATTTCCCTCTGCCTGCATATCGCACTTTTTTAAGATGGAAATTATTTCTTCATCAGAGATATCAACCCCCACGCATTCCTTTATAAATGTGGTAGTTGTCTCAACAACCCTAGATTCGTCCCTATCAGGCCCATGTGAATATATCGGACCAAATTCTGCATTGGGGTTAGCTTCTGCAATTAACAAGGAAAGATCATTTAATCCAACATCGGCAAATTCTAGTGGCAAGTCATTTTCAAATCTCTTTGATGATTCATTTCGAATGTTTACCTTAACAGAAGCTTTTCTAACTTCACTTGGTGCAAAGTTCGCAGACTCTATAATAATATTTTTTGTAGACATCGTGACACCGGCTCGGTTTCCGCCTTTTACACCGGCGATTGCAAGCACTCCTTCATCATCTGCAATCACTAATGTTTTTGCATCCAGAACGATTTCTTTTTTATCCAAAGTCGTCACCATTTCGCCATCTTTTGCCATACGAACAGTAATATTTCCCTTTATCAAATCTGCATCAAATGCGTGAAGTGGCTGTCCAGAATCCATCATGACGTAATTTGTCATGTCTACGATTGAATTAATCGATCGCTGACCGAGGGCCTCAAGTCCGCTCTTAAGCCAATCTGGTGAAGCTGTGACTGTAATTCGACTTACTTTTCTAGCTAAGTATTTTCGACAAATGTTACTTTCGATTTTAATTTCAGGTTTTTCAGCATTTTCTGAAACAGCGACAGGAGTATTTAAAAATTCAGGAACTTTGTAATCAGCTCCGATTAAAATTGCCACCTCCCTAGCAATTCCTCTATGTGCTAAACAATAATGATTTCTGTCTGGTAAAACTTTCACACCAAACACTTCGTCGTCTCCAACAACCTCATGACCTTCCACCTCAAAAATATTCATCGAAAGCAAATTAATAAAATCCTCTCCTTTCGGAATTTCTTTTGAAACGTATTTTTGAAGCCAATTGCGGGAGATTTTCATATATTTAAAATTGTCTTACAAACCTTAAGTCGCCTGAATATAAGAACCGAATATCATCAATACCATATTTAATCATAACGATTCGATCAAAACCCATACCAAAGGCATACCCGCTCCACTCGGATGGATCAATATTTCCTGCTTTCAAAACATTTGGGTGCATGATTCCTGCCCCCATCACTTCGAGCCATTTACCTTTGAAAAGCACATCAACTTCTACACCGGGCTCTACGAATGGAAAGAAACTCGGTCTAAATCTAATTTTTGCATCCTTGCCATAATATTTTTTAAAAAAATGTTCCAAAGTTCCCTTCAGGTCTTTCAAGGAAACTTTTTTATTCACATACATCCCTTCGACTTGGTGAAATTGTGCCTCATGAGTCGCATCAGTCGCTTCGTTTCGATAAACTTTTCCTGGAGCCAACATTCCAAATGGCGGAGTATTCCCTTGCATAAATCTAATCTGGACATTTGAAGTGTGAGTTCGGAGCAACATTTTTTCATCACCTCCCTTAATCCAAAAAGTATCCTGCATATCCCGCGCCGGGTGATCCTTCGGAAAATTAAGGGCGTCGAAATTATAAAACTCCGTCTCCAACTCTGGACCATTCGCAACCACAAAACCCAATTCAGCAAAAATCTCCGCAATTATACGGATTTCCTGGTTCATTACATGAGAATGCCCTTTCATCCTATGAGTATAATCCGAGTTTGAAAAAAACGCCATATCTGCTATATTAAAAGCCTATTTATGCCTCTTTCGGCCTCTTCTATTATATACTTTTTTATGTTCTTTTTGGTCTACTACCAAGTCTTTATTCTGCTGACCTTTTTCGAGCACAAGCATGAATTCAAGAAGAAGACGATATTCACACCACTTCACGATGATGACTTACCCGCTGTTACAATACTTGTTCCTGTATTTAACGAATTCGCCACAGTTGAGAAAACCATTCAGTCACTTTTAGAGTTAAACTACCCAAAAGAAAAAATCCTAATCAACATCGTAGACGACGGCTCGACCGACAACACATGGAGCTTAATTCAAAAGTTTTCTAGTATTCCAAACATCACTTTGCATAAAAAAGAAAATGGAGGAAAATATACGGCGCTAAATCATGGAATTAAAAATTGCAAGACAGATTTTATCGGATGCTTGGATGCAGATTCAGAAGTTGATGCAGAATCTTTGAGACATATTATGGAAAAGTTTTTAGACAGCAAAGTGATGGCCGTCACACCATCAATGAAAATCAAAAATCCTGACACTTTTGTCCGTATGATGCAAAATGCAGAATATAATATGGGAATTTTTCTTCGAAAAATTATGGGGCTAATTGATGCTCAATATGTAACCCCTGGACCTTTTTCAATCTTTAGAACGGCTGTTTTTACCCAAATTGGAAACTATAAGCATGCCCACAATACCGAAGATTTGGAGATGGCCCTTCGCATGCAAAGCAAGCACATGAAAATCGCCTGTGCTGACAAGGCTGTAGTCTATACAGTAGGCCCGCGCACGCTTTATCGCCTTTACAGACAAAGAGTGCGCTGGACTGGTGGCTTTATTCAAAACGCACTCGATTACAAACATATGATCCTAAATCCCAAATATGGAAATATTGGAATGCTCGTTCTTCCCCTCACAATGTGGATTATCGTTGGAACAATGTTTGCCCTTTGTTACAGTCTTTTTGAAATCATTTTAAAGTCTATAAAGACAATAAACGAAATTAATACTGTCGGGTGGAAAAATCAGTTGAATTATTTTGGAAATAATTTTTCACTAGATATTATCCCTCAATTTACAGACTGGCTGTACTATCACACTCAGGGCACTTTTTTGTTAAGTGTATTTTCGCTCGGGTTAATTATTTTTGCAGTTTGGCGAGGTCGAAAATTGGCAAATGTAAAGGATTCTAAAAAAATGGACATCGTTTACTTTATCATGTTATATTCCCTCATCTCACCAATATGGCTTGCAAAATCAGTGTATAATACGCTACGAAGACGTGATGCGGCGTGGAGGTAAGCGCAAGCCGCGCTTCAAAGGACGGTGCGCGGCATGATTTCGCAAAATTAAATGAACGAACATAATCGAAAACCTATAGATTGGAACAAGTATGTAATGACCTTTATCATTACATCATTACTTTTTGCTATTGCTTTATGGGTGAATAATTTACTAAATAATTCACGAGCACAGGACCTCCGTTCAATTCAAGACACTATTTCTCTGAATATCCTCTCTTCGGAAACTCAATATGATTTACTTCGAGAAACCTCGTGCAAAAACGTCAATGACGGCATTTTGTCAAACGAACTAAATAGTCTCGAGAGGAAATTATCGTATTTGGAATCCAATCAAAACAGCGATGAATTCAATTACATCAAAAAGTACTACGAATTACTCCAGATAAAGGATTTTTCATTAATGCAAAGACTAAGCGAAAAGTGCGGTCTAAAACCTATATCGATTCTTTACTTTTACGGCAGTAAAGCAGAATGTGAGGATTGTGAAAAAACTAGCACTGTTCTAAATCACCTTCGTGGTGCCTACCCGAACGTGCGTATCTATTCATTTGATCGACGATTGTCTGTATCTGCAGTAAACACTCTCGCAAAGATTTATAAAGTAGAGGAACCTTATCCGGTTCTTGTTATAAACGAAGAGACTTATACTGGATTTTTATCAATAGACAGGATGAAGGAAATCTTGCCCGAATTGAAAAAGATTGACAAGGAGAGAGCTCTGAACGCCACTTCTACTGCATCTACTACCCCAAACAACTAGAGGTTGTGTTATAATTAATGTATGCGAATAGGTTATAAAAAAATTGCGATCTTTCTTTCACTTTTTCTTTCTTTCATGCATCCCTTAGCGCTTTTAGCCACAGAAGTCGGAGTCAGTGCCTCACCTAATAAACCAGTCAACACAATTAGTCGTGGAAAAGTACTGGGCGTCGGAACTTCAGCGGCCTCGCCTGGCTTTGGGGGACGCCTTATTTACGTACAGTATTGTACCTGCACTGCATTTTTACTTTTATTTATTTACGACTTTAGTAAAAAATCTGTAATCCAGTTAATGTATATTCCGGGATATTCAAAATTACTTTCACAATATAGTGTATGGTCGCCAGGTCCATTGGTTTTAGGTGGCTATACATACGCAGCTTCTCCTTGCATGGTTTATGCGGGAACTAGTTGTGTAAGTATTGGAGTACCAACAGGAACTATTGATTTCATCCGAGGCATCGGAACTTCTATATATTAAGATCGGTAACTTTTGGAGCCGCTTCTCAGATTCGAACTGAGGACCTACTGTTTACAAAACAGTTGCTCTACCAACTGAGCTAAAGCGGCCAATTTGGCAAAATTGTGTCGCGCACTGTCCACTGTCCGCGCGACGTCTAAAGAATATATCACAATCTTTAAAGCTTCTCAACCTCGTCTATTCTTTTCAGGAAAAATGACGCTGAACCTTTGTTTTTCGGCACGTCTTTCCCTTTCACCATATCTGACAATTTGTTGATGTACCTAAATAGTTTAAAAAAAACTTTCATGAAAAACTTTTCCATTTTTTGCAAAACCCTAGCAAAGACTGTACGGATGGTGGCTTTTGACGAGTGCATAATAACGTCCCACATTGCCCCAAGCTTGTTGATCATCCTATGTTCGAGTTCGTGCGAATGGAGTTTTATATACCACCTCGAACCATTAATTTGACCAATTTTGTTCGCCAAAATAAAGAGAGCCGTGGAGATCGAAGCTATGAAAATGATAGATGTATTAAACATAATTGTAGGGTTAAGCCCCCACGACTATTTTTCCAAAATCGACATTCTGACAAATTTACCAATCTCGATTTTTTCGCCGAATTTTTGCATAGCATTATCAATCATCTGTGCGATCGTAAGATCTGGATTTTTGATAAATGGCTGTTCCAAAAGAATTTTGTCTTTGAAATACGCGTCCAGTTTACCCTGAAGGATTTTCTCTTTCATAGCCTCTGGTTTGCCTTCTACCTCCTTTGCGAAGACCTCAGTTGCCCGGTTTTTGTCTTCTTCTTTGATTTCATCCTTTCGAACGAAATCAGGGTTAGTGGCAGATATTTGCATAGCTATATCATAGGCCAGTGTCATAAATTCGGCGTTTTTAGAGACAAAATCTGTCTCTGACATTAATTCTACCATAGCACCCAGAGTCTTGTTGCTGTGCACATATGAGGCCACAACACCGGCTCCGAGGGTACGATCGCCCTTTTTAGATGCAATTTCAGCTCCCTTCTTTCGAAGTAAGATTATTGCCTTTTCCTTATCCCCACCCGCCTCCTCTAATGCCTTCCGGCACTGCATAACAGAAATACCAGTCATGTCTCGCAGCTCCTTAACAAGATCCATTGAAATAGTGGTCATAAATATATAGGTTAGATTGTTATTATAACTAAATTATTTAGAGTCGACAACAGGTTCAGATGCTTTTGGGGCAGTTTTGATAGCGTTTGAAATACGGTTGATGAAGTAAGCCATACTGTCTACCGAAGAGTCATTCGCAAGAATTGGATATCTAACAACAGAAATATCGTTGTCAGAACCACAAAGAGCAATTACAGGAATTCCAGCGTCATTTGCCTCAGCAACAGCGATGTGTTCCTTTTTAGCGTCAACAACGAATAGTGCGGCGGGAAGAGACTTCATAGAAACAATTCCTCCAAAAAGAGTCTGAAGTTTTGTAATATCACGATCAATCAATAGTCTTTCCTTCTTTGTATATTTGTTAAGTTCACCTTTCTCCTTTTGAGAGATAAGTTCAGTCAATTTGTCAGCGCGTCTTCGGATTGCCTCGAAATTTGTAAAAGTTCCACCAATCCATCGTCCTGCGACGAATGGCATGTTGCAGGCTTCTGCACCGTGCTGTAGGGCGTTTTTAATTTCACTCTTTCCTGAGGCGAATAGGATTTGCTTGCCTTTTCCAGCGATTTCCTGAATGAAAGCTTCTGCCTTGGCTAATTGTGCCTCGGTTAATTCTAGGTTGAAAATTTCAACTGTGTTTTTAGTACCAAAAATAAAAGGCTTGACTGTTGGGTGTCGGCGCGACTTGATAAAACCATAATGAGCGCCGACTTTGAACATTTCGTCGACGAGTGACTTGTTAGCAGTTTTGCTGGCTGTTGTTGATGACATATGTAGGTAGGAATATAGCATAGGGCGGGAGGGTTGGCAACGGCCCTATTTATACTTATATTAGGTTGAAAGTTTAAGTAGAAATCAAATGGTCTACTACTTCTTTGTTGTAGTCCCTGTAGTGCTTGGTTTTGCAGATGTTCCAGGCTGTGCTGTTGTATTTTGATTCTTGAGTTCAGGATACTTTGACTGTAAAAAATCAATCACATTACCCAATATTGCCCTATCATTAAGAATGATTTGACGATTTTCTGCTGCAATAGCGCGCAGTTGGTAAATCGTAACTGCTTGATAAATAAAGATTGTTAAAAAAACTCCCAAAAGAAGAAAGATGAATGATCTAATATTTTGCATGTTTATATAATAACATTTATATATTTGAGTGCAAACAAGACTAACTAAAAATGCACCTAGATTGAACCGACCAAAAGTATCCTATAGATGATTTTTGATTTTATCAATAAATATTTTAACATCAAACTCTTTCGCTCTTTTTAAGCACGCATCTTTGTAGCCCTCAGCATTTCCACCGACATCCTTTATGGCTGTAACCAAATTATCAACATTATTTTCTATAAGTTTTCCTGTCACTCCATCTAACACTGTCTCTTTA
>JAYSWB010000059.1:0-10366 GCA_043718245.1 bacterium
CAACTGAGGCAATATTATTAGCACGATTAATGTCCCTTGTTAATGAAGAAGGATCTATAGAAATTGCTACCGGAAGCCCTGTGCCGATTCTTGGGTTTGTGAAAACAGCCTGAGCATCAATCGAAGCACCAGCAGGAATAGAAGCTGTGTTTGTGATTTGACGTAACTGATCAGATGCATTTGATGCTGGCATAGAAACTGAAAGATTAAAAGCGCCACTTGGTGCAGTTCCTACGTTTTGAATTCTGAATTTAATAACCACAGTGTCAGAAGTCGTAAAATTATTTGTTTCGACGTAGTTTCCATTGGCAGGATTAATTATCCCTCTTGAAATTATGGTTACCGCAAGATCAGGATTGCCATTGTTTGTGTAAACAGGGGGGTAGTAAGTGGTGTTTGTGTTCGTCTTTGTGCTTGTATAAGTTGGTGTGTTTACTTTGGTCGAAGTGGCTGTCGTAGTCGTTGCTGTATTGTTGGTTACGATAACGAATCCTGGGTTAGTTGATGTAGCAGGGGTCGAGGTAGCGTTCCCGCTAAAGAGGGAGGTAATAGAGACTGTTGCGGACGCCAAGGACGAAACCACCTTAGGTACGATCTTTACAATTCCGATGCTTAGAAATACTAAAATAAGGATTATAGCCCCAATAATAAGGACTCTAAAGAATGTTCGCTTTGGTGAAGGTGTTGTTGTTTGTGTGTTTGGTTCCATGATGTTTACATTATATAACATACCCTCAATTTGTCAATTAACCTAAATGACATTTTAATGTATAATTTCCCACACTATGACAATAAAAATATACAGCACCCCGTCTTGCACGTACTGCAAAGCGGCCAAAGAACTTTTTACAGAACACAATGTCGCATTTACTGAAGTAGATGTGGCCGCGAATGTCGAAGAAAGGAAGAAAATGATAGAAGTAAGCGGCCAGATGGGCGTGCCCGTAATAGAGATTGATGGTCAGGTTATCGTTGGATTTGATCAGAATCTTTTATTAGAAAAAATTGGAAAGACATCGGCTAAATAAAAAATATTATGAACACAAAAATTATTTACTTAATATTAGGATTTGTTATTTTAGGAGTAATCGGTTTTTATTTATTTAATAATTCAACAAAAATGATAGCACAAAATGGAGACATGGTTTCAGTAAATTACACAGGAACACTCGAAAATGGTACAAAATTTGATAGCTCTCTTGATCACGGAAGACCAATTGAGTTCAAACTCGGAGTAGGGCAGGTTATTAAGGGTTGGGATCAGGGAATTGTAGGTATGGAAATTGGTGAAAAGAAGAAGTTAACAATTCCTGCAGAGTTGGCATACGGAGCGCAAGAGATTCCAGATGGTAGAGGTGGAATTTTGATTCCTGCGAATTCAACTTTGATTTTTGATGTAGAGTTGGTGGATATTAAGAGATAGGGATTGTTTTAAGCGTAATTTATTACGCTTGCCACCGTAGTTCAATGGATAGAACAAGACACTCCTAACGTCTAGATACAGGTTCGATTCCTGTCGGAGGCACAAATTTTCTGCTACAATTACCACATGACAAAATACAGATGGTTACTAGTTATCTTGTTCGCAATCGTATGGATATGGGCAGCAATCGATCCTGTCTACCCACACGATTGGCTTCTCGAAAATTACCTAGTATTTCTTTTTGTTCCAGTTATTTTTATTTTAGGCAGATATTTCAAACTTTCCAATGCTTCGTACACTTTGATTACTATATTCATGATAATGCACGTTATCGGATCACATTCTACTTATGCTGAAGTGCCTTTTGGGTATACTTTACAAGAATGGCTTGGATCTTCACGAAATATGTATGACAGGTTAGTACACTTTAGTTTTGGTCTTCTTTTGGCTTACCCTGTTCGTGAAGTTTTTATGAGACTTTCAATTACAAAAGGTTTTTGGTCTTACTATTTCCCATTGGAACTGGTAGCTGCGTCTTCCGCCTTATACGAAGTAATTGAATGGATTGTGGCTCGAAATGTTGACCCAGCGGCCGGTATTGCATTTCTCGGTATATTTGGGATGCGCAAAAGGATATGTTCGTAGCGATTGTCGGGGCTTTTATTGCTATGCTAATTATCTTCATTATCAACTGGGCTTTTAACAAAGATCATGGAAAGGAGATTAGGGAGAGCTTTAGGATTCCAGAGGTAGATCGTCCAATTGGAGAGGAGAGATTGAAGGAGTATTTGATGAAGAGGTAAAGTATTTGATATAATTCTAATTCGAACAAAAGCACAAAACTATGAAAATCCCAAACAAAGTTCCTGAAAACGGTTTCTACTATCACTACAAGCACGATCCAAACGGCACGGTCAACAATTACGCCTACGAAGTTGTGGGTGTAGGTTGCCACACCGAGGATGATTGTCGTCCCGAAGATGAAAATATGGTGGTTTACAGACCTCTCTATGAGTCGTCAGTATACAAGGCAGGAAAGCTTTTTGATCTCCGGCCGATCGAAATGTGGATGGGTGATGTCACAAAGGATGACAAAACTTTCCCACGTTTCTCGAAGATCACAGATGGAAAAGTGGTCACTGAGCTTGAAGAGATACGAAGCCAAATGTACGGAATGTAATTCCTCGGTACCAAACATCAAGACGCTGCGATTACATCAAGGCGTCTTTTGATTTTTATATTCTAAAAATTATGCTATAAATTAGCTTATGACTCAATTCATTATCACTAAACAACCTGAATACGAACTCCTAGACTCCGGAAACAACTACAAACTTGAACGCTACGGAAAGTTCGTCTTGTCGCGCCCTGATCCGCAGGCTTTATGGCCAACAGATAGAAGTGCTTGGAAATCAGACGCCGAGTTCAAAGATGATTGGAATACAAAAATTGAACCTTGGGCAATTGATTTCGGAGGATTAAAACTTCAAATAAAACTTTCCCCATTCAAACACACCGGACTTTTTCCAGAACAAATCGTGAATTGGCAATGGATGGAAAATATACTTAAGGATAAAAAGAATGTAAAAGTTTTAAATTTATTTGGCTATACCGGAGGAGCTTCATTAATATGCGCCAAAGCAGGGGCCGAAGTCACACATGTTGATGCATCGAAAGCAGCAATTACTTGGGCGAATGAGAATGCAAAACTTTCAGGTTTAGAGGACAAACCAATCCGCTGGATTTTGGACGACGCACTCGCGTTCGTAAAAAAAGAAGTCCGAAGGGGAAACAAATACGATGCTATTGTCATGGATCCACCTTCGTTTGGGCGCGGTGCAAAAGGGGAAGTTTGGAAAATTGAAGAGGGATTTCTAGAACTTATGAAGGATTGTTTTGCATTATTAAGTGATAACCCACTGTTTTTCGTCCTAAATGGCTATTCAGCAGGTTACTCGGCTATTGCTTATGAAGAGAACTTGAAGTTATTGCAACAAAAATATGGTGGGGAGATCGAAGCGGGGGAACTTGTTATTCAGGATTCCCATAATCGCCTACTCCCATGTGGGATCGTGGCAAGATGGAAAAAGTAATTAAAGCGTGATAATATAGCTTTTATAGACATGGAACAAGAGGACATTGAACAACTTCAAAAAGATGTAAAGCAGATCAAGGATATTGTTACCCGCGACCATCACATGATGGGAGTTTTGTACCGCTACCATCGATGGTCGCGGGCTTATACTTTGCTCAAGATTTTGATTATCGCTGGTATAGTTTTTGGCGCTTACTACTATATAGAACCTCTAATTGCTCCTGCTGTGAATGTCTATGATAAGGTCACAAATAATCCATTGTTAAATGCAAGTAGTAGTGCAAGTGGTTTCTTGAAATATTTCAAGTAAAATTGCCGAGGTAGCTCAGTTGGTAGAGCATACGCCTGAAGAGCGTGGGGTCACCAGTTCGAACCTGGTCCTCGGCACATGAATCCGAATAATTCACCTTGGCTCCACCAGTTAAAAATTACAAGACCGATTGATACCTTACACGAGGATACAAAGACTGACATTGCAATTATTGGAGGGGGAATTTCAGGAGTGATGACGGCATATTTCACTTTAAAAAATACTGATAAACAAGTTATGCTTGTCGAAGGTAGTCGAATTGCACATGGCTCGACGGGGCACAATGCTGGACAGGTTATTGCTATGTTTGAACGCGAATTTCATGATATTGTCCGTGAATATGGATTAGAAAGAGCGGCAGACGGAGAAAAAGCTTTGCATTCTGCATGGACACTTCTCGATGAAATATTTCAGGAGGCGAACTTAAGCACCCCGATCTCATCATTTGTTGGATATGATGGTTTTGCTGGGGTAGAGCTTTTGATCGATGAACTTAAAAATAACGCGCTTCGAAAAGAGGCTGGAATTCACACTTCAGTTATTTACATAGCCGACCATGTCAAAGACCTGGAAAAGATTCCCGTAGAATATCGATCTTTTTATGAGCTTATCCCGCACAATGATATCATGTCCCTTCTTGAGACTGAGGATCCCCAGTATATTGCGGTCGTTACTCAAAAAAAGGCAGTGGTGAATAGTGCGCTTATGGTTGATGAAATCGCTGGATATCTGTTGAACAAGTATCCTGGGCGATTTAGACTTGCCGAACACACATCGGTTGGTGAAGTTGTACTGGAAAAACACATGGTTTTGTTGAAAACAATCACTAATCGTAAGGACGGCAAACAAGAAATGGAATATGATATTAATTGTCAAAAAGTAATTTTGTGTACGAATGGTTTTGAACGTGTTCGCATCCAGAATAACGGAGGAAAAGATATTGATACTTCATTTCATCAAAATGTCGAGGGGGTAATCGGATACATGTCAGGATATTTGGAAGAGCTAAATCGTCAACCTGCCGGCCTCAGCTATTATGACAAGGAAGCGCTGAAATCTTCCAGTGGTCTTAGTACAGACAATGGGGTTCCTTATTTTTATGTTACTCGTCGCCCGTATGATATAAGTCGCGCTACAAAGGGCACTGCGCGACATGATTCTGCAGAATCAAATGAAAAACACAACCTAATCTGCATTGGTGGACCGCAAATTTTCCTTGGAGATACCAGAAAATATCTTCGCGAGTACGAATTTGACAAGAAAATGGGGGATCAGATTAACGAGTTTGTAAAACATACTTATAAAAAGATTCAAGGGGAGCATTTCCAATACAAGTTTCAGTGGCATGGATTGATGTGCTATACGCCTGGTGGGATTAGGCTAATTGGTCCTGATCCTAGGAATAAAAATTTACTATATAATCTTGGGTGTAATGGTGTTGGGATCATACCGTCTATTTATGGCGGTATGAAAATATCTAAAATGTTAGGAGGCGAAGAGTTCCCACCTTCAATCTTTGACCCTAAGGGCTTATAGGGTAGAATTACTTACAATACATGTTCGAAAACTTTACAAATTATATTATATCGCTGGTCTCTATTTTCAAAGACCATCAGTGGTCATTGTACCTTTCAGTTTTTTTAGCGGCCTTAATCGAATCGTTGCCAATTATAGGAGCTTTTATACCAGGAACTTTGATTTTACTATTATTTGGAGTCTTTGCGGCAAACGGGTTCGGATCTTTAGGAGTGATTATTTTGTTATCAGCCATCGGAGCCATCATAGGTGACACGACTGGGTATTTGTTCGGAAAGTATGGTCGGAAATTTTTCAAGGAACATAATCGTTTATTAAAGCTCTCTCATATTCATTCGGGTGAAGTGTTTTTTGCAAAACATGGGGGTAAAAGTGTGCTGTTCGGGCGTTTTGTTGGGCCTATTCGACCTATAATTTCACTTGTGGCAGGAGCCACCCATACGCCGTTTGGTCGTTTTTTTATTTTTAATGTTTTAGGGGCCCTTATTTGGGTTGGAGTGTATATAATACTTGGTTTTATTTTTGCTAATAATATTAGCTTAATAGATAGAATAATTTCCGAGATCAGTACAGTCGCCTTGATACTCATTGTTTTAGGTAGTGGAATCTATTTTTATTTTAAAAAGCGAGCCGTCATAATCAAAGATTAAGAAAAGTTCAGGAAAACTTTATTTTTATGTAGGTAGGGAATGATATTTTAGTCTGGTGAAAAATAACAGGGGAGCTGTGTTGGTTTTAATAGTGGTGGTCCTGACCATTACGGCTACTTTTATTTTGTACTCTTACTCGAGCTTTCTTTTTACAAGCCAGAGAGACTTTTTATTTGCAAAGTATTATGAGCGCGCCGTCGCCTCTGCATTGTCATGCCGAGAAGTGGCGACGGCGCGCTTGAATACAAACTTTCAGTACAGGATTTCCAATGCAAATATTTCACGTTTTAACTGCACATATTCAATTATCACAAACCCAAATTTTAAGGACAAGGATATTTACGTTGATGTATATGCCACCGGCACAGCCAATGTCCCAAGATTCATATACCCCAAAACTATCACAGTTGCCCTAAAAAGTATTATAAAGATTTCTCACTTAGGCCCAACTATCATCCAAACAAATCTTCAGTAATTCTTTATTTTTATTTAATGTCTATGCTTTATTCTATATAACATGAAAAAACAAAAAGGCTTCACACTTATAGAAATCTTAATAGTTCTTGCAATAATAGCGATTCTTGCGACCATAGTCATGGTCTCGCTTAATCCTACCAAGCAATTCAAATTCGCCAGGGACTCTCAGAGAACCGCACATTTAATGACACTTTTAAACTCTTTAGGACAAAATATGATTGATCATGATGGAATCTTGTATTGTTCTGGTGAGACAACGAATATCCCGATAAATACAAAGACTAACGTAGACTCTTCTTTGGGATTTAATATAGCCAATTGCCTAGTTCCAGAATATCTCCAAACCCTGCCTTTTGATCCATCAAAAAAGGGCGCATACTATTCTTCACCCCTCGATTTTGACACTAAATATAGTATCGACCAAGACCAGTATGGTCACATAAATCTTTATGCTGAAGCCGAGGCTACGACCTCTATCATGAAAATAAGCCGTTAAATCATGTTTTTAGTGTGGATAAGGGCACTTAACAAGTCTCTAAGGTGGTATAATTAAAATAACCCCTAAAAGGTTAATAAATTAATTTATAAAAACTCAATGAAATCTTTACACACTTTAAGTTTTATTCTACTAGTTGTTGGAGGTCTTAATTGGCTTCTAGTTGGTCTTTTTGACTGGAACCTCGTTACAACCCTTCTTGGCTCTTGGCCAGTATTAGTAAAAATCGTTTATGTACTCGTTGGTATTTCTGCGATAGTTGAAATTTTCGGCCACAAGTCTAATTGCAAAAGTTGTGAGGCGAGCGTTACTCCAGCAGCTAACTAGTCTTAGATTTAAAAAACTGATGAAAAACCCGCCAGATGGTGGGTTTTTCATTTGCATTAAAATTACTTGACCTTACAACGATTTTTCAACGCTCCAAGATCAGCATCTGTCAGATTTTCGTTAATACCTGCATTTAGGTAGTACATGATGGCATTAGGATCATCAACATGTTCGAGTCCGATTGCATGTCCAAATTCGTGCGCCAGGACCCTTACTAGCTGGTTTTCGTCTTCAAATTGGTAGATGTTTATTTTGGTCCCAGCAGCATTTCTTACGTATTCTCCCTCATTAAATTCTCTTCCTGTAGAGTCGCCTAGGCTATTGTAATCGTTTACCTTGAGGTTAAGGGTTGCAACCTGCTTATTCAGGACACTTTCTACTTCCTTGATTGTAACTACTAACAAATTTACGGCTCTTACATGTTCGTTTATCTCTTTGGTTAGATTGTTTAAATTTGCACGGTCTTGTTCAAGCTTTGCATATTCATCGCGCGGCGCTCCACCTCGCTTGTTCCAATAGCTGATACTCTTTTCATAGGAAGTCTTACTAGAATTATAGGTTGTTGTTAATGATGATATTTGAGATTTCTCTGCATTATACGAGGCAAGCAGGGAGTCATATTTTATTTTTAAAGCATCATAGCTGGCTCTGTCATCATTTAAAGCTACGCCTATTTTGTTCATAGCATCGGTTGCTTTTTGCCTATAGTCGTAAATAAAGTTTATTTGTAGTTCACCAGATCCGTCAGGCTCGTACTCGAATAAGTTTTTGTCTATTGAAGATTCCCATATTTTTTCCGCCTTTTCAATATTAGCCAATATTCTCTCTTTGCTAACCTTGAAACTAGGATCAATAGTACTTACCGAGTAATGGATAGGGCTCTTGCATGGTCGCAATTCGTTTAAGCCATTCTTCCAGATATTAATAAGTTCCACCCTGTATTGATAGATGCCGATTGCAAGGAGAATCATCAATGTAAAGTTAAAAAAAAGCCTTGTTTTCGAAATTGCCATATTTCGATAAATTGTAACACACTAATTGGTAATGAGATTAATCATCAGTCGGCTCATAACGTGTAAAGGGAAATTTATTTTTAATATCATGTACTCAACAACTTACACTGCGAATCATCAAAATATTCGTAGGGCACCATCAAGAAGGGTGGTAATCCAATCTTTGGAAATAACACCTGTCATAAAGAAGCTTTTGCTGATTGCTTTTGTAGTTAATATCGCTTTGGTTGGGGTGATCTACACAACCCTTTTTATGTTCCCACAGGAAAAATTCTCTAGTACTAATACATTATTACATGAAGTGAACGTCGGCCCTGCAACAGAATCCTTCATAAAAGAACTAAAAACTAACTCTCTAAAACCGGTTCCTACTACGCTAGTTAATAGGAAGCATCTAACTGTAGTTGGAACAACCATAAGTTTAGGTGGAGATAATATCCAAGTTTTTGAATACGAGGATTCCAAAACCGCAAGAAGTGAAGCGGGAGTCCTGATCAAAGAATACGAGTATTCAATGAAAGAGTCTACTTTGCCTGAAAAAAGCGTACACATATATGCCAAAGATAAACTGCTTGTTTTTTACATGGGCAGTAATCAGGCAATAATGGAGTCAATTACAAAAAATACCTATCAAAGCGTTGAAGGGATCTCTCTATATGCTAACGATGAATTTTCTGCAGTCTCTAGAGATGGCAGTTATTACAAGTAAATTAATTAAAATAAGATGAAGCATACAAAAGAAACTTTGAGAATTATGACTTGCAAGCAAATGAAAGGGGATTGTGATCAAGAAATCGCTGCTCATTCAAGTGCAGAGATGGCTAGAAAAATGACTACGCATGTTATGGAAATGCATCCTAAAGTTGCTCAACATTTTGAAAAAATGACTAAAAAAGAACATGAAAAATGGGAGACAGATTTTCATCAAAATTGGGGAGAGGCACAGGAGCTAGAGGTCGAGTAGTTAGTAATATTTTCGTATGAGGTTTACATGCTCCTTATACGTTACACTACAATGAAATTCTCCTTTTTTGTCATTGAAATAATAAAAACAAGGTGTTTCGATTGGATTAAGTGCGGCCAAGATTGCCCCAACAGAGGGGCTCGCAATTGGTGTGGGTGGTAGTCCTTTATGCATGTACGTGTTGTAGGGGGACTTTATATATTTGTCGTTAGGAATAACCTTTGGCCACCAATTTCCGTCTGCGGTTTTGCTCGCTTTGGCGTACTGAAGGGTAGCATCGACTTGAAGTTTCATGTCATCAAAAAGCCTATTCCATAAAATACCTGAAATTAATCGCATATCCTTGTTTCCAATAGTCTCGCGTTGAATGATTGAGGCGATGTTCAAAGCTTGTTCCATCGGTACAATTTTTTCTGTTGTAGTTCCGTATCTTATAGATACGTTTTCACTAAAACTTTTATCAATAAGTTTGTGCACATCCTCTGGGGTCATCTCATCGCTCACAAAATAAGTATCTGGAAAAAAATAACCCTCATTGGCTGTCATAAATTCCTTTTTCTCTGCTTTGTCCCAATCTAGCGATTGAGTGAAGGCATTTGCTACCTGTTCCTTTCGCATTCCCGGGGTGACTGTTACCAACCTTCCATCGAGACCTGCAACGCTCGCTATGCTGTGATACCAAGGAGTGTGTGCCACTCTGACCAGTGATGATTTAAAAGCGTCCCACAGGGTGATAAATACCTCTGATACACTTGCAGACAATGGTGATGTGGTGCCGTTTCCTTCAAGGTAAGCATTCACCGCGGTGTTTTCAGTTATAAGTTTTCTTCGAGGATCAACAGTGACAGGGAATGGTGGTGGGGTATTTTCACTCTCGGTAAATTGTTCGTGTTTTATGTTGAACATAAGGATTACAGACAGAGATAGTACTAATATGCAAAAAAGCAAAATCAAAAATAAGTATTTTGGCAAGGTGAATCTTTTCATCTTATAAAGTATACCAGTCAGAAAGGGAGGTTGAAAGTAAAGCACAAAAAAACCGCCTTTGCCTTGGCGGGGTAGGGGCGGGTGGCAC
>JAYSWB010000060.1:0-3332 GCA_043718245.1 bacterium
ACCCTAACTCCCAAAAAGTCGTTGTTTGAGAAATGGACTTGGAGAAGTGGGACAGACACTACCGTTTTTGGATACCTTTCTATGGAAAGAAAAGAAAGAACAGAAATAAAAGTAGTGGTACTGACACCGATGACACCACTGACGTGGCAATTTAGTGGTGGTATATTGCCATAGGCGTATGATGATACATAGTATATATTTTTGTAGTGTCTAACAGTATATTTGGGTGTCATTGATGTCATTGGTGTCACCACGGATGGGATGGGTCGACTGCATTTTCTTTACTTTCTCCTTTTTTCTCCTTTTCCGGCGAAAAGACAAAAAAAACTTCGCTAGAGACGCCTGTACATAACAATTTAGTCGTGATATGTTGCTTCTGACTCTTCTGTATTGATATAGTTTTAAGATAAAATTCGTTTTTTTACAGCTAGAATGTTCGATTTTTTTATAATTTCACGAAAGAGAAGACAACTAGCAGCGGAAAAGAAGCTCAATATGTCTGTGTATGGAGACATAAAAAACAGGAAAAATTGACCAATTCCTAGGGCGGATTCAATTAAAAAAGTCATGAAAAACAGTTGTTCGATACTCTAAAGTTCGACCCCACCGCTGACCTTACGTACGGTACAAAAAAAGGAATGAACATTTTTCTATCGAAATCATTTATCCGAGCCGTCCTGACGACGAAGGAGAATGAGCTTCTCCTCTCTCAACTGCTCCTTCTCCTTTCTCAATTGCTTCTTCTCGTCAGGGTCAGTCGAAGCCTTAATCTCGGCTTCAACATCTTCAATTTTTGATGTGACTTTAACCAACTCTTCATCAACCGAGCTCAAGCCCTTCGAGCCTTCGGCCAGCCCCGTCCTTACAGCTCTTGGATTATCTTCAAGAAGTTGATTATCTTCAAGCATCTCAGCTATGACCAATCTTATCGACTGTTTCGACGGAATCAAACCTATCTTATGTTTTCCCCACACTGCATCAGGTAGTCCAATTACAGTAGCCGACTCAAATTGCACTAGTCCACCAACATTGTTCTCGCTGATAATTTCAGCCAAGGGGTCGGTCATTGTGATGATAGGAGCAAATCCCTTCTCAGCAATTTGAGTAAGTAAGAATCTCATGCGCTTCTTATCACCATTAAAATCCAAGCACCTTCGAACGGAATTAGCTTGTGATTGTTTTCCTGCGCGGAAGACTCCCCTCTTGGTATTCAATTCTTTCAATTTTTCATGGATATCGTAAAGATGACCACCAAAATGATCGATGAGCGTTACTGCAAGATTGTGTCCAACACCCCACCGTTCCGTTAAGAGTTCGTACATTTTGTCGGGCGGAATTTCACCAGCGAAAATAAAGCCTGTAAGATTTAGTATGTTGAATCCCAATTTTTTGTCCACCAAGCTGCAAGGAAAGACGTGTTCGCTTGATGTGAGGATCACATTCAACTGCAATTGACGAGAGAGAGGTGTAAAATCAGCAAATGAAGGATTATTCAAAAGAGACATTTTATTGCAAACATATTCAGAACCAATTCAAACCTTTCGAGTTTCTTTTGTCAGAAATGTAAACAGCTCCAAGGCGTCCCTTACTGCTATAATTTCCTTTCGTGTTGTCTCCGGTTTTATGGTAAAAGCAATGTTTGCCTCGTCGATAATGAGGGTAATCTTATCTCCTGAGTTCTTGACTAATTCTTCAATCAAAGCTTCCAACGACCTTGTCGCGTTCTTATTGCTTAAAATTGCTTCGAAAAACTTGACTAATCTCTCATATTCCTTTTTTTTCCCAGCGATTTCCGCAGCTATGGCCCCCAGTTCGCCTACAATTTTGATTGTTCCCTCA
Organism: bacterium; assembly: GCA_043718245.1. Classification (GTDB taxonomy): domain Bacteria; phylum Patescibacteriota; class Minisyncoccia; order Phycocordibacterales; family CAIZLB01; genus JBAXAB01. Next base: position 1,840 of record JAYSWB010000060.1, read on the forward strand.
GTATTCAAAAAATCCACTCTAGTGACTCGCTCCTCAAGTACTTTGAGCAACCCTTCAAGAATATCGCTGTGTCTTCGTAGATTCACAACGAACACAGTTCCCATGCGGGTCTTCTCGAAATTTCGAATGACCAACGTCTTGCCAGTGCTTTTGCCGCCTAGTAAACACACGAACTGGTTATCTTGTGCAAAAATACTTTTTAAAGAATCTTTCAGATCATCTCTGTCCCAAATAATATCTAGATCACTCATAAATGCATCAGCTTTCTGTACTATCTCCGTAAGATTATTTTTGCTGTCCTTCAGAACAGTACTGTACAGATAACTGGTGTCGTGCAATAGTTCCGCGGCATCTTTAAGATTTATCGTTCTACAATAATCTTTCGCACTTGCGACATCAGAAATTCCTTTCAATAGACCTCTCTCCTTCACGCAAAAGTGTCGAGGGGCAGCAGTGCGTACTGGAATTCTAATCCGCGGAAAAGCTTCACCCAGTAGAACAGTTGCAGCTAGAACGAGTATCGAGTAGTACCTCATCTTTCGTTTGAAGGAGCCATGCCTTACTGGCGAGTGAACTTTAATCAAAGTGTCATGTTATGTGATATTGTTGAGGTCACAACTAAAAACCAAAAATGATAATGCTGTAGCAAGTTGTTGAACGCAGGGGACACATTCTCTTGCCTTCTGTAGTCTGCACGCCGGAAACTGCTGGAGGTGGCATCGAATGCGCTTGGGGAAAACTGAAGTTCGAGCAGAGAAAAGAGAACAGTTCGGCAACAAAGTTAGAGTCCGGAGTCAAGTTCAATGACAGAGTTAGTAGACTTTGCAAAAGCAAGGAAGTTTTACCAATGAGTCGAGTTTTCAGGTTTCAAAGGATTACATCAGACTCTACATGACTATCAGATCCAGGACTAACAGCAGTGCGCCCACCTTCATCGACATTGAGAGGATGAAATCGAAAGAGTAGCATCCATCGCAACACCATTGACCATGCATGGAAATTGACAGAGAGTTTGTTCAGAACAATTGATGATCTGACATCTATAAAGTTACTTATAAAATCTATAAGTAGTTTATAGCATCTAAACTTCTGAAATAATATAAAACCAAAAATTCCGACAGATTTTTTTTCCCTCTCTCGGTGACACCAGCCTGTAGAGTGGTTGCGAAAACGAATTCCGTAAAATTTAATTTAAGTATTGTTGAATTCACCACTCAGAAAAAAAAATTCTTGAATTCCGTTAAAAAGAAAGTGCTTTTTCAGTACATTTGACTTTTTGTTAAGTTATTTCCGAGCTTGAGTGGGGCCGAAAGAGTCTACTGTCTATACTGTACGTGCCGAGTGTGCATTAGAATTTTCAAACCAAATTTTGCACAGGCCGAATGAAGATTTTAATAAGTCCATCTATTTATTGTGCCTGTCATAACTACAGGACGAACGTATGCTTATTACAAGCACAATATCTCGACGTTTTTTCAGCATCTTGCAATTCT
>JAYSWB010000007.1:0-2613 GCA_043718245.1 bacterium
TTCATGTTTTCAACGATTTTGATGCCTTCTTTAAGAGCGTGCCTCACCTCCTCGTGATTTAGCTTGTAGGCAGGCGACTCTTGAATAGGTTTCCGATAATACAGAGTAACGCCACCCAGGGATTGAACAAGTTTGGCTATTTGAGGTTCTCTCGATTCGCTTTTGGCTTTATTCTTTTCGTCGCGAAACATTTTGGCATGTGCAAGAAACTCGTCCGCCAATTCTTTTTCTTCGACATCAAGGTTGTTCAACCAATCCAGTTCTTTACCAGCTTCCGTAAGTGCTTCAAATCTTTTGAGAATCTTTTCAACTTGAACGGGATAGTATGCAAGTGCTTCGGTTGCTGTGTCTATCGCTGTCAAGCCTCCCCCGATGACCACAACTGGGAGTTGAATTTGTAGGTTTGAGATTGATTCTCGCTTTGCGGCACCAGTTAGTTGAAGTGCCATTAAAAAATCCGATGCTTTACGAATTCCTCTAGATAAATTGTTTTTCAAATTGATGATCGTTGGCTTGCCAGCTCCTGTTGCGATGGCGACGTGATCAAAACCGAGTTGCCATGCATCTTCGACAGTAATAGTTCCTCCAAAGCGCACTCCGTCGATCAGTCTGAAATTCTTTCTTCTTTGGAGCATTATTTGAATTGTGGTCAGAAAATTTTTGTCCCACCTCACAGTTATCCCATACTCGCTCACGCCGCCAAAACCCGAAACAATCCTTTCGTCAAGTTTCTCAACTATCTCTTCGGCGTATGATTTAATTGGAATAAAAGACACCTCGTCTTCTTTTTGTTGCGTGAGTGGATGTTGTTCAATTTTCAGTCCGTCAACACCGACAACTCCAAAACCCTCATTGAGCAAGTAATGTGACAGCGTATATCCAGCCGGTCCCATTCCAACAACTAGAACTTTTTTACCATGGTAGGGCTTTTCAAACGGACAATTTATGTTTAGTGGATTCCATCGTGTTAAAAGTGAATACATCTCGAAACCATAGGGTAGGGACAACACCTCCATTAATATTCCAGTCTCCACAGCGGGAATATTGACAGGTTCTTGCCTTTGAAAAATGCACGCCTTCATGCAGTCATTACAAATTCGATGTCCAGTTCCAGCGCAAAGTGGGTTGTCTAATACAATCATCGCCAATGCGGCTATCGTGAATCCTTTCCTTCGCAACAAGTGAGCTTCACTGATTTTTTCATCTAAAGGACATCCTTCTAAAGTCACATCCAATGCGTTCTTCGTGATTATCTGTTCCCTATCTCGAAGTCCTGTGGAGCAGGAATCCTTTGCTCTCTCGTGGCAAATCATACAATACTCTACCTCGGCAGTAACAGCTCTTCGTGACGGTCTTTTATCTGTAAGTGCAAAGCCATCGCGGAAAGTAAGATCGTCTGTATAAATCTCCTTCGCTTCTGAAACACTGAATTTCTCTCCTAACAGATCACCGTAATCAATTTTTTCATAGGAGATAAAAGAAATGAAGTTCGACGGTAGTTTCCCCTTCTCATAAAGAAAAAAAATGAAATCTTCCAATCTCTTTAAGCCGATTTCATCTTTACCTTCGACTGAATTGAGCCAAAATGTAGAACATGCTAACTCGAAATCAACTCCTATCTCACTCACCCCAATCATTTTCAACAACTCTTTTTGTTGTGAGTCAACGATTTCTATGTTAACAGCTCCATTACTTCGTCGCCGAACGATTGCTTTTTTTACAAACTCTGATTTAAACCTGTAAACATCATATTCAGCAGAGTTTGAATTGCGGTAACCGCCTCCAATATTAAAGAGAACGTCTGTGAAGAACGACTCAATCTCAATTGCAATTGAGATAAGAACATCTGATGTTAGGCAATTATCGCGAATCAACATCTCCTCTGCAAGAAGACAAAGTGATTTATTATGTCTCCGAACGTAATTTATCCAAAGATTATTAACCGATACAGTGTCAACAATGTCAGTGTGATTGAACAGATTCCCTTCGTTTTTCAAGAATGACCTTTTTAGACCTACTATTTACATTTTACAAAACTTAAAGTACCTCATACTGTTGCCAGTTCCACGATAAGTAATTTTCGCTATGTATACACCTGAAGTTAGCTCATTGAATAGTCTATCAGGACACTCACTATGGCTAGAAGTAGAAAACACGATTCGACCGGTGACGTCTGCGACCCACAATTTTTCGATTCCGCTATCCGACACAAACAAGTTTCGCGCATCATTACTTTCAATGCTATCGAAATCAACCGTGGAAGGAGTTCCATTGTTGTACCACACATAAATGAAAAATTGATCCTGATTTTCACTTGCTATGTTCGCCTGAAGTGAACTATTTATTCTCACATTGTAAAACATTCCATCAAACATATCGACGATTCGAATTGAATCAACCTCCTTCGTGAGACTACGAAAAGTAAATTTCAATTCCTTTCCTCTATGGCTTGATCGAGTAAAAGTCACACAATATCTTCGCAAATACTTTTTCTCTGTGGTTGAAACCGATTGATAATCCATGTTCGACCAGGCTCCCGATCCCGGTGCGACAAACTTCGACGAATCTATAAGCAAAATACCCCACAATCCACCCGGAGGGTAACTGTGAAAC
>JAYSWB010000061.1:0-10174 GCA_043718245.1 bacterium
AAAATTTGTGCGCTAAAGCGGGGGCAGTCTCGTGTGACACTTGTAACACACGACGAGGGTTGCGTTCGTTACCCCACTGAAGGGAACAATTCAAACCACGAACTGACGACGACCATGCAGCACCTGTCTACTTGTCTTGCGAGGGCCTACGTTTCTGCAGGCTTTCAAGTAAGCTTCAAACCCTGGTGAGGTTCTTCGTTTGTCGTCGAATTAAACCACATAATCCACTGCTTGTGCAAGTCCCCGTCTATTCCTTTGAGTTTTAATCTTGCGATCGTAATACCCAGGCGGTTCATTTAACGCGTTAGCTACGCCTCTCAGAGGGTCGATACTCCGAAAAGCAAATGAACATCGTTTAGGGCGTGGACTACTGGGGTATCTAATCCCATTCGCTACCCACGCTTTCGTGTTTCAGTGTCAAGAGTACGCCAGTATGCTGCCTTCGCTTTTGGTATTCCCCATGATATCAACGGATTTCACCCCTACACCATGAGTTCTACATACCTCTCGTATCTTCAAGTTATACCGTTTCCCCTGCCTTTTCCCGGTTAGGCCGGGAGCTTTAACAAGAGACTAATATAACCACCTACACACCCTTTACGCCCAGTAATTCCGGATAACGCTTGGAGCACTCGTATTACCGCTGCTGCTGGCACGAGTTTAGCAACTCCTTATTCATGAGGTACTATCAATAACTTTCTCCCTCATAAAAGATCTTTACATTCCGAAGAACTTCATCGATCACGCGGCGTCGCTCCATCAGACTTTCGTCCATTGTGGAAGATTCTCGACTGCAGCCACCCGTAGGTGTATGGTCCGTGTCGCAGTACCATCGGTGGGGGTCAGCCTCTCAGCTCCCCTAGACGTCATTGCCTTGGTAGGCCATTACCCTACCAACTAGCTGATATCCCACAGGCCAATCATTTAGCGATAAATCTTTACCCCGAAGGGACTATCGGGTATTAGCTAATCTTTCGACTAGTTATTCCCGACTAAATGGTATGTACCTATGTATTACTACCTCGTTTGCCACTAAAACAAAATTGATATAATCGCAAATGTTTCCGTTCGACTTGCATGCCTTATCCACGCCGCCAGCGTTCATCCTGAGCTAGGATCAAACTCTAAATTAAAACCCAACTAGAACAAAATAACAGGTCTAATAGAATTAGTTTCTTACTCTTTACTTTTACTTTTTACTTGCGGAAGAGCACATATGGCAATGAAGCCAAATGCCTCTCCCTTGGATGTTTGTATATACATATTAAGTTGTCAAAGAAAATCGCCTTAAAAATCAAGGCGTGGAACCATTGTACTCAGATTTGTAGGGGCGTCAAGCGGTGGAAGAGGGCTTGAAATAAGGGTTTTTAAGCCTTGATAGAAAGCTTTTTATAAACCTCGATAATAGCAAGAAATGTAAGTGGTAAAGTGACCACCAAGCCGACTAGAAAAAGCGCCCCACCGAAGATATTTAGGATTAAAAGCCAGAACCAGAATTTAAAAAGTTCCATTTTATAACCCTTTGTTATATTGGCACTTTCTTTTATAGAAGTATTTATATCCAAGTTTTGATCGAGGAAAATGTATGTAGCGAAAGAGTAGGTCAAGATTATGTAAATTGCAGGTAGGATCAGAAGCACAAAACCTGCTATGGTTGCCAAGTTCAGAGCTACATATAGAATAAAAAATTTGTAGAAGTTTTTTGTATCCTTAAACATTTCAACAACTGTCACTTCTTGATTGTTATGAATTTTTAGAAAAAATTTCATGACGGCAAACATCATGAAGGATTCTACAATTATAGTTGATGAGAAAGAGATGAGGTTTAGGAGGGGCCCTTTAGCTTCTGTATAAGATGAGAAAATATGTGTTGTCAGAAATACCAAAGCTACGAGGAGAATTGCGTTTGTGATGACCCAAAAGTTGGATTTTAGTTTGGTCCACGAAGTTTGAAGGACTTCAAATGTATTTATTTTTTGCATAAAGAATTACTTCCCCTTCCCCATCTTCTCAGCCGTCACGAGCAGCGGACTTCCTAAGAAAATCGACGAATATGTACCTACAACAATACCAATTATCATTACCAAGGCGAAATTATGAGTCGACTCTGGACCAAAGACATACAATGCAATTAGGGCCAAAACTGTTGTTAATGAAGTGTTAATTGATCGTGCGAACGTTTGGTTTATACTTTCCCCTACAATTTCATAGAAAGATTTTTTTGCCGGAGCGTGTTTCAAGTTCTCTCGAGTTCTGTCGAATACTACGATTGTATCGTGTACAGAAAATCCAAGAATTACAAGTATCGCGGTCACGAAGAGCGCGTCTACTTCAAAACCCCCATTTCGTCCAAGAAAGGCGTAAACACCAGTTGGTACAATAACATCGTGTATTAGGGCTACAATCGCGATTAGACCGTATTTGAAAGATGATACTGGTTCAGACACCCTGCGGAAAGCAAATGTGATAAATAATACAATCGCGATAATCACAAAGATGATTGCGGTTGCAGATTTTTGAGCTAATTCTTTTCCTAAAACTGGACCAATTGAATCGAACCGCTTCAATGTTGCACCCGTTGTTGTTCCTGCTACTGTATTTACGACTGACTGTCTCTCTACGTCTGAAAGCTCTCTTGTTTTGATTATAAAAGCATTATCACCGGAAGAACGAACGCTGAATTCTCCGAGATTCAAAGCTTTGATAGAAGCCTCTACAATATCCCTCTCTGGGCGTTCAGCGTATTCAACTTCTGCAACGGCTCCTCCTTTAAAATCGATACCAAAATTTAACCCCCAATAGCTGATAGCGAAAATTGAGAAGGCTGTTATAACTGAAGTGATCCAATAGAATATTTTTCTGTATTTTACGACGAACATATTTTTATTTTTTAAGGCCATTACCAAACAAGAATTTTGTAACTCCAGTGTATGATTTGACTCCGATTGCTAGTAATAAAGTTCGAGAGACTGTGATTGCAGTGAACATTGAAACCAATACACCGATAAGGAAGACGAGAGCAAATCCCTTTACTAGTGCAGATGTCGCAAGGGTGTAGAGGATAAGTGCGGTAATAATACTTGATAAGTTACTGTCTCTGATTGAAAGCCATGCACGGGCAAAACCTTCACGAATTCCTTCATTTAGTGACATCCCTTTGTTCAATTCTTCGCGCATTCTTTCGAAGATCAAAATGTTTCCATCAACAGCCATACCAATCGAAATGATAAGTCCAGCAAGACCCGCAGACGTTAGAACAACCGGAAGAAGTTTAAAAATTGCGAGCATTATGACTGTGTAGATTGCCAAGGATATTACTGCAATGACACCTGGTAGTCTGTACCAAAGGATAAGAAAAATGGAAATAATAATGAATCCCCAGATACCAGCAAATACTGCCGCATTCACAGCATCCGATCCAAGAGAAGCTCCGATAGATTGCGTCCCGACAAGAACGACTTTTACCGGAAGGGCCCCGTAGTTCAAGTTTCGAGCTAAGCTCCGTGCTTCTTCTATTGCAAATGTCCCTGTAATAACAGCCTTCCCGTCTGTGATTGCATCATTAACAACGGGTAGAGAAATCGGTGTCCCGTCTAGGAAAATACCAATGACTTTACCGATATTCTCACCCGTAAGTTTGGCGAAGAGCTCCGCTCCCTCTTCATTAAATTCCAAACCGATTTGAGGTTTTCCGCTGTTTTGATCAAACTGAATCGTTGCTTTTTCAAGATATCGACCTGTTAATTCTGCTTTTTGATATCGAGCATCAATCATCCCAGCTAGAGTTGTAGTCGATAGTGTAGTGCTAGCCAAAAGCTTTTCATCAATTTTTTCAGGATCAGATCTTTCGATTCTAAATTCCAAAGTAGGAGTCTGTCCAATCAGGGCAATCGCCTCTTTTGGATCAGTAATACCTGGGATTTCAACAATCAGCTTGTGAATCGATTCGCCACCTGCAATTTTTGCAGTTTCAGTCTGAACGATTGGCTCTGATACACCGAAAGCGTTAATTCGTCTTTCGATTACATCACGGAGAGACTGCATTGCACCGTCTACATCTGTTGTCGTTGAAGAGATTTCTGCTTGATAAACAAGACGCGATCCACCATTAAGATCTAGGCCTAGTTTGAATGGGTATTTTGCAAGCCAAGACTTTTTAATTTTTGGTGTTGTTGTAGCCGTAGAGTTCGAACTTGCTACTATAGCCTTACTTGAAAGTTCTGAAGAATAAACAAAATATCCAATAAGGGTTCCGAGGACAAGCAGCATGACTGCGAAAAAGCGTATTTTTGACATATTATTTGATTTAACGATTATACCGATTTTAAGAGAAGTGGCAACCTATTTTACGAGCCCAGATACTCGTTGTGCATAGCCTCCTTATGCGTAGCCCTGCTATACTTTCGCATACCCATAAGTACCCCGAGCGCCAACATTTCTGTAATAAGGTGCGATCCACCATAGCTCATGAGCGGCACCGGGATTCCTGTTACCGGAACTATACCGATATTCATCCCAATATTTATAACAAGGTGGGTCATGAGGAAAATGGCCAAACCAGATGCATATAAAATTTCAAAGTTAGTCTCCCCTCTAATCGCATAGTGTAAAATCCTCCAAAAAATTATCCCAAATAGAATAAAAAGTATTACTACCCCGACAAATCCCCATTCTTCAGCAAAAGCTGCAAAAATAAAGTCTGTTTGATATTCAGGAAGGAAGTTTAAACGAGATTGTGTTCCATAACCCACCCCCTTCCCTAAAATCTGCCCAGACCCAACCGTAATCATTGCCTGATTGGCGTTGTAACCAGAACCTCTGACGTCTGCCAATGGGTGAAGGAACGTTTTAATACGATCTTTTTGATATTGTGCAAAACCAAAATTCCACAAAAGCAAAACTGCAATCCCAGCCACTCCAAATACAAGGGCCAAATGCTTTTTAGAAATTCCCGATACCAAAACCATTCCAAGCCAAATAGCAAAAATTGTGACTGCAGATCCAAAGTCAGGCTGAAGTGCGACTAATATAAAAATCAAAAAAGCATAGAAGCCTGAAACCAAAATATGCCGAATATGCGCAATTTCGACGTGTCTTCTAGAGAAATACTTTGCCAATAAAATGATTAATGCGACCTTGGCCGGATCAGTCGGCTGAATCGAAAAAAGCCCTGCGTTGAGCCAGCTTTTAGCACCTTTGGTTACCTGCCCTAAACCTAAAGTTAGTAGCAACCCGAAAACTACAATCAAAAAAAGTGTAGTTACTACCGAGGTCCTTCGTAAAAATCTAAAATCAATAAATGCTGCACTTATCATCACCACAAGAGCAATACTTCCCCAAATAATTTGCCGGTCAAAATAGCCCGCCTCACTTGTAAATGAATTCATCGTGAGTAATCCAAATGAAAAAACTATCAGTGTTGATATGATTAAATACCAATCAAATTTCTGTAAAACCTTCAGCATGACTTATTTATTAGTAAATGGCACTTTAGGGATGACTTCAACCGTGGCGATATCCCTAATAAAACCAGCCGGCCATGTAAAAGTGACATTTTTGCTATTGTTATCAGACAATATAGGGATATAAGTTCTTGAAACCTGCACCGCATTTCCAGTATTATCATAAAGGATAGCCACCGTTTCGATATTTTTGAAGACATTTGTAGTCTTGTTAGTGACAAGTGCATCTAATCTCGGGCTTGAAGTTGCATTGACCAAAACCTCGCCTGAAACGGCAAACTCTGTAGTTTCTCCCTTATAACTGAACCAAACTACTGGCTGTGTAAATTCAAAAGTGACGTGATCAGGAATTCGATTGTCTGCATTAAATCCTTGTTCGAAAATTGGAAACTTGTGAGCAGGTGGAATAGCGACAGTATTTTCAACTACATCAATCAAGACATTATTTTTGTCAAAAATTTTAAAGAGATATCTTGTAGGAGTTCCAACGTATGTCACATTGGGATTTTGGATATATGCGACGAGGTTATAAACTGAACCTGATACTGGAAAAATCCTAGCCCACTCTACCAACGGCTGAGCAACAACCTGATCGACACATGCGCGGGGACAGATTCCACCGCAGTCAATTCCTTTTTCATCTTGGTTTTGCTTGCCATCAGCACATGTTGGGGTGTGTTTTATAAAAATAGCATAAATAGGATATGCAGAAATAGCTCCTAAAAATAGGAGCACGATGCACATATAAAGTATTTGACGTCTAGCGGCCCATGACATATATGTGACTATATTATCACAAGTTTAAATTCTTTGTTCTGGCGACGAGCTACTTTCCCTGGAAATCCAAGTATCATCGCCTCTAGAGAGCTTAACTGCTGAGTTCGGAATGAGATCAGGTGTGACCTCTCTGACGAATCACCAGAACAAAAAACTCAAATTATTTCACCAAATCAAGTGCTGTGAAGATCGGGTAAACTGGCAAAATTGACAGTTTCCCTTTTGATTTCCCCCACCGATACAGGTGGAGCGGTTCCAGCACAAGGCCGGTAGAGCCCCACCTGTATGGCGAGGGGGAATTTGCGTGCACGGAGCTTTCGGCCAGAGGCGGTCGTCGCATTTCTGGGACGGGTGCTGGGGATCAGCAGCCATAACGCGCCGGGAGCGTGGGCCCCGTGCACTTTTTTGATCGACGAATCGATCTTCACAACACTTAATTTTCTCAAGATTCTACTAACATTTTGGTAACACACTAATCGATAGAATATTTATAAATCGATTGTGGCGTATATATTTCCTAATAGGAATCGACGGATTAGTACACCTCGACTGAACACATTGCTGTGCTTACATCTAGTGCCTATCAACGTGATAATCTCTCACGGGTCTCAACGATACCTAATCTTGAAGCTGGCTTCGCTCTTAGATGCTTTCAGAGCTTATCCATTCCCGACATAGCTACCCTGCGATGCCATTGACATGACAACAGGTACACCAGAGGTCAGTTCACCCCGGTCCTCTCGTACTAAGGGCAAATCTTCTCAAGTATCAACGCCTGCAGCAGATAGGAGACCAACCTGTCTCACGCTTCTTGTCATACATTACTGTATGGAATGGACTATAGCTTCATCATTTTACAGATGGTTTACGTTTAGTCTCTACGGGTGTTTTTTAGATAAGGTGGTGCCTTACTAGAAAACTTCCCTCGGTATCGTCCTCACCATCACGTGTAGGATTTCACCGATATAAGTAAACTTGATCAACATATATTTCTATATGCGACCGCCGTGATTAATATGGACTTGTATACTCTACAAGTTTGTCATATATGGTTTGTCTAACAGTATTCTTCTATTAAGATATAGAATTATTATTTCCTCTAGGATTCAGACGGTCTAATGCACAAAATAAATTTATGCCTTAAACGGTCTGAACCCAGCTCGCGTGACTTTTTAATTGGCGAACAGCCAAACCCTTGGGACCTTCTCCAGCCCCAGGATAAGTCGAGCCGACATCGTATATTTCTCCATTATTGCTAATGGTATGGACTATATCTTCATCTTTCTTTCACAATCTATGAAAGCGAAGCGTTGGCGTGTTAACATCTCGTACTTGAAATGTTCGGAAAATAAATAATTGATGAAATTAAGTATTTTCTCAGTCTCTACGGGGTCATTACTAATTTGTATTGCATTGACGGAATAATAAATGGATTAATTACTTTCATAAAATCCGCTATTGATTCCTTCAAAATTCTGATTCTGTAATATTTCTTATCTTTATTCATTCGAGCACTGATTCCAAGCTCGCGTAATTTAAAGATTAGGATTTTCTGTTCATTTACAGAGAATTGTTGAGTGTTCAGATAAACATCACTGTCCCTCGATTTACTGCCATCATCCATGTACCAGATTGCCAGTACCTGTGGATTGATATCAATATCTTTTGGAATAGTTTTTCTACCATGTTGGTAAAAATGTTTTTCTAAATCGCTCAGTTCTTTGTGTTGAATAGTAAAGAATCTGTATGCAATCCGACCTTCATTACCTGATCTTTCTTTTGGAGCTGACTTACAAAGCCTTTTTAAAGCCTCGTATTTATAGTCAACATATTCTTTTGCTTTTATCGAATGATTAATTTCAAGAAAAGCATCATTTCTGCCGGGTATCGTTCTTAGATACCCATCTCCTAGAATAGAACCGATTATAATCGATCGTTCAATTTGAGTAAGACTTCCCACGGTATTGTCCATAATAAAAACATGGTATCACATTTTTACGTTTGGAGTTCACCGTTATAAGCCATTATTTCGACAAAAAGAAACGTCTCCACATTTCTTTTTGCTCCAGCCTGCACGATTTCTCGTGACGCACCCCGATTATAGTTAAGGTGCCGAACTGTATCGTCGATATGGACTCTTAGATACAACCAGCCTGTTATCCCCAGAGTAGCTTTTGTCAGATTATCTTCCACGGCGTCTAACGCCCATGGTCGGTTCACTATGTTCCGCTTTCGCGTCTGCTCGAGACTGACCTCTTACAGTTAAGCTGGCTTATGCCATTGCACTATCGGCACGGTTTCCATTCGCGCCTAGCCAACCTTAATAAACTCCTCCGTTACTTTTTGGGAGGATAGCGCCCCACTAAAACTGCCCACCAAGTACTGTCTCTCTTCGTTTTTGCCGAAGAGGTTAGAGCATGCATTTTGACAGAATGGTATTTCACTGACGAGTCCACCTAAACCGAAATCTAGATTTCAACCTCTCCCATCTATTCTACGCAGTAAAAACGCATGATCAATACCAGGATGCAGTGAAGCTTCTGGGGTCTTTTCGTCTAGCTGCAGGTAGGAGGCATCTTCACCTCCATTGCATTTTCACCGGGCGAGTCTTCGAGACAGTTCCCCAGTCATTACACTATTCGTGCGCGTCAGAACTTACCTGACAAGGAATTTCGCTACCTTAGGACCGTTCTGTTCTAAAGGTTTGAATATGTGTACTATTTTCTTTGTTTACCAAACAAATTCTATCTACTAACGTGTTAACTCTATATCGCTATAGAGATCGGACTATATCTTTACTTCTTCGACAGTCGGCTTTCCATTATTGTCTTGAAGTATCTTGCGTGTAGTCTCTGAGGATTCTTCTGCTTTTATCACATCTGATAAAACATACTTTCGTTTTCTTCCTTTTCCTTCATTTAGAGTTTCTCTCAATTGAAGGACTTTTTCAAGTCCATCTTTGTTGAGATGTTCCCCTTTAGACATTTCTTCAACAATCTGTTTAAAAATTGAAAAGTTTGTCTTTTTTCTTGAGGAAATGAAATTAAACTTTTTAAAGAATGGAATAATTTTGTCTTTTAATGAAGCGATGTTAGTCACTTCATAATAGACCACCCCGTCTAGCCTTTCTCGTAGAGTTCCACAACCAAGGATATTTTTTATCCATGCAAGTATGACTCTATCTTTTTGAGAAATATTGAACGAAGCTGTTATCTTCCATTCTCCTACATAATCATTTCTTTTTTTGAGAGAAACATTGAAGCTTCCCTCACCGTCAGTAAAACCAGCGATATAATATCCATCTTTTGGATCGATATTGTTTAGCCATTTTTCCATTGGGAAATTATTTTTGTAGCAGAAGCCTTTCCTGCTGATTGTCTGCATGATTACATTGTCACTATTTCTTCGACGAGAAATGAGTAGCAATCATTACTTTTTTATTTACTTTTTACAGTAAACCCAGAGTTTCCAGCATATGGCAAGATTTTTTGACGTAACTACAACGGTCAAGTCTATAGTTACGGCCGACATTCACCAGGGCTTGCACAGTCCAGCCAACATATTGCTATGCGACCGCCCGTGTTTGACCTTCTGGCATTGGTCAAGTGTCACCCCCTATACATCCTCTTGCGAGTTCGCAGGGAGCTGTGTTTTTGGTAAACAGTTGCCAGGGATACTTTTGTTGCAACCCTCTTTTTAGGGAGGGCAAGCCTTATTCCGAAGTTACGGCTGCTTTTTTGCCGAGTTCCTTGAAGACCTCTCACCCGTTCGTCTTGCTCTACTCGAGCTGATCACCTGTGTCGGTTTTCGGTACGGTTTTTACGCATATAAGTTTAGAGAATTTTCTTGGAAGCGTGCTTTGAAGAATCGACAGTGACCGAAGCCACCGTTTTATCACTTGTGTTGGGTCGACATTAAAGTCAGACGCGCGGATT
>JAYSWB010000062.1:0-8956 GCA_043718245.1 bacterium
CCAGTTTTCATCCTCAAGACCTTCCTGATCTTGATAAAGCCCTGTGAATCTCATGTAATCATATCCCAACTGTGTTGTTGGGCTAATTATATCGGAGGAAATCTTTCCAAGATTTCTGTGATAGCCGTTAAACTGAAACGTACTTGAATCATTCCAGGTTGAGCGATCGTTTATCATGACCGTTGTCTCTGTGTATGGAAAATTATAGGATATAGGCCCACCCAATCTTCCGAAGGCGGATTGATTTTCTTGAATTGCCCTATTTGGGTATATAACAGGATATGTCGCTGCCCCTACCTCCTTCACCGTAAAAATAATAAAAAATAATATTAAAATTCTTCCACAAAATTTTTTACCACCTAAAGTAAACATCTATATAATAATAACACACCCAACAATAAAATATTTGTAATCTTATCAACAGTGTGTTACTTTGTTTGTAGAGGTAGAAAATCGTGCGTGTGGAATATCGCATGAAATAGCACAAAAAAAGAATCCCTCAAATGAATAATAAAGTCAAAAAAACGACTGTAGCGAAGCTCTTGGTGGCGATCGCGGTTGTGAGCTTCCTCGCATACAACCACTTCTCCGGCAAAAGCATCATCGCAGTGTTCATTCTGTATCTTTTCGCAATGGAAGGTAGTTCGTGGGTTTGGCGTGGTCCGAAAACGGAAAGACGCAACACTCGAATAATTCAAAAGTTCGAACAAGAGCAATGAAACTGTATCTACAGAAACGGCCACCCCTTGATTGAGGTGGCCGTTTTTAATTCTGCAGAATTGTGTCGCGCACTGTCCATTGAAGCGCGACCTGTATTTCTCTCTACTATCGCTTAGACCACTGAGGAGCCTTTCTCGCCTTCTTCAGACCGAACTTTCTTCGTTCTTTTGCTCGTTGATCTCGGGTTAGAAAACCTTCCTTCTTCATTGTCGTTCTATGAGCTGGTGCATGCGTGATGATCGCTCGAGCGATACCGTGTCGGATTGCCTCTGCTTGACCTGCCATTCCTCCGCCAATAGTTTTCGCAATTACTGCAAACTTTTCTGATGTGACTTCTGTAAATTTCTCTAGAGAGGATAATGCAACTTTTTGCAAATTAGAAACTGCGAAGAATTCATTTAAAGCTTTTCCATTTACTGTAATAGAGTTTTTTGATGCAGGAGTAATTCGAACACGAGCAATCGCTGTCTTTCGTCTACCGACTGCACCAATGTATTTTTCACTTGTCTTTTTTGTTGTAGTTTTTTCTGCTGTCATATATTTATTCGCTGATTTTTAAATTAAGCATCATTTTTGCTCGAAGCTTGTTCGACGGAAGCATTCCGTAAACTGCTCGCTTGAAAAGTTCAACATGTCCCTTTCGTACAGACAAGTCAGCTAAACTCTCGTTCTTTTGTCCACCTGGGTATCCAGAGTAAGTCACGTATTTCTTGCCTTCCTTCTTAGCATTGGAAATATCAGCCTTTGAAGTGTTGATAATTTCAACCTCAACAACCGCTACCTTGTTTCTCTCATAAGTAGGAGCATTTTTACCCATGAGAATCATAGCCGCCTGTGAAGCGATTCGGCCGATCTTTTTGTTTTTTGCGTCGATTACGTGTTTCATTTGTTTGGCTATACTAACTCAACTACCGCCATTTTACTAGCGTCAGATTGTCGTTGATTCATTTTAATAATTCGGATGTAACCTCCCTTTCGATCTGCATATTTCTTTGCTATTACGTCCACAAGTTTCCCTACAATAACGTTATTTCCCATTCGTCCAGAGACCAATCTGCGACCTGCCAGAGTTGCTCCTTTGGCATTAGTAATAAGTTTCTCAGCGAAAGGTCGAACTTCCTTTGCCTTTGCTTCAGTTGTTGTAATTTTTCCACGAAGAAATAATTCACGCGCAAGAGATCGAAGCAATGCAAGTCGCTGGTTCTTCTTTCGTTTTAGTTTTCGGTTGGCGTTGTGATGTCTCATTTTATTTTAATTATGATTTGAGAGAAAGACCCATTCCTTTTAGAACTTCTTTAATTTCGTCAACACCCTTGGCTCCGATTCCTTCGAATTCAAGAATATCTTTTTCCTTCTTTCTGATAAGCCCGCCAACACTTCGGATGTTTGCTGAAACCAAAGAGTTCATAGTTCGGTTTGATAATTCCAAAGATTCAATTCTTGTTTTAAGAACTTCAGACATAGCTTCGTCATCTTCTGCAGAGTGTTTTTCGTCAGATGATGATGCGGACTCTGTCTTTGCCTTCTTGAACTCTTCAAGTTCGTCTTCTTTGAAACCAACAATGGCTTTCAATTGTGTAATCATTATTTCAATAGATTTTTCAAGCGCTTCCTTTGGTGAAATTGTTCCGTCAGTCTGGATGAAAAGTTTCAATTTATTAAAGTCCGTTCGATCGCCGACTCGCATCTGTTCTACATCATAATTGGCCTGGACAACTGGTGAAAAAGCAGCATCAAGATTGATTGCTCCGATTTCAACTCGATCCTTTTTCAAAAGCTCCTTTGGAACGTAGCCAATTCCCTTTTCAATTGTAAATTCAGCATCGAATTCAGTGTCCTTATCAGTAAGCGTACAAATAGTCATATCAGGATTAGACAAAGTAACCTGTCCTGGAAGCTTGAATTCAGCCCCTGTAACCTTCTTTGCACCCTTAACCTTTACTGTAACTGTCTGAACTTCATCAGATGAAATAGCGAATCGAAGCTTCTTAAGGTTCAAAATAATGTTGATAACGTCTTCTTTAACACCTTTGATGCTAGAGAATTCGTGGCTAACACCCTTGATTTTAACGCTTGTGATAGCAGAGCCTGTTAGGGACGAAAGAATGATTCTTCGAAGTGAGTTTCCTAGTGTATGGCCATAACCAGGGTAAAGACCGTCGATTTCATATCGTCCGATGTTTGCTGATTCCTCAACTACTCGAGGCTTTGATGGTAATAGAATGTTGTTGTTTGACATAAGTTTATTGTTATTTAAATTTAAATACTATCTCTTGTAGAACTCGATAATCGCACCTAGATCAAACATGAGTTCTTGACCATCCATAGAAGGGGCGCGAAGGACAGAAGCCTGCTTTCCTTTCCATGTAAGCCATACTGGAGTAGTTGCGTTTTTTATCTTGTCTTCTAAAGTTGCAAATAAAGCTGTCTTCAGGCTTCCCTCTCGGATCGAAATTGTGTCCCCTGCACCGATTGCTGTCGAAGGAACGCCATTCTTTCGTCCGTTTAGCATTATGTGTCCGTGAGATACAACCTGTCTTGCAAGGCGTCTAGTAGAAACAAGTCCTGCTCGGAAGACGATATTGTCTAGTCGGCTTTCAAGTGCTGCATATAAATCACTTGCAGGAGTTTGACTTTTTTTGTCAATAATTTTCTTTACGTAATTTGAAAATTGCTTTTCAGATACGCCGTACATAAATCTCATTTTTTGCTTTTCAATAAGTTGCTTGCCGAAGTCGCTTTTTGCGCCTCTGCCACCTCCTTTACCTTTAGCACCTTTTTCACCTGCCTCGGAACGCATTTTAAACTTTTGAGTTTGTGTTTTCTCAAAGATTGGAGCTCCTAGACGTCGTGCAATTTTGTATTTTGGACCTGTTTTCATATATTTTTAAAATTATACTCGTCTTGGCTTTTTAGGTTTACAACCATTATGTGGCACGGGGGTTGCATCCTTGATAGCCGCTATATTAATTCCCTTTGAAATAAAAGTTCGGATCGCAGACTCTCGTCCAGATCCGACACCTTTAACCACGACTGCCACTTCTTTCATTCCCATGGCAATTGCCTTATCGGCAAGGACTTCTGCGATCTTTGCAGCCGCAAAAGGAGTACCTTTCTTGGCACCCTTAAAACCAAGTGATCCGCTGGTTGCCCAGGTCAATGTGTTTCCCTTGGGGTCAGCAAGGACGATCTTTGTGTTATTGAAAGTAGACTGAATATTCAAAATCCCAGTATCCATGCGTCTTTTAGCAGCAGCATTAGATGCTTTTTTGATTTCGGCTGCGTCTTCTTTTTTTACAATCTTTGTCTTACCCATTGGTCTTGCTTTAGTTTAGTATTTTTAATTATTTTTTAGTCTCTTTCTTTCGTCCTGATCCCATGGTCTTCTTGACCCCCTTCAAAGTTCGCGCATTTGTCTTTGTGCGCTGGCCTCGTGATGGAAGGCGTCGAGCATGTCGAGAGCCTCGATAGCTCTTGATGTCCTTTAATCGCTTGATATTTGTGCCTACTTCTCGTTTCAAGTCAGCCTCTAGGGTCAAAGTTTCAATAATGGTTTTAATTTTAGTTTCGTCATTGGCTGTAAGATCCTTTGGTCGTACCCCAAAATCAACACCCGCCTCTGTAAGGATTTTCTGAGCTCGAGAACGACCAATACCATAAAGGGCTGTTAGTCCCATCTCGATTCTCTTGTCTTCTGGAATTGTAATACCTAGTACGCGCATTTTGATTATATTTTATTCAGTGTTTAGCCTTGTCTTTGCTTATGTCTAATATTCGCTTTGCAGATAACATACACATAGCCCTTACGTCGGACTACGTTACATTTTGCACACTTTTTCTTTACGGATGATTTGACTCGCATTTTTTTAAACAGTGAAAGATATCCTACTATATTTAATATTATAAGTAAAGCTAATTTATCAACCTATACTCGCCTTTCAATTCTATGGGTACTGCCGTATTGATCTAGGAGCACAGTAACACGGTCTCCTATGAAAACCTTGATTCGGTTTTTCTTCATTTTACCGCTCATATAAGCCCTAATTTCCTGGTCTGTATTATTAATCTGCACCTTGAATTGGGTGTTCGGAAGTGCTTCTATTACTACACCTTCTACGTATTGTTTTTCCTTTGGGTTTGTTTCGGTCATTGGGTAGGGTTATATACTAACACAGAATTAATTATTTTCAATTTTAATCTTTATCCGATTTTGATTTATCGGGATTGTTTTTACCCACCAAGGCCACACTTCTAAATTAACGGCTTCAACCCCGATTTTGTTCTTTAAAAGTTTCTGTGCATTTTCATAGCCAAGCCCAGCTAGTTCTTTTTTTAGGACTTCGTCTGCCAAACTGCTGGAGATTGTTGTGGTGCCGTTAAGGCTTGCTCGTATTTGGCTACTGCTAGTGACACTACTTAACTTAAAACCTTCATCTAATGACAATACGAGTGATTCTGTGTCGATTAGAATGTCAGTCTTGTTTTGAGGTGACAAATTTATGTCTAAATTTTTACTAGTTTGAATCTGTACTGCCAAGTCGCTTTTCTTGATTAGTAAAACTGAAATATCTAGAACAGCGGTACTAGTTCCTTCTACATATATAGATTCCTGTGTTCCACCAGGAATCATAATATACTCATCAGATTTTTGGGCAGTTATTTGTTTTCCTGCATTATCTAGGAGATCTGAATGAATCTCATATAACACCTTAGGGTCTACGACTACTTTTGATCGAGGGGCCGTACCACCTTCTATGGATGTTTTCGCCTTTGCGTATACTGTCTTGTACTTTGAAGATGACTTCAAGCCCGGAAAAGTGAAGTCTTTTATGCCAACATTATAAGAAGTTCCATCCTTTTCCGCAATTATTTTTGCTGTAATCGAACCCGGAGCTAGCACTCCTTTGACTGTTGTTTGGCCAGGAATGGCTACCCTATCGGTCAAAAAGAAAATTTTACCATCTGGAGATTCAAGGCGAGTGTTTTTTATCAAAACTTGCGTAGTTGCAGAGTAATTATTGTAAATAGTAACTGATCCTGTTGCTTTTGTTCCAAGCGCAGCGGTACCAGTTGCAAGTGATACTGCCCCCTCGGGAATCGCTTCATTTAAGGTCATTGTCAAGACGTCATAATCTACAGAATTGGTCGTAGTTCCATTGTGTGAAAGATTAAGATCAATTGAAACAGGGACTGCTTTTTTAGTAGCAACTATCGAAGCTGTCGCACTGGCAAATTTTGACACGATAATAAGCGCAAGGAATGCGACACAAAAAACAGCAACACCCCAAATGACTTTTGATTTGGATTTTTGCTCTTCTTTTTTAATAATCTTCATCAGTTCACGAGTGTCTTTCTCCAAGGTTTTTTTCTTTACATGTTTTGGTTCATCTTCCACACTAATGTTTAAAGGAACGTTTCGGATTGTGCGCTTATTTGGAGGTATAATGTCTGAGAACTTGGCTGGCATATGACGTATTATAGCATAATTTGATTAAACAAGGTTACTGGAATATCGTCATTAGAATGAAAAGGGAGAAGTCTTGAAAACATTTTGGCAATTTCTGTTTGCTGTGAATCAATTCCGTATATAAATAGTTTTGTGTTGGGACCTGGGGTTTTGGGTAGTTGGTTGATTCCCTGCATTACAGAATTAACCCAGTCTTTGGCTGCTTTTTGTAAAAGCTCGTACACCAAATTCCTAGATTCCGGTTTTAGCTTATTATTCATGTATAAATCTAACAGTGATTCGGTTGCTGCATGCTCTGAATTCGTATGATCACTAAGTGTGTGCAGAGTCTCTTTGTATCCAATAGGCAAAGAAAGAATATTAAGATTTGTCTCACTATGAAGATAAAGCACCTCTGTAACATAAGAACAGAAATTTACAACCACAATATTCCCACTCTTTAAAATAGTAAGGTCATGAAGGGATTTTTTTGTGTATTCCGAAGTCACTTTGGCTATTGATTTAAAAATAATCTTTGGCGCCTGATGATTTATAGTCTTTATTGCGTCTTGTATACGAGCGTTAAGCCCCTTATTCATATAGCAATAATAGACTGAGGCCTTACACAGAATTGCTTTTTGCTTATTTATAGACGGTACCGGATATCCGTTCAAAGAAACATGGGAAATTTCTTTTTCGATTACAAGAAGATCTTTTGATGTTGAAAATATATCTGGATTTTTAGCCAAGTTTTCGGCAGCAGTGTCTAGAATCATACCCTCGGTAAAGATGATGGGTTTCGGGCTCTCTTTTGTAACAATTGAAGTTTGAGAAATGTACCATGATGGAGAAATTACCACATTACAAATTGTGATTTCATAATTAGAAAATTCAGCTTTGGTGCACCAGTCACGAATGTCTTTTGTCAGCTCTTTTAAAAGAGTGAGAGTTAAGCTTTCTTTTTCGTTTATATCACGTTTGGTTTTTTTATCAGAAGTAAAAAGAGAATTCTTGCCTTCAGAAGAAATGTTTGCCGAGACGTGGCAGTCGTCAATAAAAAATGTGAGGTTCGCAGGAATTCTCATAACTTATAGTATATCAAACTATTTTTATTCAAGCACCGCTTTTATTCGACGCACTCCAGCAGCCACCGCATCTTCTTTTGAAATTTTAAACTTGCCAAGCTCATTCGTATTCTTGACGTGAGGACCCCCACAGAATTCTTTTGAAAATGCGGCCTCCATTGTGTCTCCGATGTAATAGACAGTGACTGTTTCTCCGTATTTGTCACCGAAGAAGTGCAGAGCTCCAGTTTTTTCTGCCTCAGATAGCTTCATCTCTTCTACTCTTACAGGCAAAGATTCCTGAATTTTTTCATTTACGATTTTTTCTACTCGTGATTTTTCCTCATCTGTCATTTTTGCAGAGTGTGTAAAGTCGAAGCGTAGACGGTCTGTTGTAATGTTACTTCCCTTTTGAGAAACATGATTGCCTAAGACATGTCGCAATGCCTGATGGAGTAAATGCGTTGCCGTGTGGTATCTAGTTTCCATCTCACCGTGTCCTCCAAGTCCTCCTTTAAATTTTTGTTCAGCTCCGGATCTTGAAATGTCCTGATGATGCTTCATCTCTGCATCGAACTCGGCACGATTTAAAGTGATGTTTTTTTCTCTACACATTTCGTCAGTAATTTCTACTGGAAACCCATAAGTAGAGAATAAAATAAAGGCATCTTTGCCGGTGAGTGTTCCGTTTACAATAGCCTTCTCAAATTCCTTTAAACCTTGTTTTAAAGTATTTCTAAATTTCTGCTCTTCCTTATCAACAGCAACCTTAATTGATTCTTTTTGCTTACCAACATTTGGATAAACGTCTTTGTATTGATCGCAAATTGTGTCTGCAATCCAAAACAATGAACTTTTTTTAAGACCTAGTGCATCAGCAGAACGAACTGCCCTTCGTATTAGTCTTCGCAGTACATATCCTTGATCCGCATTTCCAGGTAAAACTCCGTCGGAGATTAGCATAACAGAAGCTCTCATGTGATCAGCAATTATTCTTTTGTGTTTTACATCACTAGATGGATTTTCCATAAAAGATTCTGTCTTTTCGATGATTGGTAAGAAAATATCCGTATCAAACACATTACTTTTACCTTGGATAACCATAGTAAGCCTTTCGAACCCTCTACCATCGTCGACGTTTTTATTTTCGAGCTTTCCAACAATTTTTCCACTATTTTTATTAAACTCCATGAAGACATCGTTTCCAATTTCAACCACTTGTTGTTTTCCATCAGCAACCAAGTATTCTTCTTTTGTCAATCCATTATTCAATTTTCCTGTCACGTCATAAAACATTTCCGCACAAGGACCAGTTGGCCCTGTCCAGTCGTCTTTACCTTTGACTGCTGGCCACCAGTTTGAATCTGCCCCTAAAAAGAAGACTCGTTCACCTGTTACATTATTTTTTTGAAAAAGCTCTTTCCATTTATTTGCAGATTCTTCATCTCTTGGCACATCAGAATTTCCTTCAAAACAGGTTATATAAAGTCTTTGAGGATCAAGTCCGAAACCTTTCTCCTTGTTTGTTAACAATTCGTAACTCCACTCGATTGCTTCTTTTTTAAAATAATCCCCCAAAGACCAATTACCTGTCATCTCAAAAAAAGTAAGGTGTGTGTTGTCACCAACCTCATCAATATCATTTGTTCGAAGACATTTTTGCAAGTTTACAATCCTCTTTCCAGCAGGATGTTTTTCTCCCATCAAATAAGGCACCAACGGTTGC
>JAYSWB010000063.1:0-8933 GCA_043718245.1 bacterium
TCGTTTTTTTAAACTCATTTTAAATATTAATCAAACTAGCTCTTAATAGAGCCATGATACATCAAATTTAGCACCTAGAAATCGCCTTTAGCCCGAAAATGCAGTATGGTGAGAAGTCCAGAAGAACTTCAAAAGTAATGCCCCGCCCCCAACACGAAAAACCGTCCCGGCGCTTTTCTTGGTTGGGGCGGTTTTTCTTTTACCCATTGACAATTAATTCGAGGAATCCAACAAATCTCCACTGAATCTGTCTGTATAGGTGTCAATAATTGTCAATGGGTGACTCCCAACCTCAATCAAAAACTTTAATAATTTTTCAATCGATTCACCTTATCATGCTGTCTAATCTTTTCATGAGCCTTCGCCTCGATTTGTCGAATACGTTCACGAGTTACTCCGAACATCTTCCCTACTTCTTCCAGTGTATGCTGAATCCCATCAGTCAGCCCATGTCGAAGTGCTAAAATCTCTCTTTCCTTTTCAGAAAGATCGCTCAAAATTTCCTTAACCTGATCCGCCAAAATTCTTCGTGAAGAATCTTGATCTGGTGAAAGGATCTTATCATCTGGAATAAAATCTCCATAACTAGAAGCCATGTCGTCATCCTTGTCTCCAACAGGAGCATCGAGTGAAACTGTAGCCTGATCGATTTTTTCAATCATGTAAACCTTATCAACCTCTATACCCATTTCCGTTGCAATTTCTTCAGGTAAAGGTTCACGTCCTAAATCTTGAAATAGTCTTCGGACCACCTGCTTGTATTTTGCAATAGTTTCAACCATGTGTACTGGTACTCGAATTGTTCGTGACTGGTCAGCAAGCGCACGGGTAATCGACTGCCTAATCCACCAAGTGGCGTATGTAGAAAACTTAAATCCCTTTGTCGGGTCGAACTTGTCCACAGCCTTAAACAGACCTAAATTCCCCTCTTGGATCAAGTCCAACAATGTCAAATCAGGGCTCCTGTTTGCATATTTTTTCGCGATTGAGACCACCAATCGAAGGTTAGCTTTTGCAAGTAAATTCTTCGCTTCCTGATCTCCCAATTGAATGCGTCGTGCCAATTCTTTTTCTTCGTGAGCACCAATCAATGGATACTGTCCGATTTCCTTCAAATACATCTGAATCGAATCGTATGAAGAGTCGCTTCGGTGTGATGTTGCGTACTTTTTCAAAAACTCTTCGGTATTTTCATTTACATCCAAAATTCCTCCACTTTCCAAAATGTCTACACCTGATCCGTGCAATTTTGTATAAAGCGACTCCAAAAAATCCACATCTTCTTCGATGAAAGGAAACTCTTTTAAAATTTCGTCATATGTGACAAACCCGCGATCCTTTCCTTTCGAAATCAAATCCTCCGCCTTCTTTTCCCAAGTAGAAGTCTTTTTGTTATTAATAGTCGGTTTTACAGACATAGATAAAACGGGACGCTCTGACATTGGCATAAAACC
The DNA here is from genome assembly GCA_043718245.1 of bacterium. Classification (GTDB taxonomy): domain Bacteria; phylum Patescibacteriota; class Minisyncoccia; order Phycocordibacterales; family CAIZLB01; genus JBAXAB01. The sequence goes on from JAYSWB010000063.1 coordinate 1,455, forward strand.
AATAGTCGTCTTCCCTGCTGCTTTGGCCTTCATGGCTTTAGCACTATATTGAATTGGAGATTTAACTGATCTTTTAACTGCAGTTTTTGAACGAATGGCTTTTATTTTTTTAAGTTTGCTTACCTTTTGCGAAACCTTAACTAATGACTTAATTGTTTTTTTGGATTTTGTTGTCTTTTTCATTCTATATTTTTAATTTAAACTCATTCTCTTGTGTTGTATGGCGCTAATCTGGTGACTCAATTCCTGACACTTCTTTAAAAGTTCTAATGCATGAGGTTTTTCTCCTGACTTTTCAGCTACTTGCATTTCTCGCATGTAATTACTAAAAGTGGTTTTTAAAATAGTTTCTTCAAGAGTAAGTAATAAATACTGGATCTCTTTTTCAATTGTGGTACTTCCTTTGTATAGAAGTTCTGTCTCAAATATTAATTTATCTGGGGCTTCGGAAATCAATCTTTCAAATTCTTTAGAAATGTTCGGTGCATTGAGGAGTATCCTCTGCACTTCTTGTATGACGCTTGAAGCGCCTGTTTCTGACGAAATATTTAGTTGTTCACGGTCCATAAGGGCAATTCCCGCTAGCCGCTTGACCGTCTCATAGAGTACTTTATCTTCTTGTGACACTTCAGTCAAGGGTTTAGGCTCAACAATAGGGCTATTTTCTTGAATGTCGAGGGGTTTTGTCTTAGAAAGATCTTCTTGGATGTTTTCCTCTGAAATAAAGGTTTTATTGCTGATAACTTTGATAAAGTGCGCTCGGTCGATGGAGCTTTCGATGCTTGCAACTAGTGGAAGTACTTCGGCATTAACTGCTTTGCCAAGTTCCCTATCTTTCAACCCTTTAGATAAAATTTGCTCAAGTGCGAACTCAACCACATGTTTCGAATTTTTGAGGGCAGTCTTGAAAATCTCCGGATCTTTAAGAATCATAGAAGCTGGGTCTTCACCTTTTGGAAGGATCGAAATTTTTACATCAAGCCCAACGGAAAGTGATAGAGCCCAAGCTCTTACTGATGCTCTAACCCCTGCACTGTCTGCATCGTAAACGATCATCAGTTTGTCTGTATAGCGTTTTATTTTCGTTAAGTGATCTTTGGTCAGTGAAGTTCCAGAAGTGGCGAGTGCATTGGAAAATCCTGCTTGATGGCACATTAGCAAATCCATTTGACCTTCAACAACGATGGCATAGCCCCACTTGCGAATCCCTTCCTTTGCCTTGTGGATGCCGTACATAACCTCAGATTTGTTGAATAACGGGGTTTCTGGGCTGTTTAGATACTTTGGGCTGCCCTCTTGTTCTGGTCCCATAATTCGACCAGAGAATCCGACGATATGGTTTTGCGAGTCACTGATTGGAAACATTATACGATTGCGGAAGCGGTCGTAGGTATCGTTACTTCCCTCCTTCTTTTTTGTCATTCCTGCGTCGAGTAATTCTTGCACTGTGAACTTTTGTTGTAAAAGCTTATCCTGGGCAAATCTCCATTCGTCAGGTGCAAATCCAATTTGCCAGTCGTGGATTGTTTCTTTGGTAAGTCCACGTTTGAGTAAATAATTTAAGGGGTCTCCGTTTAATTTTGTCTGATAAAGTTTTGTCGCTTCGTTTAAAACTTCTCTTAATTTATTTTCTTTTCCTTTATCTTTTCCATTTTGGAAGTCATCGAGTACAACTCCGGCTTTGTCGGCAAGTAACTTTAAAGCTCCAACGAAGTCTAGTTTTTCAAATTCTTGTACGAACGAGAAAATGTCACCACTCGCTTGGCATCCGAAACAATAGTAAGAGTTTCTGCTTGGAGATACATGGAATGATGGGGTTTTTTCATTATGGAATGGACAGCGAGCTTTGAAGTTTGCACCGGATTTTTCCAGTTTTATATACGAGCCGAGGACGTCGACAATAGATAGTTTTTCTTTTATGCGTTCAGCGGTTGAGGACATTGACTTTTAAATACTTAGGATTATAATCTTATTCATGGTTAGCTTGGGATTACCGAACCGCCCCGCAAGGGGCGGTTTTGTTATGAAGACTTCTTCAGAAATTCTTTAGATAAATTTGCCATCGTCATATTAACATCCTACCAACGTGAATTGGTCATTTACGTTGCGGGCCTGCTACTGGCGTGTAATCTCAAGCTAACCATTTGGGATTAGCGGGTTCGATTCCCGTCAGGTCCACAGGGAGATTATACCTTATTTTAAGGGATTTTCTGTCTCTTGACTACATTATAATACTATGTTATCCTACCACCATGAATCAAATGTATCACGACATGAATAAAAACAACCGAGCCATTACAAATGGGTCGCTTTTTGGTGTCTGCCCTGCCTATCAGTGGACAACAAAGTTTATATTTAGCCGTGATTATTGTAAATAATTAAGATACTCCATATCTTCTTTTAGAAAAATCTCGGCTGAGTGAAAGCCGAGATTTTTCTTTTATTTCACCCAGCAAAAACCACAGTACATTCAACAACAAAATACAGAACCTCAGTTATGATCAAGAAAACCATCAGGCAGTATCTCGTCTTGAACGCGATTACTTCATTCGCAATGGGCACCATTGCAGCAATCTACGTAACATTCCTAACCTCCCACGGTTTGAATATGTTCGAAGTGAGTATGGTGAACTTTGTGTTCTTTTCTACCCTCTTTGTCTGCGAAATTCCTACGGGAGCATTTGCAGATATCTTTGGAAGGAAGACCTCATTCGTCATTGCATGTCTCCTGCTCTCTGCTGGAACATTTATTTATGCGGTGTCGAAATCCTTTTGGGGATTCGCACTTGCAGAGTTTGTGAGCGCCATCGGAAAAACATTTGCAAGCGGAGCCTTCAAGGCTTGGTTTGTGGATTCCTTGAAACACCATGGTTACAACGGAGAATTACATCGCATTTTTTCGAGAGTCAGTGTGATTGGAAAATCAATGGGAATCATATCAGCACTTCTGGGTGCATACCTTGCTGACATTCGAAGCGACCTGCCTTGGTTTCTGATGGGAACATTAGAACTCATAGCGGGAATTATGGCGCTTGTCTGGCTTAAGGAGGAATATTTCGTCAAGAATAAATTCTCCTTTAGAATGGGACTTCGTGCAATGAAGGGAACAGTACGGCAAAGTATCGAGTTCGGTATTAAAAATAACGCGGTTAGATTCCTATTGGTAGCCGGAGTGATTCAGCTTTTTGCCGTACAGGCTCCTAACATGCAGTGGCAGCCATACTTCATAGAATACTTTGTAGAGAACAAACTCTTGGGGTATCTGTGGGTCGGGATGGTGTTGGGACTAATGACAGGATCATTACTTGCTGGAAAACTTCTATCACTTGTCAAAGACGAAAAATTGGCTTTGATAATATGCCAGATTGCGACAGGTTTAATGATTGCAATTGTGACACTACTTCCATTTCCAGCAGGTATCGCGATGTACATACTTCACGAAGTGCCTAGAGGCGCCTATGAGCCCCTGAAAGATAAGTTCTTACAAGACGCAATTCCTTCGCATGCGAGAGCTACGCTTACTTCATTTGAATCAATCGCACCTCACCTTGGTGGAATGATTGGCCTATTTGTAAGTGGGTTTCTTGCCAACAGATTCGGTATGCAAACCGCTTGGGTGACGTCTGGCTTGACCATGGTATTCGTCACCATATTGGTTTCAAGAAATAGAAAGAAAAAGTAACTTAACGGGTGCCGACCACAAATCGGCACCCGTTTTCTTTTGTATGTAAAACAAAAACCCCTTTCGGGGCTTTTGTTTTATCCTTTCCCTACTCCCCCTGCACCACCACCCTATTTGCACTCTCCTCCAACTCTATCGCATCATTTTTTAATTTCTGTATATCATTATATTTCTTACTTCCCTTGAACCCTGTTCCCGCAGGAATAAGTCTACCTATAATTACGTTTTCCATAATACCGTACAAAGGATCCGGCCTTGCAGAAAGAGACGCAGAGACCAAGATTCGGTTTGTGTGTTGGAACGAAGCGGCTGAGAGAACACTTCTTCGTGTAAGAGACGTTTCAGTAATACCCATCACCACTGGAACTGCTTTTGCTTCGATACCACCCGCAGCCTTAACCTTAATGTTTGCATCTTCAATCTCAGTTGCTTCAACAATATCCCCTGCTGAGAAGTCTGTATTTCCGGACTGTGTGACCTCTAATCGTGAGAACATTTGTCTTACGATAACTTCGATGTGTTTTCGTGAAGTGTTTTCTCCCTGCAATTCGTAAAGCTTTTTAACTTCGTTAATGATGTATTCTTGTGCTCTGTCTTTTCCAGCGTACTTGAACAATTCATCAATGTCGGATGTACCGTCAGTCAGGAAGTCACCCTTTGAAACGTGCTGACCGACTTTAACGATAGGTACTCGGATGTGGTGGAAATAATGCTCAACTTCGCTTCCACCCTTCTTGTTCTTTGTTGGAACATCTGGAACAACCTTGATAAGTTTTTCTTTTCCAAGATCCTTCACCTCCGTTATCATACCGTCAACATGAGAGATTACCGCTGGGTTTTTAGGAGTACGCTTTTCGAATACTTCCTCTACTCGAGGAAGTCCCGATACGATGTCTCCGCCAGTTGTTGCTACTCCTCCTGTGTGGAACGTTCTCATCGTCAACTGTGTACCTGGCTCTCCAATCGCCTGTGCAGCAATTGTTCCAACAGCCTCCCCAATTGCGATTAACTTTCCTGTACCGAGGTCAATTCCGTAACACTGTGCACACACTCCTAATTTTGTCTTACATATGAGAGGTGAGCGAACTGAAATTTGACTAATACCATTCTTTTCGAGCATGTCTGCGTCTTCTTTAGAAACAAGTGTTCCTCGTTTCAAAAGTACAGCGCCAGACGCATCTGCTATATCCTTTGCAGTTACGCGTCCTGCCACACTCTTTGATAATGAAGATTCAATTCCAGAGGCAGTGATCTTCGAGATCATGATTCCTTCTTTTGCTGAACAATCGTCTTCTGTGATCATAACGCTCTGTGCAGAAACGAACAGCTTTCGTGTTAAGTATCCGGCCTTGGCAGTGTTAAGGGCGATGTCCGTCATACCCTTTCTCGCACCGTTTGTTGAAATAAAGTATTCAATCGGAGTAAGTCCCTCTTTGAAAGAAGATACGATCGGAAGGTCAATTGTCATACCGGCCGAGTTTTGAATCAATCCTTTCATACCCACCATTTGCGTCATTTGACCAAATGATCCTCGAGCACCGGATGTAACCATGTCGTACGCAGGTGAGGTGGTATCGAATGTTCGCGTGATATGCTTTTCAATTTCCGCCTTCGCGCCGAGCCAAATTTCAGAGTTAAGTCGAATTTTTTCTTCTTCTGAAATAAGACCTTCGTTGTACTGGCTCATTACTAGATCGTATTTCTTGTATGCAGCTTCTACTACTTCTGCTTTTTCAACTGGAACTTTAATATCATCCATTGCCCAGGTAATTCCTGTAGAAGTAACATATTTGAATCCAAACTCTTTAATATCATCAATGATATTTGCGACACCTGCGATTCCCTTTGTTTGGATAAGCTTATCGAGAATAACTCTCATTGCAGATTGGGTAATTTCTTTGTTCACGAATTCAGAGTCTGCTGGCAAAGTATTGTTAAACAAAATTCTTCCCGCAGTTGTTTCAATAACAGTTCCTCCGAGCGCTCCGAATTTTTCAGTTGAAGGAACAAGAACCTTAACCAATGCTCTGTACGAAAGTTGGTCATAGTTGATTGCTTGTAAAACTTCTTCAGGTGAAGTAAACACTTTTCCCTCTCCCTTTTCTCCCTTAACAGTTTTTGTCATCCAGTAAGCACCAAGAACGATTTCCAACATTTTGTTCGTTACAGTCGGCTCTCCTGTACCCGGCTTTAAAATGTTCTTGTGAGCGGCCATGATTTCCCTTGCTTCCCACTGAGCTTCTACTGACAATGGAACATGAACAGCCATAGTATCTCCGTCGAAGTCGGCGTTGAATGGGCTACAAACCAATGGGTGAATCTGAATCGCATTACCTTCGATCAAAACTGGTTGGAAAGCTTGGATAGACAATCGGTGAAGCGTAGGCGCTCGGTTTAAAAGCACGTATTTTTCTTTGATGACATCTTCAAGAATCGCCCAAACTTCTGGAACTCCTTCTTCGATAAGTCTTGAGGCTCCGCGAATGTTGAAAGCTAATTCCTTTCGTAGTAATTCTGAAATCACGAATGGCTTGAAAAGTTCAAGAGCCATATGCTTTGGAAGTCCGCACTGGTTAATTTTTAGCTCTGGTCCTACAACAATTACCGATCGTCCAGAGTAGTCAACGCGCTTACCTAACAAGTTCTGTCTAAACAAACCACGCTTACTCTTTAAGCTGTCAGCCAAAGATTTTAGAGGTCTTCGTTGCGCAGGATTAAGTCCAGCGTACACAGTTCCACCATGTCGGATAGAGTTATCGAGCAATGCATCAACTGCTTCTTGTAGGATTCTTTTTTCGTTTCGAAGGATCACATCCGGTGCGTTGATTTCCTTCAATTTCTTCAATCGGTTGTTTCGGTTGATTACTCGTCGGTACAAATCGTTCACATCAGATGTTGCGTGTCGTCCACCGTCCAAGGCCACCATCGGTCGAAGTGCTGCAGGAATAACAGGAAGAGATGAAATGAACATCCATTCAGGTCGTAGGCTTGCGCGGATCATAGATTTAACCAAACTTACTCTTTTCAAAACCTTTTCTCGTTCAGCTGCGCCGACTTTTCCTTCTAGTGCTTCTAATTCACCTAACAATTTCTTCAAATCAATTCCCTTGAAGATAGTGAATACCGCTTCTGCTCCGATTCCAGCTTCAAATGAAGCACCGAATTTTAGAGAGAACTTGTGATACTGAATTTCATCCAATACTCGTCCAACTTGTATGCTATCGATATCGCGTCGTGCGTTGTTTAATAATTCAGTCAAAGCTTCTTTTGTCTTTTCATCCTGGATAGACTTGACCTTGTTTTTGAATTCATTATCAAGTTCTCTTAGAAGTCTCTGCTTTTCTTCATCGTTTACTTTTGTAATTAAATATCCTGCAAAGTAAATAACCTTTTCCATATCACCCGCTGCCATTCCCATCATTTGTGCGATTCGTGAAGGTAAGTTTCTTAAATACCAGATGTGAGAAACTGGAACGGCAAGTTCAATGTGCCCCATTCTTTCTCGTCTTACAATTGATCGAGTAAGTTCTACTCCACACTTTTCACAGACAATGCCCTTGTAGCGAATACCTCGGTATTTTCCACAGTAACATTCGTAATCTTTTTCAGTACCGAAAATTTTCTCATCGAAAAGACCGTTCTTTTCTGACCTTTGAGTACGATAGTTCATCGTTTCAGGTTTTGTTACTTCTCCATGAGACCATTCCTTAATCTTGTCAGGTGAAGCAAGCTTTAGTAAGAGTGCGTCGAACTCGTCAACTCCTTTGACCGGGCTCTTATATGCTGTTTTGTTTGTA
>JAYSWB010000008.1:0-7539 GCA_043718245.1 bacterium
AGCAAAATTACTGGAAATATCATCAAATCAAGGAGTGAGTTATCCACAACTGCTAGGGAAATACTGGAAATGTCGTACTAGTTTGGAGAAGTCGGGAAAGGTCTACACCACCTCCCCAAACCTCTTCACCAAAAACTCCCGATCAATGACACTCAAAAACCACCCAGCCTTTGGACCACTTTTCTTTCCCAATACAGACATATAAATCGCCTCGAAAAATTCTTTTGGATTAATATGAGTTGATTCTTTTACTTCATGCAATTTTGTATGCATCTCTTGCCCGTCTATAACCTCCACAGATTTTAAATATTCCAAAACTAATCCAATCGCCTTTTTTTGAACTTCATTTAAAGCAATACCTTCAGGCAATTTTTCCTGTATTGCAAATTGATAATTCTCTGGAGCATAAGTATCAATCCAAACCTGTGCATAATGAAGGCGTTTCTTAAGCTCCTTTTTATCTTCATCTGTTAATGCATGCCCGACTAAATGTTCCGCTTCCTTTTCAATATTCAAATGTCTCATTTGGGAAAGGAATGCGATTTGTGAGAAACGAGGCAAGGCCCTCTCTATCAAACTTTCGCCCTTTGGATGAATCAATTTAAACATTCTGCTGTAATCATCTTCTATTTTGGCAAAATATCCAGTAGCAAACTTGTCATAAGTATCAAAAAGAATCGCCACTGTGTCTCCTTCTGGATCAAATTCAATTGTTCGCTGTGGTTCCTTTTGAAGCATTAGCAATCGAACAATTTCTGCCGGAAGTAAGTCAACGATATCTTTTGAAAAAGAACCCCTACCTTTTGAAGAAGACATTTTCTTTCCAGCAATATTAAAAAATTCATATGGAATATTGTACGGAGGTTCGTATCCAAAAACCTCTCTGGCGATAGTTTCTGCAACATCGCGAGAACCGCCTTTTGTTGAGTGGTCTTTTCCGCCTCCTTCCACATGTACTCCTAAAATTCCAAATTTGGCAGCCCATTCTAATTTCCACGGTAACTTCGCTTTACCATTGTACGGAGAAACGGATCCTTTATGTCCACAACCGGTAGTCCAGTCCAAATCTCTGCATGTATATTGAACCACCTCTGAATATTCACCGTCCCCAGAAGTAAAATCTTCTGCGACTGTAGTTGAAACTTTCCCGCAGTTTTCGCATATAACATTTACAGGAAGCCATTTACCTTCTTTTACAGATCCAGAAACGCGTTTATAGATTTCACGGATTTTTTCGCCATTTTGTAAAGTTAATTGAATCGCACGATTGTAATCACCTCTCTTGTATAAATCAGACGAGCGATATATTTCAGGAGTAAATCCAATAGACCCGATCACCTCAACAAATTCACCGCCATAATATTCTGCAAAATTTTTAGCCACTGGTAAATTCTTACTGCTCGGGTCATTGTTAGTTTCTGGAGATGGAGATGGGACATCACAAAGTGGTTTTCCTAAAAAAGGTTTAAAAGTTTTCTCATCGAGATAAACTGGCAACCCATCCATTGGATCAAAATCATTTATCTCAAAAAGATACTTACAATTAATCCCCTGCTCCTCCAAAACCTCTGCCACAATTCCATGAATTGCAACACCTCGAAGGGACCCGACATGAACACGCCCAGATGCCGTTTTTTCATCACGAATAATAAGCGGTTTTCCACTCGCAATTACATCTTTATATTTTTCTTTTACTTCGTTAACGATTTTATCGGGCCAATACATGAAAGATAGTATACCCCATTAGTCAATAGAAACCACAGTATACTTTGCCATTCCAGCGGGAGTGTTAAAAGTGAATGACTCGCCTTTTTTCTTTCCCATAAGTGCGTGCCCGAGTGGCGACTTGAACGAAATCTTTCCAGTTTTCATGTCGGACTCTTCTGATCCTACGATTGTATAAGTCTTAGTTCCAGATTCGGTGCCCTTTTTAACCTGAACTGTAGCACCTACCTCTACGATACTGCTGTGGTGGGCTGTGACAATTTCAGCGTGCGATAAAACACTTTCTAAAACTGTGATTCGGTCCTCAAGTGCCGCCTGTGATTCTCGCGCCTCTTGGTATTCGGCATTTTCAGACAAATCTCCGAGAGATTTTGCGTATTCCAGTTCCTTTGCCACTTCTTTTCTTTTGACTGTCTTTAGTTGTTCTAATTCTGCCGTCAATTCCTTGAAGCGCTCTTTTGTAAGATATTCTTTTTGCGACATTGGGTCGTTTGTATTATTAACTTTCACCCCCATCAATTTATTAATTGCCGACATTGTATTACTTATTAAGCCAATCGTAAAGACTTGGCTACTCGATTAATTTATGTCTAAATAAATACTCTACCTCCCAATATCATTTGGTAATATATCTTCAACCTGCCCAGTTGAAGCCGTAGAAGTAGCGACCATCTCACTCTTTCCAAAAGGCTCTGAAAGACCAACGTATTCTGGCTTATTCATGGCTAACCAGTCTACAAGTTGGCGCATTGCGACAGATGCCCCTATCGTATTTGTTGACGGCGCACGTTCAAGAATAATAACAAAGCTATACTTTGGCTGTTCATAAGGGAAAAATCCAATAATGGCAGAGTTTATAAATTGGTTTGAAACACCAACCTGCGCAGTACCAGTTTTGGCTGCAATTTTTATGTATGGAACGTTCAGATTTTGGGCAGTTCCCATAGTGACCGTCATACGCATTCCTTCTTTAACGATGTCAAAATCATTCAAATCATTTAATGGGAGCTGCTCAAAAACTTTTTTATGGGGAGAATGTGGGTCATCAATTGAAATAATAGAAGGCATTATTAACTGTCCATTTGTTGCAATAGCTGAGACCGCTCGGAGGGCTTGAATTGGGCTTACTTGAAAGCCATATTGTCCGATTGTAGTGTTATAAGTATCACCCACTCGCCAAATTTCCCCGTCAAATTTTTCCGCTTTCCATTCGATTGATGGAATTACACCATCGCTTCCCGAAAAGAAATTATTTTCTGGTGATTTTCCAAATCCAAACATTCGCGCATATTTTTCGATATTAACAATACCCAAACCCTTCTGATCCATAAACCCTCCACCAATTTGGTAAAAATATACATCGGAAGATACTGCAATGGCTTCTTGCATGTTTGTCCAGCCATTTCGACGCCAATCTTTAAAGACTGTGTACTCTCCTGGTTTAAATGGATTTGGGACTCGGAGCTCTCCGGTACTTAGAATTTTTTTATCTGGAGTAATGATTTTTTCGGTAAGAGCGGCGAGAGCAAACATTGGTTTTACAATTGAACCTGGTGCGTATAGACCCGAGCTAAGGCGATCAAGAAACGGTTTTGATGCACTGGTCTGATACTTGTTAATTGTTTCGACGTCGCCTCCATCGGTCATAATGTTTGCATTATATTCTGGATAAGAAACTGCAGCGATTATTTCTCCGGTATCTAAATCCATAAGCGCGCCTGAACCACCAACATATCCGGCTTTTCTGGCTGTATCCGCTAGAATTTTATATAATGCCTCTTGTATTCCAAGATCGATTGATAATTTAATGTTATCACCTTTCTTTTCTGGTTTTACAACGGAATCTGTTACGGGATTTCCCATCACATCCGTCTCAGTTATTTTTAAGCCATTTTCACCAGCAAGAATACTGTCAAAATATTTTTCTATGCCATCTTGACCTGAATAAGATGTATTGTAGTAGAAACCAGACTTATCTTTCTTTGGATACCTAACATAGCCTGTTAAAAGATGCGTCCCTGAAGTCTCTCTGTATGATCTTTTTACAAAGTCCGAGAAGTCTGGATTAATTGCATTTCTAACTAGAATGTCTCCATTTCGATCATAAATAACCCCTCTCTCGCCGAAAATAAGCGAACGTTGTAAGCGATTATTTTCGGCGATATTCTTGTAGTAAGCGCCTTTTACGATTTCCAAATGAGCCAGTCTGTACAGGTAGCCTGCACCTATGGTAAGAAAGAGAAAGACTAGAACATAAATTGTTCGTCTGCTGATAGGCTTTTCAATTCTTCCTTCAAATTGATCGGTATCAAAATCTGGCAAGTTTGATGAATCAAGAAAAATCTCGTCTGGATCGAGAGCTTCATATTTTTTTTTACTTCTAAAAAACTTGCCGGAGAAAGTTGGCATATCTAGATTCTAATCCTTTTTTTAATCAAATCAAAGATGACAAAAATACAAGTCATGGTCAAAGTAAAAGGCCACTTTAAAACTAAATTCTGATTATCGAGAACAAATGGACTTGCGTATAGTAAATCAGCTATAAAACCTATAAAAATAGCGAAAAAATACTTGTCAAAAATCCACATCGAAATAATCAATACAATACTAAAGATCCACCATGGAAATACAAAAACGGATGCGATTATAAAAATATTAAAAACTACTTGGGATAATTTCGACATATCGAATAGAATAAATTGGAATTAATGACCTAAAGAGAACATACGCGAAGGCGTCCCCTGGAACAGAGTCGACCTTATTTACAGTACCAAGGAGAATATTTTGCATGGATGGCCAGACGATGGGGTCACCTACAGATATTTTTGTTTCGCTTGGCACTTTTATATAAAAGTTTCCGCCACCTCTACCTTCAGAGACAACCGCCTCCGATGAAGTTCCAACGTATACTTCTTGACGCTGACCCGAAGAAGAATACAGAGTAACAACTGAATTAGTAGGAAAAACAGCCGTGACGTAACCAAGCAAAACATCTTGACTTCCAAAAACCAAGTCATCAACTTGGATACCGTTTTCGGTGCCGCCGTTTACGACAATTGAATCGTAAGGAGAAAACGGCGGCCTTTGTGCGACTGAAAAAAGACTACCTCTTGTGCGCTTAACATTTAATCCATCATTGGCATTTAGAAATACTTTTAATCCTTCATTTTCTGATTCAAGAGCAGTAATTTTTGTATTCAAATATTCAGGACTTTGATTTGCTTCAAAATATTGAGGTGCCGGCTTATTAAAATTAAAAACATTTTTTACCCTTACAATTCCTGAAACCAGACTTTCAGAAAATAAACTTCCAAGAAGAATAAGGGCCGCACCGAAAATCACACCGACAATGCGATCGCGTCCAAAAAATTTATTCTTTCGTCTATCGGTTTGGAGGTATTTCATCTTCGTTATCTATTAATATATCACGATATGTATCTAAGTCCTCAAGCACAATCCCCGCCCCTCGCGCCACTGCTGTTAGTGGATCATTTGAAACATAAACTGGCATTCCAATGTGTTCAGACAAAACCGTAGCAATACCCTTAATAAGCGCACCCCCTCCGGTTAGGTGAATTCCATTATGCATGACGTCGGAAAGAATTTCAGGTGGCGTGGTTTCGATTACTTCTTTTACCGCATCAAGGAAAGTGTCAATCGAGGCACCGATCGCTTCGCGAATATCAGCATCCGTTATAACTACTTCACGAGGAAGTCCAGTCACCAAGTCTCGCCCTCGAATAGCAGCCTCAAGTGGTGGGTTAGTGGGAATTACAGAAGCAATCGCCATCTTGACGCTCTCTGCAGTTTTTTCTCCAATAAGTATTTTAAATTCATTTCGAATATATGAAATGATGTCCGTGTTAAACTTATCACCTGCAACCTTCAAGTTTTTTGCTCGTACAATTCCTCCAAGTGAAATCACTGCAATGTCAGTTGTTCCTCCACCGATATCAATAACCATACTGCCCGTTGCGTCTTTTACCGGAAGTCTGATCCCAATCGCTGCTGCCATTGGCTCTTCTATAATATGTACTTCGCGCGCGCCGGCATTTTTCGCGGCATCACGGACGGCGCGCCTCTCTACATTAGTCACTCCGTACGGCACGCCAATTACAACACGAGGTCCTAACATTTTTTTAGACAGACCCTCAGCCTTTCTAATTAAATACGCGAGCATCTCCTCTGTAATTTCAAAGTCTGAGATGACGCCGTCAACCAATGGTCGCACCGCCACGATATGTGCCGGCGTCCTCCCCAGCATCGCCTTCGCCTGCTCGCCCACCGCCACAACCCTTCCAGTCTTCTGGTTCACAGCCACCACAGAGGGTTCATTGATCACCACGCCCCTTCCAGACACGTACACAAGAGTATTTGCAGTACCCAAATCAATACCAATTTCATTAGATAGACTGCGATTTATTCGTTCGCGGAGTTTTTTAAACATTACGCTTACCAATATAAGCCATTAATTGATCTTTATCAAATAGCTCATCTTTTCCCGCAATTCTGTCCTTAAATTCGTATTTTCCCTCGGCAATTGACTTCTCTCCAATAGTTATGCGAAGTGGAATTCCAATTAGATCTGCATCGCCAAATTTCTCTCCTGCACGAGCATCTCTATCATCCAATAGCACTTCCAACCCCATATCACTCAATTCTTTATAAAGTTTTTCCGCAGCTTCAATGACCGCTCCTTCAGTTTTCATGGCGATAATGTGAACTGCGAATGGTGAAACCTCTGTTGGCCAAACAATTCCTTTATCATCTCCCAAAGCTTCAACTATAGATCCTATTAATCGTGGAACTCCGATTCCGTACGAACCCATAATGACCGGAATATTTTTTCCTTCATCATTTTTGTACACAAGTTCAAGTGGTCCAGAAAATTTTGTACCTAGTGAAAATATGTTCCCAACCTCTACCGCCTTTCCTTCTGTCATGTCAGATTTTTTCAAACCCATCTCTGCCAAGACTTCGTCTGTGTAAACTTCCTTATTCACAGCAACACCTTTCTTTTTATTATAATAAATAATATCCTCACCCGCGTCAGTTAACATTTGAAACTCGTGAGAATATTTTGAAAAAGACCCTCCCGATGCAAAGGTTATGAAAGTAATATCCCCTACTCCTGCTCGCTTAAAGATATTGGCGTAAGCTACCTTCATGCGATCATAGAAAACCTCGTGTTCCTTTTCGTCTTTAGAAAAAGAATACAAATCCTTCATCAAAAATTCACGGGTTCGTAAAATACCACTTTTGGCTCGTGTCTCGTTACGAAACTTTGTCTGAAATTGATAAGCATAAACAGGCAAATCACGGAACGATCGAATGTGATCACGCATCAAATTTGTCAGCGGCTCTTCGTGTGTAAACCCTAATCCCATTTCATTCCCATTCTTCAAAGTTGTCTTGAACCAGTTATCTACCACCGCATCATCCCATCGATTAGTTTTTTCCCAAAGAGATTTTTCCTGCAAAGCTGCAAGATGAAGTTCCTGTCCACCAATTGCATTCATTTCTTCACGGATAATTTTTTCTATTTTATTTAAAACTCGTAAACCTAATGGTAAGAACGAATACACCCCTGCCGTCATTTTCTGGATAAAGCCAGCACGGATTAACAATTGACTGTTTTTAGCTACTTCATCAGAAGGCGCTTCCCTACGTGTTTTGGTGAAAAGTTGTGATTGTCGCATGGTGGTTATTCTAGCATGATATTTTAAAAGGCAAAATTGAACTGCATAAGTTCACATACATATGGCACTCTTTAAGCAATTAAGGAAATGGCATATTTTAACAAGTTTAGAGGGA
>JAYSWB010000009.1:0-7504 GCA_043718245.1 bacterium
AATCTTTTCGCGTTCTTCGATGCTTAAATGCTTGTAATTCATATCACTCTAGGTTAACAGAGTGGTGCACTTACTTGTTGAACTCAGTTTCTTTGATTCTATTTTCAGTTTCAATCATGGCTTTTTCGATCAAGTTTCGATTCTTTTCACCCATGTCGATTTCAAAGTCAAAAGTAGGGATAACTCGGAATCGTGAATTTTTCTTTACGAATTCACGGAACTCAGTTCGTTTTCTTTTGCAGAAAGATAGGGCGGCTGCCTCTGCTTTTTCAGGAAGAACTGAGAGCATGATTGTTGCCTGCTGTCCTCTGTCAGAACGAACTACCCTGGTGACAGTTACAAGGCTAGTTCTATTTATTTCGCGCGCCAAAAAATTTCCAGCAAGTGCGCGAATCATATCTTCAATACGTTCCGTTTTATCCATATTATTTTATAACGTTATGAACAATTTCTAAGTAGTCTCCAGGAGCAATTTCCATCTTACATTCAGCCATAAGTCCGCATTCGCCAGCAGTGACTTCGCCAACTTTGCTTTTTTGCTGTTGAAGTTCCCGAATACGTCCTCGAGAAATCTCAGATCCTCTACGCATCAATTTGAATTGATCGTCGGTGTTTACCAATCCCGATTCGCATCGACAACCTAGAACATATTTGTCTTTTGTAACACTAAAAATCTTCAACACCTTTAAGTTTCCTTTTTGCTCTTCTATTTCAACACGAGGTGTGCGGGTTTTAGCTAATTCTTCAAGCCATTCTGTCATCTTATAAATAATATCGAAAGTGTGAATTTCTAGAGCCAGTTTTTCAGCAATTGTTTTAGCGGTACCCTCAGTCTTTACATTAAACCCAATGATTAATGTCCCAATTTTTCCTGCAGCCATTTTAATGTCGTTTTCTTGAATGTCTCCAAGGCCAGAACCAACAATTTTTAAGTTTACACGGTCAACCTGCAATTTTCCAATTTCGTATTTAAGCGCTTCAAGAGATCCTGAAGTATCGGCCTTGATAAGGATAGGCACGTTCGCGGTGTCTTGATTGTTATCATCTGCTGATCGTCCACTTTTTGTCTCCGCGTTTTCATTTTTTACCTTCTCAATAAAAGCCTCGGCTTCTTTTTTGCTTTTAAACATAAAAGACTCTCCGCCGACTTGTGGAAGTTCGCTCCATCCAATAATTCGAACTGGGGAACCGGCGGTCGCGGACTTGATAGGCTTATTCAAATAGTTTTCCATGATGCGAACTGGAGAGAAAGAGGGACCGGCAACTACGAAGGATCCTGTTTCAAGAGTTCCATTTTTGATTATCAAAGTCGCCGAAATTCCGCGATTCCTGTCGCGATTCGATTCGATAACGATTGCTTCTGCAGGAGCGTTGACATCAGTCGTAAAGTTCTCGACTTCGGCAGTCAAAAGAATCATATCAAGAAGATCGTCGATGCCTGCACCGGTCTTTCCTGAAAATGGTACAAATGAAATGTCCCCTCCGTATCCTTCAACGTAAATTTCATGTTCAGCCAGAGAAATTTTTGTACGTTCGATGTTGGCATTGTCCTTGTCGATTTTGCTGATACCGACGATGTAGGGAAGTTTCGCGGTTTTGATGGCTTTGAATGCATCGATAGTTTGAGGTTTTACTCCGTCTTCCGCTGAGACGATTAAAATCGCAATATCTGCAGCAGAAGCACCTCGTGCGCGAATTGCACCAAATGATTCGTGACCAGGTGTGTCGAGGAAGGTAATTTTTTTGTCTTTATGAAGTACCTCGTATGCAGACATTTTCTGAGTGATTCCGCCGACTTCGCCATCAACAACGTTTGATTTTCGGATGAAATCCAAGAGAGTAGACTTTCCATGGTCAATATGGCCCATGATGACAACAACAGGGGGGCGAGTAGTTATTTTGTTTTCGATAGGGATTTTCTTCATAAAGCAAAAATGGCCTTAAATTAAGGCGATTTTGGAATTTAAATATACAAGAAAAAGACGGTATTAGCAATCCTACTCCCTATGATGCTTCACCACCTTCTCCTTTGCCAACTTTACTGCCTCATGTTCTTCGTGCGTCAATTCAAATTGAGATTCAAATGCAATCATAGGTTTTGCGAATACTCGCATGCTCTCACTTGCAAAAAGTCCTGTAATAATTAATCCATCACCATGTTCATCTGAAAAAACTGAAGTAAAAGATTGATTTCCACCAGTGCCCATTCCTTTGAATGCGTTATATCTAAGAGTCTCAACCGCTCGAACCGATGTACTGATTCTTGAATTGTATTGCTTAAAAATTTTGATTGCATCTTCTCGAAAGTCCTCGAGGTCCTGTAAACCTTTCACAATTTCCATGACAGACTTTTCCAAAGTAACAGGTTTTGTACCCTTCAACATTTTTTTCATCCTACTTCTTGTAAAAATTGCAATAGAAAGAGAAATTAATGCAATAACTGCAAGCACGACGTCCTTCAAATCGAAAACCAAAGTGGAAATATCAAAATTAAACTGCATATTTAAAAAGTATACAGTTCGATAACTTTTTTGTATAGTGGATATATGAAGTTACTGGCTTATTGGAAAGGAATGTGGAAGAAGCGAAGTCGCCTGTATTTTGACTATGCGTCGGTGACACCAGTGGATAAGAGGGTGGTTAAGCTTATGAACCGTGTTACCAAGGTGTTTTCAGCGAACCCTTCTTCTTTATATAAGGATGGGGTAGAGGCCCAGAAAGTTTTAGAGGGGGCAAGGGAGGAAATTGCGAAGTGTCTTGAGGTGCATTCTGATGAAATTATTTTTACATCAGGTGGCACGGAATCGAATAATTTAGCAATTCTCGGAACAGTAAATGCGTTATGGTCAAAAGTAGAGAGAACTTTTTCAGCAAATAAAAGTGATGAAGTTTCTGTGACACTCAAGCCTCATGTGGTAGTTTCGACGATTGAGCACCCTTCGGTCTTAGAAGCGATAAAAACTTTAGAAAAAAATGGAGTAGAAGTGACAATCGTCCCAGTTGAACCTGATGGGATTATTTCACCAAAGAAAATTAAAGCAGCACTCAAAGCACAAACTGTGCTAGTTACTGTTATGTACGCAAATAATGAAATTGGAACTGTTCAGCCGATTCATGAAATTTCGAAGGCGTTACGATCTTATAAAAAATCTTTAGGTCGCGATAATCTGGCTTTACCATATTTTCATACGGATGCGTGTCAGGCGGTTAATTTTCTTTCATTAAGGGTGCCATCACTCGGAGTCGATATGATGACGCTGGATTCTTCAAAGTTTTATGGTCCGAGGTCATCTGGGGTTTTGTATGTGAGACGGGGGATTGTGTTGGCACCACAAGTTTATGGAGGGGATCAGGAAAAGGGGAAGCGTGCGGGGACGGAGGATGTGGCGAAGTTTGCGGGGTTTGCTTTTTCATTGAAAATTTCTATAGAAGAGAAAGAAAAAGAAGTTTTGCGTATCGCTACATTGAGAGACGATTTATTAAATTGGATGCTCGATCAAATTCCGGATTTAGGTGTGAATGGGTCGTTGTCTGCAAGGTTGCCGAATAATATAAATGTTTGTTTGCCTGGGAAAGATGCAGAATTTATGGTTTTGCAATTAGACGCGAAAGGTGTTTGTGTTTCGTCGGTTACTTCGTGTCATGCACAGAGAGAGGATTCGTATTCACAAGTTGTCGCTGCGTTAGGGGAAACTTTTAATAATGAAGATGAAAATCAGAGAGAGTATTATAAAAATTGTTCGCGGTCGTCTTTGAGGATTACTTTGGGGAGGTTTACTACCAAGAGGGAGGTGGAGAAGTTGAAAGGTGTTTTGGGGAAGTTGTTTACAAGCAAGTAGTTTCTTTATAAAAAGCAAAGAGACCGCTTTCGCGGTCTCTAAAATGGGTTCTGACGAACTTGCAATCGTTCCTTGTCAGTCCAGCCTAGTTTTCTAGGTCTTAAAAGCCCCATAAGGGAACGCTTACAATAATACCAGAAAGCTTTTTGGAATCAAGTGGACACCACTTCTGGTTCGTTTTCTAAAAAACTTGACCACTATGCTATAATGACTGCATATGCCCGAAATACCCGCATTTAACCAATTTACAACCAAAGCCAAAGAGGTGATCCGTAAGGCTCACGAATTGGCCATTGAACGCGGTCAAAACCACGTAAATCCGATGCATCTTTTAACTGCCTTGATTGTACAGGAGGAGAGCTTGGTTATTTCTATTTTGGAAAAGTTAGACACTGATTTGGTGTTGTTAACAGACAATGTTTTAGAGGCAATCGAAACTGGACAATCATCTGCAACCATTTCTCCTTCGTATCAATTGTATTTGACGCCTGACATGGCACAGGCAATCGAGGTTTCTGCAAAAATTGCGGCAGAATTAAAAGACGATTTCGTTTCAGTTGAACATTTGTTTGTGGCGTTATTGGATGTGAAAAGTGCGGCGCGAGATTTATTGGCAAAATTTAAATTAAACCGCGAAAGTGTATTGCGCGCTCTCGAAGCTGTTAAAACTACCAAAACAAATGGTGGTGGCGAAAAACAAAATAAATTTAAAGCTCTGCAGAAATACACTCGTAATTTGACAGTTTTGGCGCGCGAGCACAAGTTGGATCCGGTTATCGGTCGCGATTCGGAAATCGCGCGCGTAATTCAGATCTTGTCACGACGAACTAAAAATAACCCTATTTTAATTGGAGAGGCCGGTGTTGGAAAAACTGCACTTGCAGAAGGCTTGGCGAATCGTATCGCCATGAACGATGTGCCTGAATCTTTGAAAGACAAAGAACTGGTTTCACTTGATCTCGGGGTCTTGGTTGCGGGTACAAAATACCGCGGAGAATTCGAAGAGCGCTTGAAAACTATTCTAAAAGAAATCGAACGCGCTGAAGGAAAGGTGATTTTGTTCATTGATGAAATACATACAATTGTAGGAGCAGGCGCGGCTGAAGGGTCTCTTGATGCTTCGAATATGTTAAAGCCGGCGCTTTCTAGAGGAGAACTTCGCGCAATCGGTGCGACAACCTTAAAGGAGTATCAAAAACATATTGAAAAAGATCCTGCTCTTCAACGCCGATTCCAGCCGGTATATTTAAACGAACCTTCTATCGAAGATGCGATTTCAATCATGCGTGGGCTAAAGGAAAAATACGAGCTCTATCACGGAGTACGAATTACTGATGATGCAATCGTTGCCTCTGTAAACTTATCGAGCCGATATATCAGTGATCGATTTTTACCTGACAAAGCGGTTGACCTTATAGACGAAGCAGCCTCACGACTCAAAATTTCGCTTGAAAACAAACCAGCGGACCTTGAAACTTCCCATCGAAAAATCATGGGTCTTGAAATTGAAAAGGAAGCTTTGAAAAATGAAATCAATACCTCAAAAAGCGCAAAAACTAGAATCAAAGACATCGAGGTCCAGATTGCCGACATGAAAGATCAGACTTCAGAAATCGAATCACGTTGGGCAAATGAAAAAGAAGCACATTCGAGCATTAAGGAGATTAAAAAATCATTAGAAAGTTTAAGACAAGAAGCTGAACGAGCCGAAGCCAAAGCCGACCTTTCAAAAGCAGCCGAAATTCGCTATGGAAAAATTCCTTTTCTTGAAAAAGATTTGGATTCTAAAATGAAGAAACTGAAAAAGTTACAATCAACTCGTCGAATTCTTCGAGAAGAAGTAAATGAAAACGATATTGCAGAGGTTGTTGCAAAATGGACTGGAATTCCAGTTTCTCGAATGCTTGAAGAGGAAGCTAAAAAGTTGTCCCGCATGGAAGAAGACTTGCAAAAAGTAGTCATTGGCCAAAACGAAGCGGTTAAGAAGATTTCTGAGACTATAAAGCGCTCTAGAGCGGGAATTGCAGACCCAGCGCGACCAATCGGTTCATTCATTTTCCTAGGCCCAACTGGTGTTGGAAAGACTGAATTAACAAAAGCACTTGCGAAATTAATGTTTGATGATGAGAAAACTCTGATTCGTGTCGACATGTCTGAATTCATGGAGAAACATTCAGTTTCAAAAATCTTAGGTGCGCCACCGGGCTATGTGGGACATGAGGAGAGCGGAACTATTACGGAAATGGTGCGCCACCGACCGTACTCGGTAATTCTATTTGATGAAATTGAAAAAGCTCATCCGGAAATTTTCAACGTGTTGCTCCAAGTACTGGACAACGGAAGACTAACTGACGCGAAGGGTCGCGTGGTGAACTTTAGAAATACAATTATTATCATGACCTCAAACATTGGTGCACAATATATTGATAACATGCAAAAGATTGGTTTTGCAGTTAGTCATGATGACAAGGTTCAATACGAAGAAGTGAAAGAGAAGGTAAATGCGACATTGAAAGATCATTTTAGACCGGAATTTTTGAACCGATTAGATGAAGTAATTATTTTCGATATTTTGAGCCATGAAGCGATCCGAAAAATTGTGGATATAGAGGTTGGCAAGGTGAAGGGTAGGTTGAATGAAAAGGAAATTGTGATGAATATTTCTGAAAGCGTGATGGATTACTTGGCGAAGGAAGGGTATAACCCGCAGTATGGTGCACGACCGTTGAAGAGATTGATTCAGAATAAGATTTTGACACCCGTTGCATCTTTAATGATTACGGAAGGAGTTATGAGAGGGGGGACTATTGAGGTGGATATAAAGAAGGGTACGACTCCGGTAGAATTTTCTTTTGAAGTTAAGAAGGGGAAGAAAATCGCGGCGCATTTGGTGAAGGATGGGCTGGTGAGGCATGATGTGGAGGAGGGAGAGGTTAAGGGGAAAAAGGTGAAGGAAAAAGTTAGATAAAAAGAAAAACCGCTTACCTCGAGGACAAGCGGTTTTCTTGTTTCGCCGAGGTGGCGGTAGTTGTTTCGTGGAGTACCTATTCTGCTTCGAGTTGACTCAGGCTGGTGAGCCGCCGCGCAGGAAGTGGAAGTCCAGCAGCATCGGTCGAACCGTATTCATCCGTCTCTCCGCGGGTTCTTGGCCAGCCGACGGTGAGGATAATCTGCATGATGCCGGCGTCGTATTCAGCGACGCATAGGCGGTCAGTAGGTATGATGTAGTGCTGGGCATTCTTCCCCTGGCGCAAGGCCTCGATCTCGTGTGCTGTGATAGGTGACGGGTCATGGAGCCACGATCCTTCGAGTGCAACTTCCCAGCCTCCATAGGTGCCACTTCGAGGGTCATGGTCTTGAGTGAGCAAGTCTTGAATCTCGATTTCGAGTCGAACTAATTCTTGCTCTAGGCGCTGCTCTGCTCCGAGGTCTTGAGATAATCCAATCATTGGTTTTTTTGGGTGACGTTTTGTGTTTTCGAAGTCCACACATTTTGGTGTCGTGATTACGATACCAACCCTTTACTTCTAAGTTAAACTATAAATTATAAATACTATTGTGTCAATGCTAACGTAATGGTTCAATAGCTTGGACGCACCACATCATTTAAACTAAGTTCATGGCATATACAAAGAACCCTCACATGCCGAAGGTGCGTCGTGAGG
>JAYSWB010000010.1:0-7463 GCA_043718245.1 bacterium
GCCTCACGACGCACCTTCGGCATGTGAGGGTTCTTTGTATATGCCATGAACTTAGTTTAAATGATGTGGTGCGTCCAAGCTATTGAACCATTACGTTAGAGTTCGCTTTCTAAATTTCTGTGTTGTAGTTTATACAAATCGAATTTCTAGTTTACTGTTAAGTGCCTTCGCTAATTTTTTCATGAATTTAAGAGAGGGATTGTATGTTCCAGACTCTAGTCGAGAGACCGCTGATTGGTTGGTCCCTAGTCTTTTGGCAAGTTGTTTTTGGGTGATGTGTTTTTGGATTCTTTTTTGTAAAATTTGTTCAATCAAGTCGAATTCAGGGCCGAGATCGTCATAGGCTTTTTTAAATTTTGGGTTTTTAAAGCTCTCCTTCATTAGTTGTTCAAGAGTGATTGTTTTCATATGTTAAGTGTATTACATATAAGTAATATTTACAAGTTTCGGTGCATTTTGTGTATTTGTAGTAAATCCCTTTTCATTATTTTATTAGACTTTTTAATAAATCCATAGAAAATATAGGCTTTTTTGTTTTTAAAGGTATAAATAAGTCTAATACTACTATCGCCTAAATCTCTTAATTCAAAAATATTTCTTGAAATGTTTTTACTAGAGGGCATACGTAAATTGCTTCCGAATTTCTCTAATAATTTGGCTAATTTAATCGCACGCCCATGATTTTCATCAGCAAGAGAATTAATAAATTCCCGAGCCTTAATGGTTATTTCTACTCCCATCTCAATATTATCAACAAGTCATCTTAAATCCCCATAAATAATTTCTGAAGATCTATTCATACAAAAACTTGCCAAGCTGCCCAAAAATCACTAAAATACCCCTACTTATGAAAAAAGATGACAATATAAAGCCCTTAGAGGAGGAGGTTGTGGTATCTGACACTGAAGGCGAGGACGATATCGTCTTTGAAGAGGAGGGTGAGACGGCAAAAGATACGGTAAAAAAGCTCCGTGAAAAGCTTAAAAATGTCGAATTGGCCAAGATGGAATATCTCGAATCTATGCAGCGCATGAAGGCAGATTATGTAAATGCCAAGAAGAGAGATGATGAATCAAAAATCGAGATGATCCGATATGCCAATATGCATTTTGCCGAAGAGCTTCTACCAATCCTGGATTCTTTCGAGCAAGCTATGGCGGATAAGGAAAAATGGGAGAGCGTTTCAAAAGAGTGGAGAAATGGAGTAGAAGGTATCTATCAAAAAGTTCTTGCGGTCTTTAATAAAAATAATATTACAGGATTTTGCGAGGTTGGGGAAACTTTTGATCCAAATTTACATCATTCAATTAAAGTGGTTGCAACAGAGGATAAAACACAGGATGGAACAATCGCTGGGGTACTTCAGAAAGGTTACAAAACAGGAGAGAAAATCATAAGACCGGCGATGGTGGCGGTGTATGAAAGCAAGAACTTGACAGACACTGTATAATAATAAAACAAAATTAATTTAAAAAATAAAATATGGCAAAAATCATCGGAATCGATCTAGGAACAACAAACTCGGCAGTCGCTATCATGGAAGCAGGGGATCCTAAAATTTTGGAAAACGCAGAGGGAGCTCGTACTACCCCTTCTATTGTTGCGATTTCAAAAACTAATGAACGACTTGTGGGGCTTCTAGCAAAGCGCCAGGCTGTTACTAATCCAAAGAATACTGTTCAGGGGATCAAGCGCTTCATTGGTCACAGCTTTGATGAGGCGGGCATTCAAGCTGACATGAAGACGATCGCATATCAAGTGCTTAAGGCTGAAAACGGCGGAGTAAAAGTAAAAATGGGCGACAAGGACTACTCGCCAGAAGAAGTGTCTGCAATGATTCTTACAAAGTTAAAAAATGATGCTGAAGCCAAGATCGGCGAGAAAATCACCGAAGCCATTATTACTGTCCCTGCATATTTTAATGACTCTCAAAGACAGGCAACAAAGGACGCTGGGCGAATTGCAGGTCTTGATGTAAAGCGAATTATTAATGAGCCAACTGCAGCGGCTCTTGCCTACGGATTTAATAAAAAGAAGGATGAAAAAATTGCGATTTTCGACTTTGGAGGAGGAACTTTTGATATTTCAATTCTAGAGGTAGGAGATGATGTTGTAGAAGTAAAATCAACTGATGGAGATCACCGATTAGGAGGACGAGATATCGACTACAAGGTTTTGAACTGGATTGCAGATGAATTCAAGAAGGACAGCGGGATTGATGTCCGAGGGGATGCTCTTGCGATGCAACGATTGGACGAAGCCGCAGAAAAAGCCAAGATCGAATTGTCTACTGCCACTGAATCTGAAATTAATATTCCATTTATTACTTCTGATGCGAATGGCCCAAAGCACTTGGTTATGAAGATCACAAGAGCAAAATTGGAAGAAATTGCAGATGAATTCTTGACTCGGGCGATGCAGATTACAAAGAGGGCGCTTGAAGCTTCACCTTTCAAGGTTTCAGAGATTAACGAAATAGTTTTGGTTGGAGGACAGACTCGAATGCCAAAAATACAGCAGATTGTAAAAGAATACTTTGGAAAGGAACCAAACAAATCAATCAATCCGGACGAAGTAGTGGCGCTAGGCGCGGCCATCCAAGGTGGAATTATAAGCGGGGATGTGAAGGATATTTTACTTCTTGATGTTATTCCATTGTCACTTGGAATCGAAACTATGGGCGGGGTCGGGACAAAATTAATCGACAAGAATACAACTATTCCAACATCTCGTTCGCAAGTTTTTTCAACAGCTGCTGACAATCAAACATCCGTTGAGATCCACATTTTCCAAGGAGAGCGCGCGATGGCAAGAGATAACAAATCTCTAGGGCGATTTATTCTAGACGGAATCCCACCTGCGCCGAGAGGGATGCCCCAAGTAGAAGTTTCATTTGATGTTGATGCAAACGGAATTTTGAACGTGAAGGCAAAAGACAAAGCGTCTAACAAAGAGCAATCAATTCGCATCGAAGCTTCGTCGGGGCTTTCGAAAGATGATATTGAACGGATGAAAAAAGACGCAGAAATTAATGATGCCGATGATAAAAAGAAAAAAGAAGAGGTTGAAACTAGAAATATCGCAGAGCAATTAATTTACACAGCGGAAAAAGCAGTAAAAGATAATAAGGAAAAAGTTTCTGCAGAAATAGTTTCTTCTATTGAAGCAAAAATTGCTGATGCAAAGAAGGCCAAAGAGGGAACTGATATGGTGGTGTTGAAGTCTGCAACTGAGGCACTTTCGACAGAGCTTTCAAAGATTGGAGAGGCAATGTCAAAGGCTGGGGCTGAAGCGCCAAAGACAGAGGAGGACGGGACTGATGAGAAGGTTCATGATGCTGAGGCGAAGTAAGGTTTAGTAAAAAAACACTGACGGTTCGGCTGGGGCGAGACAATCGGTGTTTTTCTGCTTTACAGGTAAAATATAAAAACGTATAATTAATATATTATTTAACAAAATTAATATTTTATTTATGAAGACAGCTATTAATCGTGTTTTCGGGGGGGGTATTGTTTTAGTTT
Organism: bacterium; assembly: GCA_043718245.1. Taxonomy (GTDB): domain Bacteria; phylum Patescibacteriota; class Minisyncoccia; order Phycocordibacterales; family CAIZLB01; genus JBAXAB01. Next base: position 3,522 of record JAYSWB010000010.1, read on the forward strand.
TATTATTTTCTCTTACAATTAGCAAAGTAGAAGCAGGCGCCTCAGCATCTGTTTTTACCGGCAACCTCTCTGTGGGTGCTGCTGGATCAAGTGTTGCAGCATTACAACACTTTTTAATCTGGAAAGGATATGACCTTACAGGCTATACCCCGGGGACTTTTGACTGGGAGACTCAATCTGAACTTGCAAAATATCAGGCCACTAAAAACATCTCTACCACAGGAAACTTTGGCCCGATAACTCGAGCGGCAGTAATTGCAGATGTCGGCAGCGGAACAATTCCAACACCAAACGTCGTTCAACTATCACCTACAGCTAACCCTAGTGCCACAGGAGGTATCTTTACTAAAAACCTTTCATACGGATCTGAAGGTGCTGATGTTGTCGCTCTCCAAAACTTTTTAATTTCAAAAGGATATGACCTTACTGGCTATACCTCTGGAGATTATGGTAACGAGACTCAGGCAGAGCTTGCCAGATATCAAGCGACAAAAGGCATTTCATCAACAGGAAACTTTGGCCCAAAGACTCGTGCGGCAGTTAATGCAGATGTTGGCAGTGGAGCAATTCCAACACCAGGAACTGGTACAACAGGATCAAATCCAACAGCTACCACTGCGGTCCTTACACAAAATATGTCATTCGGATCAACTGGTTCTCAGGTTACCCTTCTCCAGAATTTTCTATTATCAAAGGGATATGACCTCGCAGGATATGTCTCAGGATCTTACGATTATAGGACTCAATCAGCAGTTGCTAAATATCAAGGAACAAAAGGTATTTCAACAACAGGAAGCGTTGGACCGTTAACTCGAGCTGCAATAATTGCAGATGTAGGAGCGGGCACAATTTCTGCCCCGTCTACGCAAGGTACGACAGGATCATCAGGAACTACTGGATCGTCAGGTTCCTCTGGTTCGAACGCTTCATCGGGATATTTTAAGCGTGATATGTCTTATGGAGAGGTAGGAAATGATGTGATTGCACTTCAAAAATTCTTGATTTCAAAGGGATACACTTTAAGTGGTTACACATCAGGACAATATGATTATCCTACACAAAGAGATCTGGCTAGATATCAAGCTACAAAAGGCATTGGAGCGACAGGAAACCTAGGTCCACGTACTCGTGAAGCAATCCTCGCTGATGGTGGTGCAAGTATTACTGTAACTTCAAGCGCTCAAATTAATGCTTCGTATACAAATACTTATAGTAACAGTAATAATACAAGCACAAGTACTAGCTCGGGCGGGGGAAGTTCTAGCGTATTCTATCGAGGTTTAAATTGGGGGTCAGCCGGTCCGGATGTTACCGCTCTTCAGAACTTCCTTATTGGAAAAGGGTATGACCTTACAGGATATACACCAGGGCTTTTTGAAGATGAGACATCAACTGCATTGGCAAATTATCAAGCTACTAAAGGTATTTCATCTAGTGGATCTTTTGGTCCTATGACAACGAAGGCTGTTATTGAGGATATGGGAAGTGGTACTCAGGTAAATTCAAATGTGCAAAATACAAGTAATTCAACCTCAAATTCTAACGGTACGACAAATTCAGGTACTTCAGCATCTTCAAATGTAAATAGTGTATACCCAAGTTTCGGGGCAAGTGTGTTCAAGCGGGACTTAAGAATAATAAGCGCTAATGCAGGTAATGATGTTGCTGTTCTTCAGAATTTTCTAATTTATAAGGGTTATATACCATCTGGCTATATTCAAGGTTATTTCGGGAAAGAAACTTCACATGCGATTGAGCTATACCAATTAGCAAAAGGTATTCCATTGAATGGAAATTTTGATCAATTAACCAGGGCGGCAGTTATTGCAGATATAGGTTCAAATACAATTCCGAGTATTTACACATGGAGTGTTCCTTCAAATACCAATAACGAGGATTGGGGACAAGTAGATTGTCCTTCTCCAAGAAGTAATGTGCGTGAATTTATAAGTGCAAGTCTTAGTCCGGGAAGTGTGCACCATGGAAATCGCCACTTAAAGTGTTTCTTAAGATGGAAAGGTTTTTACAACGGAATCTATTCTAATATTTATTTTGGTGATAAAACTAAATTAGCTTTACAGCAATACCAAGCAACAAAGGGTTTATCACAAACCGGCAGCTTATTTGATGGAACTACTATCAATTCAATCCAACAAGACTTACAAACACTTTCTCAAAGCTTTGGATCTGGTGGCGAATATTCAACATATGTGAGTGGCAGTAGTCAGTACTAAGGAGCTTTTCACAAAAAAAGAGACGCGCGACCCTGTACGAATTAGAGTCGCGCGCCTTTTGATTTTGTGGGTGGTGCTATGCGGGAACCGCAAGTTGCTCGCGAACCTGCTTCAAGAACTCTGAGTGGGACATGACGTACCACGCGTTTCCGACCGACATCTCGATGGTCAGCTCGAGGATGTTTGCAAACCTTCCACTGTCTTCCTGCTTCAGGATGTGGGGAAGATGACCCTCTGCGATCCAAACCCTCGGTGCGAAGCGAGTAGTACTTTTCTTTCCCACGATGCGGTACTTTGCATCCCTCATAGTAGGATCCTCGGCATCGAACGCCCGGCTGTCTTCCTTTTTCGTCTTCGCCTTCACATCCGCCTGAGCCGCCCTGGTTTCCGCCGCGAGTTTCGCGATGGCAACTTCGCTGAGGGTGACTTCGCTTGCGCCGTGTTTCTTCCGACTATTACGACCGGCCTTCTTTGGCTTTGGGAGCTGGCCACCGAATAACTTTCCGGCTACATCCTTGGTGCGGCCTTGCCTACTTCTGATGATGAATCCCCGACGCCGATTGTGAGGGGTTGCGTTGGTTGGAGCTGATTTTGTTCTTACATGTGGACGTTTTGCCATAGTTTACGTGCTTTCTTTTTGTTGGTTAAACACAGCCACTTTAGCTGTGCATTTTAAGGCACTTTGAAAATGTCCTAAAATGCACAGCTAAAAACACTTCACTCTCAATGAACAATATCGCAGTATATTACGTCGATTAAGTAGATATGTCAATAGAAATGAAACGCCTTTTAAGCTACAATAAACAAACAATTCAATGTCTAAAACTTTTTATCTCACAACCACTTTGCCGTATGTGAATGCAAAACCACATTCTGGCCACGCACTCGAATTCGTGCGAGCAGATGCTGTTGCTCGGTATAAACGATCTCAAGGATTTGATGTATTTTTTAATACTGGAACAGACGAGCACGGCCAAAAACTATTTGATGCTGCAAAAAAAGAAGGAAAAGAAATCCAGAAATATGTAGATGATGGATCAGAAAACTTTAGAAATCTTTTAGATAAATTAGGTGTAACAAATGAGCACCATTTCAGCCGTACTACTAGTCCAGAGCATATAAAAGGGGCGCAGGAATTCTGGAGGATTGTTGAAAAAAATGGATTTATTTATAAAGCACAATACCAGACAAAATACTGTGTTGGATGTGAACTTGAAAAAACCGATTCTGACCTAACAAATGGAAAGTGTAACGACCACCTAAATCTGGAAATTCAAATAATTGATGAGGAAAATTACTTTTTTAAATTTTCAGCTTTTGAAAAAAAACTTCTTGATTTATATGAAAATAGTTCGACATTTGTAATTCCTGACAGTCGCATGAAGGAAATCAAGAGTCTGGTTTCTCGTGGTTTAAAAGATTTTTCTATTTCACGCTTAAAAAGCAAGATGGCTTGGGGAATATCTGTTCCTGGTGATGATGACCATGTCATGTATGTATGGTTTGATGCCCTTGCGAATTATATTACTGCTCTCGGTTGGCCAAATGATTCAGAGAAATTTAAAAAGTATTGGATAGGCGGAAATCCCACTCAATATTGTGGACAAGATAATCTGAAACAGCAATCAGCCATCTGGCAGGCAATGTTAATGGCTGCAGAGCTTGGAACTTCACACCAAATAATTGTAAATGGGTTTGTGATGGGGGA